>JBMOMG010000039.1:0-45622 GCA_049323155.1 Actinomycetota bacterium | reverse complement strand
TGCGCGGCCACTTCGCGATGATGCTGGTCTGTGCGGGCCGGCCCGGTGCCGAGGAGATCGAGTCCGCCCTCGCCGGGCTGACCCGGGACGGCTCGCTGACCGTGGCGGTGCGCGAGGTCCCCGAGGAGCCCGCGCACGAGGCGGTCGGGTCGACGTACGTCCTCACCGTGCACGGCGGCGACCGCGCCGGCATCGTCTCCACGCTGGTCGGCGAGGTGGCCGCCGCCGGCGGCAACATCACCGACCTGACCACCCGCCTGGCCGGGGACCTCTACGTCCTCGCCGCCGAGGTGGACCTGCCCGCGGACGCCGACGTCGAGGCGCTCCAGGCCGCGCTGCGCCGGGCCGGCGAGGAGCTCGGGGTCGGGGTCACGCTGCGCGAGATGGAGAGCGACGAGCTGTGAGCTCCGCTCCCGTCGACGACACCGTCGGCCGCTGGACCGAGAAGGACCTCCCCGTCGAGGGACGTGTCCTCGAGGTGGTGCGCGCCCCGGCGACGGTGCTCTCCCAGGTGGGCGCCGCGATCGACCCCGCCGATCCGGAGATGGTCCAGCTCGCCGCCGACCTGGTCGCCACCATGCGCGTCTCGCCCGGATGTGTCGGCCTGGCCGCGCCGCAGGTGGGCGTGGGCGTGAAGATGTTCTGCGTCGACGTCACCGAGCATCCCAAGACCCGCTCGCACCACGGGACGTTCGTGCTCTGCAACGCCGAGGTGGTCTCCGCCTCGCGCAACGAGAAGGCGCGCGAGGGGTGCATGAGCGTCCCCGACTTCACCGGCGACGTGAAGCGCGCGACCCGGATCGTCGTGGCCGGTCAGCTGCCGGTGACCGGCGAGCGGGTCGAGATCAGCGCGGACGCCTTCGAGGCCAGGGCTCTGCAGCACGAGATCGACCACTGTGACGGGCTGCTGTTCCTCGACCGCGCCGCCGGCGCGCACGCGATCTACCCGCGCAAGACCTATCTTTGACCTGCCTGCCGGCCCCCGTATCCCAATGGCAGAGGAAGAGGTCTTAAAAACCTTTCAGTGTGGGTTCGAGTCCCACCGGGGGTACGACGCTCAGCCGCCCGTGCGCTGCTCGGGTACACCGCCCCTGATCCGGCGCCCGGTGACCTCCTCCGGATGCAGCCGGATGTAGAGCCAGCGCTGCCCGTTCGCCCACGGTCGGGGGTCGTTCAACTGCCGGATCGAGGCCAGCCACTTGGGGTCGTCGACGAGCTCCGCCCGGCCCTTGACCACGACGCTCCAGCCCTGGTGCGTGGCCACGTCGGCGCCGTCGATCTCGAAGGCCAGCCGGCAGTGCCAGCCGTAGGTGCCGAGCTGGCTGTAGGGGGCGGTCCGGAAGACGATGTCGCCGTCGTAGACCGAGTAGTTCACCGGCACGATGCTCACGCCGGTGGGGGCGTCGATGGCCACGCGGCCGACGACCTCGTTGTGGAGAAGGGCGAGGCACTCCTCGATCGGGATGTCTGTGAGCTCCGCCATGGTGCGCTCCCTGGGTCTCCTCCATCCTCGGTCGCGGCGCTGCGGGCGCAAAGGCAGAAGGTCCTGCCCCGGACATGTCACGCCGGGCAGGCTAGACAGACCGGTCAGCGGGCCCCGGGCGCCGCCGCGGTGGAGCCGCGGACGATCAGCTCGGGGGAGAACAGGTACTCACCCGTGGGCGCGTCGTGGCCGCTGATCGCCTCGGCGAGCGCCTGGACGGCTGCCTGGCTCATCGCGGCCACCGGCTGGCGGATCGTCGTGAGCGGAGGGTCGGTGAAGGAGATCAGCGGCGAGTCGTCGAAGCCGACCACGGACACGTCGGTGGGCACCTGGCCGCCGCGGGCACGCACTGCGCGCACGACGCCGAGAGCCATCAGGTCCGAGCCGCAGACGATGGCGGTCGCGCCCTTGTCGAGCAGGCGGGTGGCGGCAGCGTGTCCGCCCTCGACGGTGAACAGGGTGCGCTCGACCATGGCCTCGGCATCTGCGGCGCCGATGCCCAGCAGGGTCTGGGACGCGGCGAGGAAGCCGTCGACCTTGCGCTGGGCGACGACGTAGCGGGTCGGTCCGATCGCCAGCCCGATGCGCCGGTGGCCGAGGGCGGCGAGGTGGTTGACGGCCAGCCGCATGGCGAAGGTGTCGTCGGTGGAGATGAACGGGGCCACGACCTCGTCGGTGAAGCCGTTGACCAGGACGACCGGGAGGCCCTGGTCCACGAGCCGGCGGTAGCGCGCCTTGTCGGACGTGGCGTCGGCGTGCAGCCCGGAGATGAAGACGATCCCGGACACGCCACGCGCGAGGAGCATCTCGACGTACTCGTCCTCGGTGACCCCGCCCGGGGTCTGGGTGCACAGCACGGAGGTGTAGCCGCGCTGGGAGAGCATCGACTCCACGGCCTGGGCGAACGCCGGGAAGATCGGGTTCTCCAGCTCCGGGACCACCAGGCCGACGAGTCCCGAGCTGGTCGTGCGCAGCTGGGCGGGGCGCTCGTAGCCGAGCACGTCGAGCGCGGTGAGGACGGCGCGGCGGGTCTCGGCGCCCACGCCCGGCTTGCCGTTGAGGACGCGCGACACCGTGGCCTCACTGACGCCGGCTTGTTCCGCTACGTCCGAAAGACGGGCCTTTCGTCCCTGTGACTGCGGCTGCATGTCAGCAAGACTATCCGGCAACCGTGCAAGAACATCCTAGATCTCTGCAAAATCTTTCAAACTCTGCAAGATCTTGCTAGGTTCAGCTCACAGCACCATCCTGACTCAAAGGAGAGCCACCCCATGCGCCGTACGAGCGTCAAGGCGACCACCAAGGCCGCCGCCCTGCTCGCCGCGGTCGGTCTGCTCGCTGGTTGCGGAAGCAACGGCGACTCGAACGACGCGGCCGAGCCCAGCGACAGCCCCACCACCCCGGCCGCCGCCGGCACCATCACCGTGTGGGCCGACGAGACCCGGACCCCGGTCGTCACCGAAATCGGCGAGCAGTTCAAGTCCGAGAAGGGCGTGACCGTCAAGGTCGTCCAGAAGGACTTCGCCACGCTGCGCGACGAGTTCACCACCCAGGCCCCCGAGGGCAAGGGCCCCGACATCCTGATCGGTGCGCACGACTGGCTGGGCAGCCTCGTCGAGAGCGGCGGCATCGCCCCGGTCGAGCTCGGCGACAAGGCCGGCGAGTTCCAGGAGGTGGCGGTCAACGCGTTCACCTACGACGGCCAGACCTACGGCCTGCCGTACGCCGTGGAGAACATCGCGCTCGTGCGCAACACCGACCTCGCGCCCGAGGCGCCTGAGTCGTGGGACGACATGGTCGCCACCGGCAAGCAGCTCGTCGCAGACAAGAAGGCCAAGCTGCCGTTCGCGGTCCAGCAGGACCCGACCAACGGCGACCCGTACCACCTGTTCCCGCTGCAGCAGTCCTTCGGCTCCTCGATCTTCGGCCAGCTCCCCGAGGGTGGCTACGACCCGACCCAGCTGACCATCGGCGACGAGAACGGCGTGGAGTTCGCCAAGTGGCTCTCGCAGGCCGCCAAGGACAAGGTGATCAACCCGTCGGTGACCTACGACATCGCCACCGGTGAGTTCGCCAAGGGCCGGGTGCCCTACATCATCACCGGCCCCTGGGCGCTGGCGACCTTCGACGAGGGTGGCGTGAACTACTCCGTCGAGGAGATCCCCTCGCCGGGCGGTGAGCCGGCCGTGCCGTTCGTCGGTGTGCAGGGCTTCATGGTCAGCGCGCACAGCGAGAACGCCCTCGTGGCCAACGACTTCGTCGTGAACTACCTCGGCACCGAGGACGCCCAGCAGCAGCTGTTCGAGGTCGGCGGCCGTCCGTCCGCGCTGACCTCGGTGTTCGAGGCCAGCAAGTCCGACCCGATCTACGCCGGCTTCGGCAGCGTCGGGGCCGCCGGTGTCCCGCAGCCCAACATCCCCGCGATGGACGCCGTGTGGACCGAGTGGGGCAAGACCGAGATGCAGATCATCAAGGGCGGCGACCCGGTGAAGCTCTGGAACGCGATGACGCAGCGGATCCAGAAGGCCATCGGCTGACGCCGACCTGATCGCAGCACAACTCACAGCACAGTGATGCCGGTGCCGTCGCAGCTTCCGCTCCGCGCGGGCGACGGCACCGGCATCGCGCGTCAGGCACCACCGACGAGGGGTTTGGGATGAAGTACAGCACCGGTGTCCTGGTGCGCTACGCGTTGTTGGCCCTGGTCAACGCGCTCGGCATCTACGCGCTGATGGCGCTCGGCGAGCTCGGCATGTGGAAGGGCTTCGCGGCCGTCCTGGTCGCGACGCTCGCGATCGACGTCGTCTACGCCACCGGTCGCTTCGTGCCGATGAAGTACCTGATGCCCGGCCTGGTGCTGCTGCTGGTCTACCAGGTCTACGTCGTCTTCTACACCGGAGCCGTCGCGCTGACGAACTCCTCGGAGTTCAACGCCGGCGACCAGCAGCGCTCGGTCGACGTGATCCTCGCCCAGAACGAGCGGCGGGTTCCCGACTCGCCGCAGTACCGCCTCACGGTGATGGACCGCGACGGGGAGCTCGCCTTCCTGGTCACCAGCCCCGAGGGCGAGGTCTCGGTCGGCACCGCCGACGAGCCGCTCGAGGAGGTCGACGGCGCCACCCTCGACGAGTCCGGCAAGGCCGTCGCCCTCGACGGCTACCAGCCGCTGTCGTACGCCGAGATCATCGGACCCCGGTCGAAGGAGATCACGACCTACCGGGTGCCGTTCAGCGACGACGCCGAAGACGGCAGCCTGAAGACCCAGGACGGCTCGAACGCCTACGTCTACAAGCCTGCGGCGGTCTACGACGAGGATGCCGAGACGATCACGCGGGAAGGGGTCGTCTACACCGCCGACCACGAGACCGGCTACTTCGTCAGCGCGGACGGGGACCGGCTCACCCCCGGCTGGAAGGTGTTCGTCGGGTTCGACAACTTCAAGCGGATCCTCACCAACGACGAGATCCGCGGGCCCTTCCTGCAGATCCTGATCTGGACGATCGCGTTCGCCGCGATCACCGTGCTCGGCACCTTCGCCCTCGGCCTGTTCACCGCGATGGTGCTCAACGACCCGAGGATGAAGGGGCGCCGGCTCTACCGCTCGCTGCTGCTGATGCCCTACGCGATCCCGGCGGTGATCTCGGCCGGCGTGTTCCGCGGCATGCTCAACACGCAGTTCGGCTTCGTCAACGAGGTGCTGCTGTTCGGCGCCGAGCTCGACTGGCTCGGGGACCCGTGGCTGGCGAAGATCTCGCTGATCGTGGTGAACCTGTGGCTGGGCTACCCCTACATGTTCCTGGTCGCCACCGGCGCCCTCCAGGCGATCCCGAACGACGTGATCGAGGCGGCACGCATCGACGGCGCCGGGGCGTGGAACATCTTCCGCAACGTCAAGCTGCCCTACATCCTGATGGCGACCGCACCCCTGCTGATCGCGTCGTTCGCCTTCAACTTCAACAACTACACGCTGGTGGCCGCACTCACCAACGGCGGCCCGCCGATGGCCGACGCCGAGGTCTCTGCCGGCCACACCGACATCCTGATCACCTTCGTCTACGAGCTGGCGTTCGGCGGCGAGCAGGCGCAGTACGGCTTCGCGTCGGCGATCTCGATCCTGATCTTCGTCTTCGTCGGAATCATCTCCGTGATCGGCTTCCGGCAGACCCGTCGCTACGAGGAGATGAGCTGACATGCGGTGGTTCAAGGAGACCGGCTGGCGTCACCTGTACGGCGCCCTGCTGCTCGTGGTCGCACTCTTCCCGATCGTGTTCATCCTGTCGGCGTCGCTGAACCCGACCGGGTCGATCTCCGACACCAACCAGCTGTTCGGCAACGTGTCGCTGAAGAACTACCGCGACCTGTTCACCGACCCGCAGAACCCGTTCCTGGCCTGGTTCATCAACACGCAGGTGCTGGCGATCACCACGGCCGTGCTCACCGTGTTCCTCGGTGCGATGGCGGCCTTCTCGTTCTCCCGCTACCGGTTCAAGGGTCGTGAGACAGGGCTGGTCGGCCTGCTGCTGGTGCAGATGTTCCCGCAGCTGCTCGCCTACATCGCGATCTTCCTGCTGCTCGCCGCGATCGGCGAGGTGTTCCCGGCGCTCGGGCTCGGCTCTCGCCTGGGACTGATGTTCGTCTACCTCGGCGGCGCGCTCGGCGTGAACACCTGGCTGCTGAAGGGCTTCTTCGACTCCGTGCCGCGCGACCTCGACGAGTCGGCCAGGATCGACGGGGCCTCGCACGCCGACATCTTCTTCCGGATCATGCTGCCGCTCGTCGTACCGATCCTCGTGGTGGTCGGCCTGCTCTCCTACGTCACCACCGTCGGTGAGCTGGTGCTCGCCCGGATCCTGCTCGGCGACGACGTCGACAAGCAGACGATGGCCGTGGGACTGTTCGGCTTCATCTCCGAGCAGTTCAGCCAGAACTGGGGGGTCTTCGCCGCCGGCGCGATCCTCGGCTCGCTGCCGCTGATCATCCTGTTCCAGTTCCTGCAGCGCTACATCGTTGGCGGGATGCTGGCCGGCTCGGTCAAGGGCTGAGCCTCGGTCCCGGGTACGGCGCACACGCCGTCCTCGCACACCGGTGCCTCCTGGTCGCCGGAGACCATCTGGAACCTCGGCGTCTCGCTCATGCCTGCACCTCCTGGGCCGCGGCCGCCTGTCCCAGCGCGTCGGCGAAGACGGCCGGGTCCTGAGCGCCGGAGACACCGAACCGCTGGTCGATGACGAAGAACGGCACTCCGTTGATCCCGTAGGCGCGGGCTTGCGCGATGTCGGCGCGCACCTCGTCGAGGTAGGTCTCCTGCGTGAGCGCCTCGAGCACCTCGCCGCGGTCCAGACCCACCTCGCTCGCCAGGTCCGCGAGCTGCTCGTGGTGGCCGACGTGGCGGCCCTCGGTGAAGTAGGCGCGCAGCAGCCGCTCCTTCATCTCGTGCTGCACGCCCCGGACGCGTGCGAGGTGGAGCAGCTGGTGCGCCTTGAGCGTGTTGGTGTGCCGCAGCGCCGCGTAGTCGAAGTCGAGCCCGACGGAGGCGGCGACCTCGGTCATCTGCTCCAGCATCGCCCGGACCTGCTCCACGGGGAGACCCTTGTGGTCGGCCAGGAAGTCGACCTCGGTGCCCTCGAAGTCCACCGGGGTGTCGGGGGCCAGCTCGAAGGAGTGGTACTCCACCTCGACCGTCCGGTCGGGGTGGCTCTCGGCGAACCGGCGCACGCCCTCCTCGAAGCGCCGCTTGCCCACGTAGCACCACGGGCAGGCGATGTCGGACCAGATGTCGACCTTCAGCGCAGAGCTCATGTCAGGGCCAACTTGGTTGAACCCGTGACTATTCCGGCGTCACTCGTCGATCGAGGACATGTCGGGGTAGCGCTGACCGGCCACGGCGTCACGCGGCACCGCCTCGTCCAGGCGGGCGAGGTCGGCCACGCTCAGCCCGACCGCGGCGGCCGCGACGTTCTCCTCGAGGTAGCGCACCCGCTTCGTGCCCGGGATCGGGACCACGTCGGCCCCCTGGGCGAGCACCCACGCCAGCGCCAGTTGTCCGGGGGTCACCCCCTTCTCGGCGGCGATCTCGCGGATCCGCCCGACCAGCGCCAGGTTGTTCTCCAACGCCTCGCCCTGGTAGCGCGGGTGGTGCCGCCGGAAGTCGTCGGCGGAGAGGACGTCGAGGGAGCTGATCGCGCCGGTGAGCATGCCGCGACCCAGCGGCGAGTAGGGGACCAGGCCGATTCCCAGCTTGCGCAGGGTGGGCAGGATCTCGTCCTCGACGTGCCTGGTGAACAGGGAGTACTCCGTCTGCAGCGCGGTGACCGGGTGCACGGCGTGGGCCCGGCGGATCGTCGCCGCCGACGCCTCCGAAAGCCCGAGGTGGCGCACCTTGCCGGCCTGCACCAGCTCGGCCATCGCACCGACGGTCTCCTCGATCGGGATGGTCTTGTCGACGCGGTGCTGGTAGTAGAGGTCGATGTGGTCCACACCGAGCCGCTCGAGGCTGGCGTCGCAGGCGCGGTGGACGTACTCCGGCTTGCCGTTGATCCCGAGCCGGGTGCCGTCGGGCAGGCGCTCGTTGCCGAACTTGGTCGCCAGCTGCACCTCGTCACGGCGACCGGCGATCGCGCGGCCGACGAGCCGCTCGTTGGTGAACGGGCCGTACATGTCGGCGGTGTCGAGGAAGGTCACGCCGAGGTCCAGGGCGCGCCGGATGGTGGCCGTGGCCTCCGCCTCGTCGGCGGTGCCGTAGAACTCCGACATGCCCATGCAGCCCAGGCCCATCGTGGACACGGTGAGTGGGGTGTCGGTGCCGAGGGTGCGCGTGCCCACGGTGGAGGTGTCGGGTGCGGTGCGGCTCTGGTCGGTCATGACGACGAGTCCACCGCGTCGTACGCCGATGATCAAGGGCTGTCTCGCGGGCGGCGGGCGGGAACACCGGGCACGTCCGCGTCGTTGAACGGATATCCGTCCCTAGGATGGGAACTCGGTTCACGACGGCGCCCAGAGCCGGGCGTCGCGACAAGGCCTCCAAGGAGGAGACCAACACATGCAGAGCAGCAACCCGGTATTCGCGCGGTCCGAGGGTTTCAACGGCCGCCGCACTAGCCAGAGCGGGGTCACCTACCCCGACTACAACCAGCCCTCCGCGTGGGGCACCGGCGCGCCGCAGGCACCTGAGTACTACGCCCCGGCCCCGCCGTCGGCGCCGATGACCATCGACTCGGTGGTCCAGAAGTCCGCGATCACCCTGGGCCTGGTCATCGTGACCGCGGCGCTCACCTGGGTGATGCTGCCCGAGTCGATGCTCGGCCTGGCGTGGATGGGCGGCGCCTTCGCCGGTCTCGGCCTCGCGCTGGTGATCTCGTTCAAGAAGAAGATCAGCCCCGCGCTGGTCCTCGCCTACGCCGTCGCCGAGGGTCTCTTCGTCGGTGCGATGAGCAAGACCTTCGAGGCGATGTTCGGCGACGGCATCGTGCTCAACGCGGTCGTCGGTACGATGGCCGCGGTCATCGGCACGCTCGCGGCCTACAAGTTCTTCAACATCCAGGTGACGCCGAAGTTCCGCAAGTTCGTGGTCGCCGCGATGTTCGGCTTCGTCGGCCTCGTGCTGCTCGACTTCGTGCTCGGGTTCTTCGGCGTGGCCGTCGGCTTCAACAACTTCAGCACGCTCGGCCTGGTCATGAGCGTGATCGGTCTGGCGCTCGGTGTGCTCATGCTGATCCTCGACTTCGACTTCGTGGAGCGCGGCGTCGCCGCAGGCCTTCCGGAGCAGGAGTCGTGGCGTGCGGCCTTCGGCCTGACCGTGACCATCATCTGGATCTACATCGAGATGCTGCGGATCCTGGCGATCCTCCGCGGCCAGGAGTGACCTCCGCCGCACGACGAGCAGCTCGCTGACCGAGGGCCCCGGACCTGTTCCGGGGCCCTTCGTCGTGCCTGGGCTCTCGGGGGCGGCTCAGCCGCCGGTCGACGACTCGCCCTCGACCGCCGGCTCGCCGTCGCCGACAGGAGTCTCCGGCTCGCCCTGGGGGCGGCGCCGGCGATGGCGGAGCAGCACCCAGCGGCCGCGGGCGCCACGCTTGGAGCCGCCGACCTCGGTGCCGTCGATCTCGGTGCCCGGTGTCCTGGCTGCCTCCACCGCGGCGTAGGAGATCGGCATGACGCCCTCCCCGCGGAACGCCTCGGGCCACAGGTCCTCCGGCGGGATCACACCGACCGCGGCGAGCACCGACGGCAGGAGCACCGAGGCCATGCTGGAGTAGCCGGCCGCGGACGGGTGGAACTGGTCGGGGCCGAACAGCAGCTTCGGGGAGGCGCTGAACTCCGGGCCCAGGATCGAGCCGAGCGAGACCGTCCGGCCGCCCGCCTCCACCACCGCGATCGTCTGCCCGGCGGCGAGCCGGCGGCTCCAGGCACGCGCGACCTGGCGCAGCGGCGGCGCGATCGGCTCCACGGTGCCCAGGTCGGGGCAGGTGCCGACGACGACCTCGACTCCGGCGTCGCGCAGCCGGCGGACGCCCTGCTCCAGCAGGCGCACCGACTCCGACGGCAGCACCCGGTGGGTCACGTCGTTGGCCCCGATCAGGATCACCGCGACGTGCGGCTCCATGGTCAGCGCGACGTCGATCTGGCCGGCGAGGTCCCGGGACTGCGCACCGACGAACGCCAGCGAGCGCAGGTACACGCGACGGTCCGCGCCTTCGGCGAGACCCGAGGCGAGATGCGCCCCTGGGGTGTCCTCGACCTTCTCGACGCCGTACCCCACCGCGCTGGAGTCACCGAGCAGCGCCATCTTCAACGCCGGGCCGGGCCGGCCCTTGCCGTACCAGCCGGTGGCGTCGGGCGTGGGGTCCTCGACGACGTTGCCGATCGTGCGACGGGCCAGCTTCGCCTCGGCGGTGAGCACACCGAGCAGCGATGCGCCGAGCACGGAGACGCCGCCCCCGCCGTACGCGGCGGCGGCAGCGAGCTTGCGAGCGGCGGCGGCTTTACCCACGAAGCCCATGCTAGTGATCACCCCTAGACTGGCCCGGTGCGTTACGTGAACTCGCTTCTGGACCTGGTGGGCGACACCCCCCTCCTCCGACTCAACCGGGTGATGGACGACCTGGCCGGCAAGGGGCCGATGGTGCTCGCCAAGGTGGAGTACCTCAACCCGGGCGGCTCGGTGAAGGACCGGATCGCGCTGCGCATGGTCGAGGCCGCCGAGGCCGACGGCTCGCTCAAGCCGGGCGGCACGATCGTCGAGCCGACCTCGGGCAACACCGGCGTCGGTCTGGCGATGGTGGCGCAGGCCAAGGGCTACAAGTGCGTGTTCGTGTGCCCCGACAAGGTCAGTGAGGACAAGCGCAACGTGCTCAAGGCGTACGGCGCCGAGGTGGTCGTCTGCCCGACCGCGGTCGCGCCCGAGCACCCGGACTCCTACTACAACGTCTCCGACCGGCTGGTCCGTGAGATCAAGGACGCCTGGAAGCCCGACCAGTACTCCAACCCGAACAACCCCCGCTCCCACTACGAGACGACCGGGCCGGAGATCTGGGAGCAGACCGACGGCAAGATCACGCACTTCGTGTGCGGCATGGGCACCGGCGGCACGATCAGCGGGGTGGGCCGCTACCTCAAGGAGAAGAGCGGCGGCAAGGTGCAGGTCGTCGGCGCCGACCCCGCCGGCTCGGTGTACTCCGGCGGCACCGGCCGGCCCTACCTCGTCGAGGGCGTCGGGGAGGACTTCTGGCCCTCGACGTACGACGCCACGGTCGCCGACCGGGTGATCGAGGTCTCCGACGCAGACTCGTTCGCGATGACCCGCCGGCTGGCGCGCGAGGACTCGTTGCTCGTCGGCGGCTCCTCGGGCATGGCGGCCTTCGCGGCGATCCAGCTCGCGCACGAGCTCAGCCGTGAGCCCGGTGGCGAGGACGCGGTGATCGTCGTACTGCTGCCGGACTCCGGGCGCGGCTACCTGACCAAGGTGTTCAACGACGAGTGGCTCGGCCAGTACGGCTTCCTGCCCGCCGCCGACGACCAGACCGTGGGACAGGTGCTGCGCGGCAAGAGCGGCGAGCTGCCGGCCCTCGTGCACACGCACCCCAACGAGACGATCGCGGAGGCCGTGCACATCCTGCAGGAGTACGGCGTCTCCCAGATGCCGGTCGTGCGCGCAGAGCCGCCGATCATGGCCGCCGAGGTGGCCGGCTCGGTGTCGGAGCGCGCGCTGCTGGACGCGTTGTACGCCGGGACGGCGAAGCTGTCGGACCCCGTCGAGCAGCACATGAGCGAGCCGCTGCCCTCGATCGGCTCCAACGAGCCGGTGTCCGACGCCGTCGCCGCGCTCGAGAACGCCGACGCGCTCCTGGTGCAGGAGGACGGCAAGCCCGTCGGCGTCGTGACCCGGCAGGACCTGCTCTCCTACATCGCCCGCCGCTGACGCTTTCCGGCCCACCCGGCGCCCGCCGGACCGCCTCCTAGCAGAGTCGGCGAAGTCCGGCATGGCCGGAACTTCATCAGTTCTGACGATTTTCCTGACGCGCTGCCCTCCTAGGGTCCCACTGTGGCTCAGGCCACTTCCGAAGAACGAGTGGGGGTTTGGCATGTCATTCATCAACAGCAGGCCGGTGGCGGTCGGCGTGGGCGCCGCGGTCATCGTGGGCCTCGGCGCGGCTGGTGCGGTCGCCGACGGACTGATCGGCTCGCCCGACATCCGCGACGGCAGTGTCCGGTCGGTCGACATCAAGGACGAGACGATCAAGCCGCGCGACATCAAGAACGGTGCGGTCACCGCCGCCAAGATCAGGGACGGCTCCGTCGGCGAGGCGGAGCTCTCACCGGCGCTCCGCGGCCTGCTCGCCAAGGCCGGCGTCGCCGGCCCTCAGGGCGAGAAGGGCGACAAGGGGGAGAAGGGCGACCCGGGTCCCGCCGGGCCGCAGGGGCCTGCGGGTCACAGCGGGTCCACCTACCCCGAGCGCTTCGGCGTGCTGGACAAGGACAAGGTCGGTGCCGGCACGCGGAAGATCCCGTACATGGGTGAGGTGTTCCCGAGCCGTGAGCTGTCGGCCCAATCGCAGAAGCTGCTGGGTGCCCTGGGCGACGTTGACGACGAGATGGCCGAGCTCACGGTCACCCAGGTCACCGTGCCGCGCGGCACCTACCTGCTTAACGCGCAGGCGAACGTGACCGAGGGGGACGGTCGTGCGCTGTACATGTTCGCGGTGATGATGGACGACGGCGACCACAGCGAGGACACGACGGACGACGGGCTGGTCAGCTTCTTCAGCCCCGACTGGGTGTTCCCGGGTGAGTTCCTGGCGTTCCCCAGCGGCGCCGACACACGGACCGTGTCAGTTGACGGTCCCACCACGTTCACCCTGCTCGCTGCCGGGCTGGGCGATGTACTCCGGATCGAGTCCGACGAGCCTGAGAAGCCGTCCTTCAAGGTCGAGGGGTCGTTGAGCCCGGTCCGGATCTCCGATGCCTTCGACGATCGGCTGCAGCTCCTGATCAACCCCATGTTCGGCGGCTATCTCTGAGCAGTTCTGTCGAGGGGCGGTCGTGCGCTTCGCGCGGCCGCCCCTTCGGCGTTCAGCGGATGCGGCGGGCCATCGTCGCGGGCGGGTCGCCGAAGAGGCCGGGGTGCAGGATCGCGGCCAGCGCCTCGACGCCGTCGACCAGGCGCGGCCCAGGCCGGGCGAAGGACGCATTCGCGTCGACGGCCCACACCGGCACGTCGTCGGGCAGCACCCCCGACGCGACGACCTCCGAGGCCAGGTCGGCGGACTGCTCGAGCCCGTAACCACAGGGCGCGCAGACGACCACCTCGGGGGCGGCCGCGACGACATCGGCCCAGTCGACCCGGTAGGACTTCTCGCCGGCCGTGCCGAGGACACAGTCGCCGCCGGCGAGGGTCACCATCTCGGGCACCCAGTGGCCCGGGGCGAACGGCGGCTCGGTCCACTCCAGCACGAGGGCTCGCGAGCGCGGCGCGCCTGCGGACCGCCGTACGACCTCGTCGAGCCGGCCGCGCAGCGAGGTGACCAGCGCGTCGGCCTCCGCCTCGCGCGCGGTGGCCTTGCCCAGTGTCGAGATCGAGGCCAGAACCTCGTCCAGCGTGTGCGGGTCGATGGTCAGCACGTCGGCGGTGCAACCGAGGTGGGCAAGCGCATCGTCGACCACGGAGACGTCCACGGCGCAGACCGCGCACAGGTCCTGGGTGACCACGAGGTCGGCGTCGAGTCCGGCGAGCGCACCCTCGTCGAGGTGGTAGAGGTCCTCGCCGCGGTGCATGGCCTCGGTGACGAACGCGTCGATCTCCTTCGGGCTCAGACCCTCCGGCATCGCGCTCGTCGAGACGATCGTGCGGGTGCGCGCCTCGACGGGGTGGTCGCACTCGAAGGTGACGCCGACGACGTCGTCGCCGACGCCGAGGTCGAACAGGATCTCGGTCGTGGAGGGCAGGAGCGAGACGATGCGCATCGGCCGAGTCTGGCACGCTCCACTGATCGGGCGCGCTGCGGCCCCGGCTCGGCATCGGGCCGCAATAGGGTGGTCCGGTGACCGATCCGCAGCAGATCCAGACCGAGCTCGAGCGCGCCGCGGAGGCTCGCGAGGAGCACGTCCAGCTGACCCGGCGCATCGACGGCGCACGCCCGCACCTGGAGGGGCTGGTCGAGCGGGTCGCGGAGCTGCGCCGCAAGCTGGAGTCCGAGGCGGCCGACGTCGAGAGGCTGGAGACCCTGTCCGCGGCACGGATCTGGTCCCGCCTGAAGGGCTCGCACGCCGACGACCTCGAGCGGGAGACCGCCGAGCGGGAGGCCGCGCGCTATGCCGTTGCCGAGGCCGAGGCGCGGCTGGAGGTGATGCAGCGCGAGCTCGACTCGCTGGTGAGCCGGCGTGCCGAGCTGGGTGACGTGACGGCCAGGTACGACCAGGCGCTCGCGGCGAAGCAGGCCTGGCTGGAGGGCACCGGAGGACCCGAGGCAGTCGAGCTCGCCGACATCGCGCAGCGCCGGGGCGAGCTGCTCGCGGTCGACAAGGAGATGCGCGAGGCCCACGCGGCCGGTACGGCGGCTCGCAGCCGGCTGGCCCGGGCGCTCGACGTGCTCGGCAGCGCCGGCTCGTGGTCCACCTGGGACGCCTTCGGTGGCGGTGGCCTGATGACCGACATGATCAAGTACCAGAAGGTGGACGAGGCCACCGCCCTGGTCAGGCAGGCCGACCAGGCCCTCGCGGCGTTCTCGCGCGAGCTCGCCGACGTGGACCTGCCGCAGGTCAACGGGGTCCAGGTGGACCAGATGATGCGCACCTTCGACGTGTGGTTCGACAACATCTTCAGCGACATGGCGGTGCGGTCCCGGATCGAGGACGCCCGCAACCGCGTGGGAGCCGCGCTGCAGCAGGTCGACCAGGCGCTGGCCGCACTCGCGCAGAAGGGCCGCGGCGTCGAGAGCGAGCTCGCGCGCCTGCAGAGCCGCAGGGAGCAGCTCCTGCTCGGCTGACAGAGCCGAGCAGCCCGCGACCGCACCGCGGGGTCTGCGCTGCCGCCGGGTCCGCGGTGGTTAGGGTGCCTGCGTGGACGACCCGTCGCTGTGGACCTACGTGCTGCTCGGGCTCGCTGGTCTCCTCGCGGGCTGGGTCGACGCGGTGGTCGGCGGCGGCGGCCTGATCCAGCTGCCGGCCCTGGTGATCGGGCTGCCGGGCGCGGCGCCGGTGCAGATCCTGGCGACCAACAAGCTCGGCTCGGTGATGGGTACGTCGATCAGCTCGGTCACCTACTACCGGCGGGTGGGACCGGATCCGCGGACGTTCATCCCGCTGATGCTGCTGGCGTTCACCGGCTCGCTGGGCGGGGCGGTCGTCGCCTCGCACATCCCGAAGGAGGCCTTCGACCCGATCGTGCTCGTGGTGCTCGTCGCGGTCGGTGGCTACGTGCTGTTCAAGCCCGCGATCGGCGAGATCACCCGGCTGCGCTTCGCCGGGCACCGGCACACGCTCGCCGCGATGGCCGCCGGCGCGGTGATCGGCTTCTACGACGGCGCGCTCGGCCCGGGCACCGGCTCGTTCCTCGTGTTCACGCTGGTCGGCCTGCTCGGCTACAACTTCCTCGAGGCCTCGGCGAAGGCGCGGATGGCCAACTGGGCCACGAACGTCGCCGCCCTCGTCGTCTTCGTCCCGCAGGGCGCGGTGCTCTGGAAGGTCGGCCTGGTGATGGGCGCGTGCAACCTGGTCGGCGGCTACGTCGGGGCGCGCACCGCCGTGGCGAAGGGCGGCGGGTTCGTCCGCGTGGTGTTCGTCGTCGTGGTCGGCGCGTTCATCGTCAAGATCGGCTCGGACGTGCTCGGGCGGCTGTGGTGAGCGACCCCGCGTCGTACCGCACCGTCGCCGGCCCCGCCGTCGCCGAGATCGAGGTCAAGCGCTCCCGGTTCATCTGCCGGGTCGAGCCGGTCGCCACCGAGGAGGCTGCGCGCGCGGTCGTGGACGAGGAGCGGCGGAGCTACTGGGACGCCCGGCACCACTGCTCGGCGTTCGTGCTGGGCCCGACCGCGGAGGTGCAGCGCTCCAACGACGACGGCGAGCCGTCGGGCACCGCGGGCGCGCCGATGCTGGAGGTGCTGCGCGGTCGCGAGGTCAGCGACGTGGTCGCGGTGGTGACCCGCTACTTCGGGGGCGTGCTGCTCGGCGCCGGCGGCCTGGTCCGCGCCTACTCCGACGCCGTCCGCGCCGGGCTCGACGCCGCGGGGACCCGGGAGCGGCGGCTGCTCGCCCGCTACGACGTCGCGGTCCCGCACGCGGATGCCGGTCGCCTCGAGCACGGCCTGCGCGCGCACGGCGTCGTCGTGCTCGGCGTGGAGTACGGCGCCCAGGCGGTGCTGCACGTCGCCGTACCGGCCCCCGACGCCGAGCGGCTGCCGCACCTGCTCGCCGAGCTCAGCGGCGGCGAGCTGCACCCGGAGCCCGCCGGGAGCGGCTGGGTCGACGGCTGACCCGCCGGAGAGCCGGGGACTTCCGGCTCTGTGCGCCCCCCTCGCCCGGTGCCACGGTGGAAGTAGCCGTGGCCGGGTGCTCGCGGACCCGGCCCGGCGCCCCTGGACTGAGAGGAGGGGCCGGAGATGGGCGACTACGTCGACATCGGTCCTGTGCACATGTGGTACGAGCACCGCGGTGAGGGCGAACCGCTCCTGCTCCTGCACGGAGGCCTGGACACCAACGCCTTGTGGGTGGCCCAGCTCGAGGCGTTGGTCGGGCACTACCGGGTCTACGCCCCCGAGCGCCGCGGACACGGGCACACCGCGGACGTCGACGGCCGGCTGTCCTACGACGTGATGGCGCACGACATGGTCGCCTTCGTCGACAAGGTCGTCGGCGAGCCGGTGCGGGTGGTCGGCTGGAGCGACGGCGCGATCGTGGGGCTGCTGATGGCGATGGCCCGCCCGGACCTGGTCCGCAGCCTGGTGCTGATCGGCGGCGCCGCCGACGTGGCCGGCTACGTGCCGGAGTTCCACAAGATCGCCCGGCTGCCCGGCGACAGTGAGGAGTTCCAGTCGTTCCGGGCCGTCTACGGCGCGGTCTCCCCGGACGGGCCGGAGCACTGGCCGGTGGTGTTCGGCAAGGTCACCGCGATGTGGCAGTCCGAGCCGCACCTCCCGGTCGACGACCTGGAGGCCGTGCGCGCGGCCACTCTGCTGGTCTGCGGTGACGAGGTCTCGCTGGAGCACACCGTCGCGATGTACCGCGCGATCCCGGGCGCCGAGCTCGCGGTGATCCCGGGCACCTCCCACCTCGCCCCGCTGGAGAAGCCCGACCTGGTCAACCGGGTCCTGCTCGACTTCCTGCGGGGGGAGACCGTCCCCGAGGTGCTCCCGGTACGACGGGCACCGGCTCGCGTCTAGCCGGGGGGAGACCGACATGAGCGACACGGTCCAGTCCCGGGCCGTCGATGCACGCATCGGCTCGGAGGGCACGCGGATCGACCTCGACGAGATCTGCCGCTACTTCCAGGTCGGCGACAGCGTGGTCAAGGCGCTCGACGACGTGAACCTGCATGTCGACGAGCGCGCTTTCGTCGTCGTGCTCGGCGCCTCGGGCTCCGGCAAGACGACGCTGCTCAACCTGATCGGTGCCCTGGACGCACCGACCGCGGGCACGGTGCGGCTGGCCGGCGTCGACCTCACCGCGGCCTCGCGCGCGCAGCGGACGAAGGTCCGCCGGCACACGGTCTCCTTCATCTTCCAGAGCTTCAACCTGTTCCCGGGACTGACCGCGCTGGAGAACGTCCAGTTCGGCGCCGACGTGGCCGGGCGGGAGGACTCCGAGCAGGTGGCCCGGGAGGTGCTGGAGCGGGTCGGTCTCGGCGAACGGGCGGACCACTTCGCCCACCAGCTCTCCGGCGGCGAGCAGCAGCGGGTGGCCATCGCCCGTGCCCTGGCGACGGGGAACCCGATCCTGCTCGCCGACGAGCCGACCGGCGAGCTCGACTTCCGCACCGGCGTGCAGATCCTCGAGCTGCTCCGCGAGCAGGCCGAGACCGGCAAGACCGTCATCGTGGTCACCCACAACCGTGAGATCTCCCGGGTCGCGGACCGGGTGATCGAGCTGTCCAGCGGCCGGATCGTCACGGACGGGCCACCGGCCGGCGGCCGGGCCGCGATCGGCGAGCTGCACTGGTAGGCCGTCATGACACGCAGAGGACTCTGGGTCCGCTGGTCCTGGCGCGACCTGCGCAACCGCTGGCTGCTGGTCACCGCGATCGCCCTGGTGATCGCGCTGGGCACCGGGACCTACGCCGCGCTGATGGGCTCCTCGGCGTGGCGGACCCAGTCCAACGACGAGAGCTTCGCGCTGCTGGACACCCACGACCTGAAGCTCACGCTGACCCAGGGCAGCACGACCGAGGAGGGGAGCCTGGCGGCCCTCGTGGCCGGGCTCGCGCACGCAGGTGACGTCGAGGCGGTCCGGGAGCGGCTGGTGCTGCCCACGCAGGTCGCCGGCCCCGACGACCTGCTGGTCCCCGGCGAGATCGTCGGCTCGGCGACGGGCTCCGAGGTGGACGGGATCTCCGTGGACGACGGCCGCGGGCTCGAGCCCGGCGACGACGCTGCCGCGGTTGCGGTGCTGGAGACCCAGTTCGCCGGGGCCAACGGCCTGGCGCCGGGCGAGCAGCTGACGATCTCCGGTGGTGCGCCGCTCGAGGTCGTCGGCCTCGGGCAGTCCCCGGAGTACTTCATCGTCACCGCGGGGGAGGGCGGCCTGCCGTTCCTGTCCGCGGACAGCTACGGGGTGCTGTTCACCACCCTGCACACCGCGCAGCAGGTCACCGGCACCCGAGGCCGGGTCAACGACGTGGTGCTCACCCTGCGCGAGGGCGCCGACCTGGACGCGCTGCGCACCGAGCTGACCGAGGCCCTGGCCGCGGCCGGCGCGGCGGGCACGGTCACCACGCGCGACGACCTCGACGCGTACCGGATCCTCTACGACGACATCGACGCCGACGCCCAGATGTGGCGGGTCGTGGCGCTGCTGGTGTTGCTCGGCGCGGCGTTCGCGGCGTTGAACCTGACCACCCGGATCGTCGAGGCGCAGCGGCGCGAGATCGGGATCGGGATGGCGCTGGGCGTGCCGCCGTGGAAGCTGGCGGTCCGGCCGCTGCTGTTCGGCGCGCAGGTCGCGCTGCTCGGGGTCGCGCTCGGGATGGTGGTCGGCTGGGCGGTCGGCATCCCGCTGCGGTCGGTGTTCGTCGACATGGTGCCGCTGCCGGTCTGGCAGACCCCGTTGCAGCTCACCGTGTTCGCCCAGGCAGCGGTGCTCGGCTTCGTGATCCCCTTCGCCGCGATCGCGTGGCCGGTGTGGCGGGCGCTGCGGGTGCAGCCGGTCGAGGCGATCCGGGTCGGCCACCTGGCCGCTCGTGGCGGCGGGCTGGCGCCGCTGCTGCGCCGGCTGCACCTGCCCGGCCGGGGCTACCGGCAGATCCCGCTTCGCAACGTGCTGCGCACGCCGCGCCGCAGCGCCCTCACCGCGCTCGGCATCGCGGCGTCGCTGACCTCGCTGGTCGCGGTGCTCGGCCTGCTCGACACGTTCAACGGCACCCTCGACCGGGCCGAGACCGAGGTGCTGCACGCCGCGGCCGACCGGGTCGAGGTCTCCCTCGACACGTTCGTGCCCCAGGACGGCGAGGAGGTCGCCTCGGTCGAGCGGCTGCCGTCGGTGGGCAGCCTGGACGCCGGCCTCCTCGTGCCCGGCACCGCCGGCTCCGACGGGGCCACCGTCGACCTGGTCGTGGAGGTCTTCCCCGACGACGCCGCCTGGACACCCACACTCACCAGCGGTACGTCGACCGGCGGGCTCGTGCTCGCCGAGAAGGCGGCCGCCGACCTCGGTGTCGTCGTGGGGGACACGGTGACGCTCGAGCACCCGCAGGCCACGGCCGCCGGGCTGCGCACGGCGCGGACGGAGCTGACCGTGACGGGTCTGCACCCCAACCCGATCCGGACGGTGGCGTACCTCGCCCCGGACGCCGCCGCGCCCCTGGGCCTGACCGGCGCGGCCAACCTGCTGGTCGTGGTCCCTGCCGACGGCGCCACCTTCGACGACGTCCGCCGTGACCTGCTCAGCGTGCCGCACGCGGCCTCTGCGCAGACACCGGCCGCCGTGACCGAGGGCCTCCGGGGGAGCCTGGAGCAGTTCACGAGCATCATCCAGATCGCCGCGGTCGTGACCCTGCTGCTCGCCCTGCTGATCGCGTTCAACACCACCAGCATCGGGGTCGACGAGCGGTCCCGGGAGCACGCCACGATGCTGGCCTTCGGGCTGCCGGTGCGGACGGTGCTGACGATGACCTCGATCGAGACCGTGATCGTCGGTGCCATCGGCGCCGGGCTGGGCGTCGCGGGCGGCTACGCCGTGCTCGCGTGGATGACGCGGACCACGATCCCGGACGTGATGCCCGAGCTCGGCATGCAGGCGGTGCTGACCAGCACCACGATCTGGCAGGCGCTGGCCCTGGGCATTCTCACGGTTGCGATCGCGCCGCTGTTCACGCTGCGGCGGACGCGGAGGATGGACATCCCCTCGGCGCTGCGTGTCATGGAGTGAGCCCCGGACACCGCCCCCGGCCCGGCTCCCTACACTGATGCCCGAGGCCCGGAGCGCTGGCGCGACCCCCGCCGACCGGGTCGGCTCGCCTCCCGACGGATGTGGTTTCCGATGTTCCAGAAGGCCCTGCCCCTGTGGGCGCTGCGCGCTCTCGCCGGGCTCGTCGCGCTGTTGCTGTTGCTGATGACGATCGGCCTGGCGCTGCTGCTGCCGCACATCCCCACCCTGGTCCGGGCGGCCGCCGACCTGCCCGAGGCGGTGCAGATCGTGGACCGGGCGCCGGAGACCCTGGACCAGGTCGAGCGGATCGACCGCAACGTCGAGACCCTGGTCCCACCGGTGGTCGACGCCACCGACGACCTCGGGTCCGTGGCGCCGAGCATCGAGAAGCTCGCGGGCCAGACCGACCGGTTGCTGACCGACCTGGAGGCCCTGGAGAAGTCGTCGCGGCCGCTCGGGGAGGCCGCGCCGGAGATGGCCCGCATGGCCGACCAGCTGGAGTCGCTGAAGCGGTCCCTGCGCCGCCTCGACGGCCAGCTGCAGGGTCTGGCCGACCTCGACCAGCCGCTGCGCGAGCTCGCCGACTCCGCAGGGCCGTTGCCCACCAGCCTCGACCGGCTGAACCGGAGCACGCTGGTGCTCGAGGCGTTGCCCCAGTGGTTCGAGGACCTGGAGCGGATCATGCGCCGGATGGCCCGGCACGTGCGGAACATCGACCAGAAGACCGGGCCCAACCTGTTCCCCTGACGGCGGCAGCCTCACCGGCGGCACGCGCCCCGGACCAGGTCGGGGGCATCCCTGGTTCCACCCCGGCAGCGGCGACGTCGGGCCTGGTCCGTCCCTAGAGTGGGCGTGCCGCACGGCAGCTCGTGCGGAGAAGGCGGGGAGCGAGTTGTCCATCATCACCACCCAGGGGCTGACCAAGCGGTTCGGCTCCGTGACGGCCGTCGAGGGCCTGGACCTGGAGGTCGACCCTGGCGTGGTCGGCCTCGTCGGGGCCAACGGAGCCGGGAAGTCGACGCTGCTGAAGATGCTGCTCGGCCTGCTCCCGGCCACGGAGGGCAGCGCGCAGGTCCTCGGCCTCGACATCGCCGCCGAGGGGCCGGCGATCCGCGAGCGGCTCGGCTACATGCCCGAGCACGAGTGCCTTCCTCCCGACGTGTCGGCCACCGAGCTCGTCGTACACCTGGCCAGGATGTCCGGTCTCCCCGCGACCGCGGCGCGAGAGCGGGCTGCCGACACGCTGCGTCACGTGGGTCTCTACGAGGAGCGCTACCGCCCGATCGGTGGCTACTCCACGGGCATGCGGCAGCGGGTCAAGCTCGCCCAGGCGCTGGTGCACGACCCCGCGCTGGTGCTGCTCGACGAGCCGACCAACGGGCTCGACCCGGCCGGCCGTGACGACATGCTCGGGCTGATCCGGCGGGTCTGGACGGAGTTCGGCATCTCGGTGGTGGTCACCTCCCACCTGCTCGGCGAGCTGGAGCGGGTCAGCGACGGGATCGTCGTCATCGACGCCGGCCGCCTGCTGAGGCACTCGACGACCGCGGACGCCACCGCGGAGACCGCGGTCGTGGTGGTCGAGGTGGACGGCGACCCGACCACGCTCGCCGGCCGGCTCGCCGACGCGGGCCTCGCGGTCCACGCCGACGGGGCCCGGCTCCAGGTCCAGGTCGAGGACCCCGCCGCCTACGACGCCATCCGCGACGGCGCCGTCGCGCTCGGGCTCGGTCTGGTCCGCCTGGAACGACAACGGCACCGGATGACCGAGATCTTCACCGGCGCACCGGCCGGCACTCCGGCCGGCACTCCGGCCGACACGACTGGAGGCCACGATGGCTGAGGAACGCCTCACCGCGGCGAGCACGAGCGGTGCGATCCACGACATCGGCTACCGCCACTACGACGGGCCGCGCCTGGGCACCGGCTACATCCAGCGGTCGCTGTACGTCGACACGCTCAAGGGCGCCTTCGGGCTCGGCCGGGCCACCCGGTCGAAGGTGATGCCGATCCTGCTGCTGGCCGTGATGACCTTCCCCGCCCTCGTCCTCGCGATCGTCACCTCGGTGACCGGTGCCGACGAGATCCCGGGGGGCTACTCCGGCTACGTGTTCGACATCCAGGTGGTGATCGCGATCTTCGTCGGCTCGCAGTCGCCTGCGGTGGTCTCGCGCGACCTGCGGTTCGGGGTGGTGCCGTTGTACTTCTCCCGTCCGCTGGCCCGGTCGCAGTACGTCCAGGCCAAGTACGCCGGGATGGCCACCGCGCTGTTCATCCTGGTCGCGCTGCCGCTGACCGTGCTGCTCGCCGGTGCGCTGCTGGCCGAGCTGCCGCTGGGCGAGCAGCTGGCGCCGTACCTGCGTCCCTGGTCGCCGCGGTCCTCTACGCGGTGGTGCTCGCCGGGATCGGCCTGGCGATCGCCGCGTTCACCCCGCGGCGCGGGCTCGGCGTGGCCGCGATCGTCGCCGTCCTGCTCGTGCTGTCCGGCGTGCGCGCGATCGTGGCCGGGCTCGGCATGGAGTTCGACCAGGAGGCCCTCGCGCAGTACGCCGGGCTGATCTCGCCGTTCACGCTGGTCGACGCCACCGTCACGCTGATCGGCGCGGACAGCTCGGTGGGCTCCGCAGGACCGCCCGACGGCCTGGGCGGGTTGGTGTTCCCGGTGGTCCTCGTCCTCGTGGTGGCCGGCTGCTATGCCGCGCTGGCCGCCCGCTACCGGAAGGTGTCCGGATCATGAGCGTCCTCGAGCTCGCCGGCGTCTCGCGCTGGTTCGGCAACGTCGTCGCGGTCAACGACGTCTCGATGCAGATCGGTCCCGGGGTCACCGGCCTGCTCGGTCCCAACGGGGCCGGCAAGTCGACGGTGATCAACATGATGGCCGGCTTCCTCGGCCCCTCGGCCGGGTCGGTCACCCTCGACGGGAAGCCGGTCTGGCGCGACGAGCAGGTCTACCGCCGGCTCGGCCTGGTCCCGGAGCGGGAGGGCATGTACGACGCGGTGTCCGGCCGCCAGCTCGTGCTCGCGAACGCCCGGCTGCACCGGCTCGCCGACCCGGAGGCGGCGGCTCAGCGCGCCATCGAGACCGTGCAGATGGCCGACGCCCAGGACCGGGAGATCCGCACCTACTCCAAGGGGATGAAGCAGCGCATCAAGATGGCCACCGCACTCGTGCACGACCCCGCCGTGCTCCTCCTCGACGAGCCCTTCAACGGCATGGACCCGCGCCAGCGGCTGCAGCTGATGGAGCTGCTGCACACCCTCGGCGAGGAGGGCAGGACGATCCTGTTCAGCTCGCACATCCTCGAGGAGGTCGAACAGATCGCGGCCCGGATCGAGGTGATGGTGGCCGGCCGCCACGCCGCCTCGGGTGACTTCCGGGAGATCCGCCGGCTGATGACCCAGCGCCCGCACCACTACACGATCCGCTCCAGCGACAACCGGACCCTGGCGGCGGCGTTGATCAGCGAACCCAGCGTCGAGGCCGTGGAGCTGGTCGGCGAGCACGGGAGCGTGGCCGGAGTCGGAGAGCACCAGACCGGTGCGCTGCTGGTGCAGGCCACCGACTTCGCGGCGTTCGTGCACGCGCTGCCGGCCACGGCGGCCCGGCACGGCATCCGGCTGTTCCACGTCCATCCCGCCGACGAGTCGCTGGAGAGCGTCTTCGCCTACCTGGTGGCCGCCCGATGAACGCCACCGTCGCGCAGCTCACCGCCCGCACCGTGCTCGGTCGCCGGCGCGCCGTCCTGCTCCTGCTGCTCCCACTGGCCCTGATCGTGCTGAGCGTGCTCGCCGTCGTGCTCGCGGGTCTCGACTCCGCCGGCGAGAACGCGCTGGACCCGGCACTGGCCGCGGACCTGGTCGGCGCCTTCGGGCTGGCCACCCTGCTCCCGCTGCTCGGCCTGATCGCCGGCACCGGCGTGATCGGCCCCGAGATCGACGACGGCTCGATCGTGTACCTGCTGTCCAAGCCGCTGAACCGGCACTCGATCATCCTGACCAAGGTCGCGGTCGCGATCGGCGTGATCACGGCGTTCGGGGTGGTGCCGATCGCCGCGGCAGGGCTGATCCTCACCGGCGAGGTCGGCGGTGTCACCGTGGGCTACACGGTCGGCTCGCTCGTCGCCGGAGTCGCCTACGCCGCGGTGTTCGTGCTGCTGGCCGTGATCAGCCGCAACGCGGTGGTGATCGGCCTGATCTACGCGCTGGTGTGGGAGTCGCTGGTCGGCCAGGTCGTGCCCGGCGCCCGTGCGCTCAGCATCCAGCAGTGGGGCCTGGCGGTGACCGAACGGATCGTCGGCTCCGACGCCGAAGCACTCCGGGTGACCTCGGCGGTGGGCTTCACCACCGGCGTCGTGCTGCTCGCGGTCGTGACGGTCGGCTGCGCCTGGTACGCCGGGCACCGGCTCCGGTCGTTGCGGGTCGGTCAGGAGAGCTGACCCGTCTCCCCGGAGCAGGAGGCTGGCCGCCGTACCCGGTGCTCAGCTCCGCCACGGGGCCCGGCCGACCTGCGGCCGCCAGCCCGCCGGCGGGTCCTCGCCGACCCGGCCGTCGACGGCCTCCCGCAGCAGGTCGGCATGGCCGGTGTGCCGGCCGTACTCCTCGATCAGGTCGCACACCAGCCGGCGCAGGCTGAACCGGGTGCCGTCGGGCCAGGCCAGGTTGCTGGGCCGGTCGAGCCCGCCGTCCGCGAGGGCCGCGTCGAGTCGGCCGCGGGACCGGTCCACGGCGTCGTCCCACAGTGCGTAGAGCTGCTCGGGGGAGTCCTCGGCGGCGGACGTGAAGTCCCAGCCAGGGGTGGCGTCCCAGTCGACGTCGCGCCACGGCGAGTCCGGTGCCGTGCCGTGGAGCTTGTAGGTGAAGGTGAGGGTCTCGACCAGCGCCAGGTGCTTGAGCAGCCCGGCCAGGGTCAGCGTGGAGGCCCCGACGCGCAGCTGCAGTCCGGTGGCGTCGAGGTCGTCGGCCTTCCAGCGGAAGGTCGTGCGCAGCCGGTCGAGTGCACCGACGAGGTGCTCGACCTCGGTCCCCGCGGTCGGGGGCTCCCAGGGCATGTCGTTCTCGGCCATGGCGAAACGCTAGTCCTCCGGACAGGGTCGGGACAGGTCCTCGGGCGGGTCAGAAGCCGACCGCCGCCGTGGGCGCGACGTCGGTGCGCATCGCCCGCCACAGGTCGGCGACCGCTCCGGGACGCTGCTCCTCGACGAGCCCGGCGCGCTGCTGGGCGACGAGGTTGCCGCCGCCGAGGTACGCCGCACCCAGCGACTGTGTCGCCAGGCGGATGTCGGCGTCGTCGGAGGTGCGCGCCGCCTCGGCCCGGCCGTCGGTGTCGGCGTGGATCCGCCAGGTGCCGGCGTTCCACGGCGCGGAGGTGTCCGTCACGTCGACGACCACGTCGCAGGGCGCGCTCCAGCTGCGCTCCTGCAGCGCCTCGGGGAGGTCGACCAGACGCACCCACAGGCTGTCGTAGGTCGCCACGTCGGCCGTCGACCGTGGTCCGCCGGCCCACTGCACCACCGGGTCGTCGACGCCCACCGTGCCGAGCTTGACGGTGCCGATCAGGTCGAAGTCGACCAGCCGGCGCAGCAGCGCGAGCTGCGTGGCGGGCTCACCGACCACGGCCCACACCGTCAGCTCGCCGGACGGGCGGGCCTTCTCCCACTTGTGGGCGCGGCGGAACATGGCGAACCCCGCGTCGGCGCCGCCGCGCCGGGCGAACAGCACCCGCCACGGCTCCTTGCCGCGCAGCTCCTCGGGAAGGGGACGGCAGATCCGCTCGTAGTAGCCGGCCTCGCCGACCACCGCTCCGAGACCGGCGGTGGCCAGGTGGACCTCGCGCATCCGCTTCGCGACGCCGGCGTCGGTCACGGTCACCAGCTGGGTGGTGATCGCCTCGGGCGCGTCGTCGAGGCCGGGTGCGGAGAGCGTCGTACCCCGGCCGAGGGTGACCTCGAGCTCGAGCGAGGCCAGGCCGTAGCCGTGCCGGCCGTAGATTCCCGGCTCGCTGGCGTGCAGGGCGGAGACGTAGGTGCCCTCCTCGGCGTGCACCTGCTCGAAGTGGTGCCGCAGCATCGCGCTGAGCACGCCCTTGCGACGCTGGTCGGGGTGGACCCCCACCCAGGTCAGGCCCGCGCACGGCACCTGGCGCACCTGCGGGGCGGGGCCGGGGATCGACAGGGTCAGCGGGAAGACGCCGTAGATCCCGGCGTGCGTGCCGGGGTCGCCTCCGTCGACGTCGGCCGCGAAGCGGTGCTCCTCGGGGATCCCCAGCAGCTGGTCGTCCGCGGTCGCCGTTGGAACCTCGTCGAACCAGACCGTGTGCTCGGTGGCCAGGTAGCGCTCGGTGTCGGTCGCACGGGTGACGCGGATCGGGTTCTCGCTCATGGACCCAGCCAACCGCCGCACGTCGCGCGGCTCAACCGGTTTTGCCGGCGACGACGGGACCTCCTTCCCTGCCGCGGGGCTGTGTCGCCGTCCTAGCGTGGCCCGAGGAGGTGCTGCGATGGCCTCGACGACCCGACCGGCTCGGTCCGGCGTACCCGTGTGGTGGGGACTGGTCAGCGACGACCCGCTGCCGTGGCTGCTGCGGGCCGAGGACCCGGCAGCCCGGTGGGTGCTGCTGACCGGGTTGCTCGACGTGGACCCGGGGTCGGCTGTCGTGCGTGCCGTGCACCAGGAGGTCGTCGGACACGCCGCGACGAGGCAGCTGGTCGGGCGTCTCCCGGAGTGGACGGCCGGAGACCGACTGTCGGGTCACAACAGCCCGGCGTTCGCCCCGAACCTGCTCGACCTGCTCGCCGACATGGGCGTGGGAGCCGGCGACTTCGAGGAGGTGGAGCGGCTGCTCGACGACATGGTGACCCACCAGGAGGACAGCGGCCGGTTCCCGTCGTACGCCGCGCTGCGTGGTGGAGAGCAACCGGTCTGGGGCGCGCTGCTCTGCGACAGCCACGCGATCCTCGAGGTGCTCGTCCGGTTCGGCCGCGGCGACGACGACCGGGTGCGCGCCGGCCCGGCCCGGATGGCGGCCGACCTCACCGACACCGCGCAGGGGAGGGCGTGGCCCTGCCTCCCGCACTCGACCGGGGGCTGGCGCGGGCCGGGCCGCAAGGGTGACTTCTGCCCGATGGTCACGGTCCAGGCGTTGCGGACCTTCGCCCGGCTCGACCCGACGGCCCGGCCCGACGGGCTGCTCGACGTCGCCCGTGTCGCGCTCCGCGCGTGGCGGGTCCGCGGGTCCGAGAAGCCCTACATGTTCGGCCACGGCCGCCAGTTCAAGACGGTGAAGTGGCCCTCGACCTGGTACGGCGCCTACGCGTTGCTCGACGCGCTGGGCAGGTACCCGGAGCTGTGGCGGGACGACCCGGCAGGCGAGGACGCGCAGGCACTGGCCGAGCTGGCGGCGTGCCTGGTCGCCTACAACGTGTCGGTCGACGGCACGGTCACGCCGCGGTCGACGTACCGGGGCTTCGAGGGCCACTCCTTCGGGCAGAAGAAGCTGCCCTCGCCGCTGGCCACCGCGTTGCTCGGGACCGTCGTGCACCGGCTCGACGACCTCGCCCCGCTGGCCGCGAAGGTGGACGTGCTCGCGCTCGGCAGCTCCAAGGGCGGCACCGGGGCCGTGATGCCCCCGGCTGTCCACGCGGGCGGCACAGCCGACTGACCGGCCCCTTACGGCCCGTCAGGTGCTGGGGCCGAGGTCCGCCGCAGGTCCCGGCTCGGCGACGGTGCCGGCCGGCTCCTTGAGCTCCACGAACAGCACGTGTGTCGGGGTGTCCCCGATGTTCTCGCCGTGGTGCTCCTGGGCGGCCAGCCAACCGACGCTCCCGGCCTCCAGAGCAACGTCACGCGACATGTCGCCGGAGACCAGGCGGCGGCGGAAGGTCGAGAGCGTGTACATCACGCTGTCGGGGTGGCGGTGCGGGGTGGTGTGGTCGCCGGGGGCGTCGATGTACTCCAGGACGCGCACCCGCTCGTTCTCGAACACCACCTTGTAGTGCTCGGGGTTGGTCACGGCAGGATCGAGATCCATGCAGTCCACGATGCACCGGCGGTGGGCCGGAGGGAATGCCGGTCTGGGCCGGGCATCGGCCACTGCCGGCGTCAGTCCGCGAGCTCGATGGGCACCGCCACGGCATCGACCAGCGCACCGTTGCGGAGCACGGTGATCTCCATTCGTTGCCCGATGGCCTCGGTGAACAGCCTCTTCTGCAGCGACTGGGCGTCGTTCAGCGACGTGCCGTCGACGGCCAGGACGACGTCGCCGGCCCGCAGCCCACTGAGGGCCGCCGGGCTGTTCGGCACTGCCTCCACGACGCGGAGTGCCCGGCGTTGCCCGAAACGGTCCGCCTGCGCCGGGGGCAACGGCGTGGGCGTGGTCACCAGGCCGAGGTAGGCCCGGCGGACCCGGCCGTCGTGCATCAGGGCGTGGATGATTCCGTGGGTGGTCGCGTTCATCGGTACGGCCAGGCCCAGACCGATCCCGGCGACCGCCGTACTGATGCCGACCACGCGGCCGCGGCTGTCGGCCAGCGCCCCACCGGAGTTGCCGGGGTTGAGCGCGGCGTCGGTCTGGATGACGTCCTCGATCAGCCGGGCGGCGGTGCGCGAGCGCGCCGGCATGCTGCGTCCCAGGGCGCTCACCACGCCGGCGGTCACGGTCCCGGCCAGGCCCAGCGGGTTGCCGACCGCGACGACGAGGGAGCCGACGAGGAGGTCGTCTGCGTCGCCGTACTCGGGCGGGCTCGGCACCGGACGGTCGGCGCGCACGACCGCGAGGTCGGAGAGCGGGTCGCGGCCGACGACGTGGAAGCGGGCGACGGTGCCGTCGGCGAACTCCGCCGTACCGCCTTCGGCGTCACCGACCACGTGGGAGTTGGTGAGCAGGTGACCCTCGCCGGTGAGCACCACGGCGGACCCGGCCGACTCGCCCCGTGCCACCCGGATGCGCAGGGCGGCCACCCGCGGCGTCAGCTGCGCCGCGACGGTGGTGACGATCGCCGAGTAGGCGTCCAAGGCGCCCTGACCGGCGTCGGACTCGCTGGTCATCACCGGTACAACCCAAGACCGGCCGCCCGGATTCCCGGACTCGCCCGATGGCCCGGTCAACCTCGGAGCAGCCGGAACGCGTGGTTCCACGTCCCGGTGCGGGCGCCGTGGCGGACCCAGGCGATGCACATCGGCTCGAGGTAGCGGCTCGCCTCGATCCCGCCGAGGTCGACCACGTCCCAGCCGGTGCTCCGCAGCAGCTCGGCCACGATGGCCTTGGCGTCCTCGGAGTCACCGCCGACGAACATCGACGGCGGCCCCCCAGGGAGGTCCGGGTCCACCATGAGGGCGTTGCCCACGGTGTTGTAGGCCTTCACCACGTCGGCTTCGGGCACCGCCCGCTGCACCTGCTCCCCGAGGGAGTCGGTGTGCCCGACGAAGAGGCCGGGACCGCCCCCGGAGAAGTCCAAAGGGTTCGTGGTGTCCACGAGCACCTTGTCGTGCAGCTCGTCGCGGACGCTCGTGGCAACCTCGACGGCGGCGGTGCCCAGCACCGCGAGGAACACGAGGTCCGCGTCTCGTGCCACCGCCGACGGCGGTCCGACGGGGAGCTCCTCGACCGCCTCCTTGCGAGTGCCGATGCGGACCTCGTGGCGGTGACGAGCCAGGCCCCGTGCGAGCGCCTGACCGACGGCACCGCTGCCCAGGATGCCGATGCGCATGTGTCGACGATACGCGCACGAGGGCCGTTCGCCACGGGGCGAAGCTTCCGTGCCGGCCGTCTGTCAGCGCAGCTCGGAGGCCATCAGCAGGTTGCCGTCGGGGTCCCGGAACGTCACGAAGCGGAGACTGCCGATGTCCTCGACGTCGGAGACATCGTCGGCTCCGAGCGCCATCAGATGGGCCACGGTGGAGTCCAGGTCCTCGGTCAGGAAGAAGTACCTGGCCGGGCCGGAGGCGACGAAGCCCGGCTGGTTGGCGTCCAGGCACAGGTACGGCGGCCCGTCCGTCGGGATGTCGAAGATCGTGTCCGCGTGGCCCAGCTGTCCGGCGTCGGCGTCGAAGCCGAAAAGTCGGGAGTACCACTCCACCGCAGCCGGCATGTTGCGCACGGGGATGAAGACCTGACCGACGCGGGTGCTCAGCGGGCTGCTCATGAGCGCCGAGGCTACTTCTCGGGCCGCCGTGTCGCGTGACCGCCACCCCGCGGGGCCGATTGGACGTGCACTTGCGCGCAGCATCGGCGCCGCCTGCGCCCGGTGGCCCGCGTCGAGGGTCGCGAGTGCACGTCGTCCTGGCCCCGGCACGGGGGCCGGCCGTCAGGCCGTGGCGGGGAACGGCACGCCGGTGGCCGAGTGGCAGCGGTAGCCGTTGGGGTTCTTGTGCAGGTACTGCTGGTGGTGGTCCTCGGCGTAGTAGTACGTCGGGGCCGGCTCGATCTCGGTGGTGATCGGGCCGTAGCCGCGCTCGCGCAGCACCGGCTCGTAGGCCGAGGTCAGCTCCCGGGCGATCCGGTCCTGCTCGTCGCTGAGCGTGTAGATCGCCGAGCGGTACTGCGTGCCGACGTCGTTGCCCTGCCGCATGCCCTGGGTCGGGTCGTGAAACTCGTAGAACGCCTTCACCAGCTCGGCGTAGGACACGCGCTTCGGGTCGAAGACGACACGGACGGCCTCGGTGTGCCCGGTGCGGCCGCTGCACACCTCCTCGTAGGACGGGTGCGGCGTGATGCCGCCGGCGTACCCCACACTCGTCGACCACACCCCGGGCATCTGCCAGTAGATCTCCTCCGCGCCCCAGAAGCAGCCCAGGCCGAAGAGCGCGACCTCGTAGCCGGCCGGGATGTTGGACTCGTCGGTCACCAGCGGCGCGTCGAGGACGAGGTGGCGCTCGGCGAGCGGGAACCAGCGCTCGCCACGGCCGGGCAGCGCCTCGTCGCGGCTGGGCATCTCGACCTTGCGGTTGAACAGCACTCTGGTCTCCTCGGGGTGCGGCCTGGTGGCGCGGTCTACCACGTTGACTGGGTTAACCGGCATCTGGCACGGCACATTCCCCCAGGTGCCGGTTTCCCTGGACAACATGGGAGACCGCGGGTGCGCCGAACCCCAGGTAGGGTCGCCCACGTGAGCGAGCAGACCCCAGCAGACGTCCAGAAGACCGGGTTCGAGACGCGTGCGATCCACGCCGGCTACGACCCCGACCCGATGACCGGCGCGGTGATCCCGCCGATCTACGCCACCAGCACCTACAAGCAGGACGGCGTCGGCGGGATGCGTGGCGGCTACGAGTACTCCCGCACCGCGAACCCCACGCGCACGGCGCTGGAGGGGAACCTCGCGGCGCTGGAGGAGGGCGAGCGCGGGTTCGCGTTCGCCAGCGGGCTGGCCGCCGAGGACACGCTGCTGCGCACGGTCTGCCGGCCCGGCGACCACGTGGTCATCCCCGACGACGCGTACGGCGGCACCTACCGGCTGTTCTCCAAGGTGGCCGAGCCGTGGGGGCTCGAGCACACCCCTGCCCAGGTCGCCGACGTCGATGCGGTGCGCGCCGCGATCCAGCCGGGTCGGACCAAGATCGTGTGGGTCGAGACCCCGACCAACCCGCTGCTCAACATCGCCGACATCGAGGCGCTCGCCGCCGTGGCGCACGACGCCGGCGCGCTGCTCGTGGTCGACAACACCTTTGCCTCGCCGTACCTCCAGCAGCCGCTCACCCTCGGCGCCGACGTCGTCGTGCACTCGACCACGAAGTACTGCGGCGGCCACTCCGACGTCGTCGGTGGCGCGCTGGTCGTCCGTGACCACGACCTCGCCGACCGGATCGCGTTCAACCAGAACTCCATCGGCGCGGTCGCCGGCCCGTTCGACTCCTGGCTGGTGCTGCGCGGCCTGAAGACCCTCGGCGTGCGGATGGACCGGCACTGCGACAACGCCGAGCGCGTCGTGGAGTTCCTCCAGGCGCACCCCGCGGTCACGCAGGTGATCTACCCCGGCCTCGCCGAGCACCCCGGGCACGAGGTGGCGAGCCGGCAGATGAAGAGGTACGGCGGCATCGTCTCGTTCCGCGTCAAGGACGGCGAGGCCAAGGCGCTCGACGTCTGCGCGAAGGCGAACGTGTTCACCCTCGGTGAGTCGCTGGGCGGGGTCGAGTCGCTGATCGAGCACCCGGGCCGGATGACGCATGCCTCGGTCGCCGGCACCGAGCTCGAGGTCCCGGCGGACCTGATCCGGCTCAGCGTCGGCATCGAGACCGTCGAGGACCTGATCGCCGACCTCGACCAGGCGCTGGGGTGACCGGTACCTCCCACGAGCTGCGGACGGTTCCCCCGCGTCATGCCGCGTGTGGAGCGTCCATAACCCCGCGTTACAAGGGGTTGGGGTGGGGCTGATCGCGTGCGTCGACTTCGGCTCGACGTTCACCAAGGCCGCGCTGGTCGATGCGCAGTCCGGTGAGCTGCTCGCCACGGCGAGCCACCGTACGACGATCGACACCGACGTCCTCGACGGCTGGGACGCCTGCCTCGAGCAGCTCGCGCAGACCGACCCGCGCGCCACGACGGCCGAGGTGCTCGCCTGCTCCAGCGCCGGCGGCGGGCTGCGCATCGCCGTGGTCGGCAACGAGGAGCTCGTCACCGCGGAGGCCGGGCGGCGCGTGGCGCTGTCCAGCGGCGGGCGGGTGGTGCACGTCGTCGGCGGTGGCCTCGACGAGCCGAAGCTCGACGCGCTTCGCGACAGCCGCCCGGACGTCGTACTCCTCGTCGGCGGCACCGACGGCGGCAACGCCGAGGTGCTGCTGCAGTGCGCCGGGGCGCTGGCCGACGCGGCCTGGCCGGGGCCGGTGGTGGTGGCCGGCAACGTCGACGCCCACGACGAGGTCGCCGACCTGCTCGACGGGGCGGGGACGCCGTACGTGCTCGCCGACAACGTCGTGCCGCGGATCGGCGTGCTCGCACCCGACTCGGCCCGTGCCGCGATCCGGGAGATGTTCCTGCGGCACGTCATCGGTGGCAAGCACCTCTCACAGCGCACCGACCGTGAAGCCCGGAGCTTCACCGATCTGGTCCGAGGCGCGACACCCGACATCGTGCTCACCGCCGTCGAGCTGCTCGCGCACGGCCTCGACGAGGAGCGTCCGGGCGCCGGGGACGTGGTCGTCGTGGACGTCGGGGGTGCGACCACCGACGTGTACTCCGTCGTCGAGGTGGACCCCGAAGACTCCGGACTGTCCCGGGAGGTGGTCGCCACGGCCGCGGCCTCCCGCACCGTCGAGGGGGACCTCGGCATGCGGTGGAGCGCGACGTCGACCGTGGAGGCCGGCGTCGCGGCGGGCCTGGTCCCGGAGGCCGACCACGCCGAGGCCCGGGCGGCCGCCGCGCACCGGCACGCGAACCCGGCCTTCGTCCCCGCCGACGAGGAGGAGCGCCGTCGCGACCGCGAGCTCGCGTCGGTCGCGATCGGGGTGGCGCTGCGCAGGCATGCGGGCCGCTCGCAGGTGGAGTTCACCGTCGACGACACCGGGCCGGGCCGCGTGGTGCGGCGCAGCGGCAAGGACCTGCGCGAGGTGAGCCTCATGGTCGGCTCGGGCGGCGTGCTGCGGCACAGCGGCGACGACGCGGCCGAGGTGATGCTGCGGCTGCTGGCCGACGACGGGCAGGGCTGGCAGCTGCCGGAGAAACCGCGGGTGGCCGTCGACACCGACTACGTGCTGGCCGCGGCCGGGCTGCTCGCCGAGGACCACCCCGGTGCGGCGTACCGGCTGCTTGAGCGGTTGCGGGGCTGATCTCTTCTACGCTGTCGGCCATGGGTATGGGGAAGAGGCTGACCGGGGGCTTCGGCAAGTGGCGTGAGCAGCAGCGGCGCGCCTCCGAGGACCGGGTCGCCGAGCGGTTCGCGGCGCAGCTGGCGCACCAGTGGGCCAGCGTGCGCGCCGACCGGCGGCAGGAGGAGGCGCCGCCGGTGATCGAGGCGGGCCCCTCCAACTTCTCCCGCGCACAGGTGCCGCACGGCGTCGACCTCGCGGCCGCCTGGTCCTGGCGGTTCCTGGTGATCGTCGCCGCCGGCTACGTCGTGCTGTGGGTGCTGGCCTTCTTCTCCGTGATCACCATCCCGTTGGTGGTCGCGCTGCTGTTCGCGGCGCTCGCCGCACCCGTGGTCGACCTGCTGCAGAAGGGCGGCCTCAACCGCACCTTCGCGGCGATCTTCGCCGTGGTCGGCGGCCTGGCCTCGCTGGGGCTGCTGCTGACCTTCGTCGGCCAGCAGATCAGCCAGGGGTTCAACGACCTGTCCGAGCAGGTGGTCGACGGCCTCGGCGAGATCCGCACCTGGCTGCGCGAGGGCCCGCTGCACGCCAGCGACTCGCAGATCTCCGACTTCATCGCCCAGGCGCAGGAGGTCGTGGTCAGCAGCAACGAGCAGATCGTGTCCCGGGCCACCGCCGTCGGCACCACGCTCAGCTACATCGTGGCCGGCTTCTTCATCGTGCTGTTCGCGACCTACTTCTTCCTCGCCGACGGGGCGCGGATCTGGGCCTGGCTGGTGCGGTTGTTCCCGCGCGCCGCGCGCACCCGCGCCGACTCGTCGGGCCGCGCGGCCTGGTTCTCGCTGACCAAGTTCGTCCGCGCCACCGTGCTGGTCGCCCTGGTCGACGCCCTCGGCATCATGCTCGTGGCCTACCTGCTCGACCTGCCCCTCGCCTTCGCGATCGGCGTGCTGGTGTTCATCAGCTCGTTCATCCCGATGGTCGGCGCCACGCTGTCCGGCGCCGTCGCGGTGCTCGTCGCGCTGGTCGACCAGGGGCCGGTGGTGGCGCTGGTGATGCTGATCGGCGTCGTGGTCGTGCAACAGGTGGAGTCCAACATCCTGCAGCCGTTCCTGATGGGCCGGTTCGTCTCGGTGCACCCGCTCGGCGTGCTGGTCGCGATCGGGTGCGGGATCGTGGTCGCCGGCATCGCGGGCGCGCTGATCGCCGTACCCCTGGTCGCGGCGTTGAACGCGGTCGCCACCCACCTGGCCGGCGACGGCGAGGCTGCGCCGCCGGAGGAGACCGTGCCGGAGGTCGCCCTGCCGCCGGAGCCCGGTCACCCCTCCTGAGCGGTCCCCTGGGCAGGACCGGCCGGGGCCGGCACCGCCGGCTCGGTGGCGCCGGTGCGGGTCCCCAGCGGCAGCTCCTTGAGGAAGAGCACGACCACGAGAGCCACCAGGACCAGAGGTACGGCGGTCAGGAACATGTCGTGCAGCGCGTTGCTGAACGCCCCGGTCACCATGCCGTGCAGCGGCTCGGGGAGCTGCTGGATCGCGGTCACGTCGTTGGCGAGGTCCTGCGGATCCCCGACCGCCTCGGGTGAGGCACCCGGCGGCAGGTCCTGGAACGCGTCGGCGAGGTGGTGGGAGAGCCGGCTGGAGAGGATCGCACCGAACAGCGCGGTGCCGAACGAGCCACCCATCTGCCGGAAGAACGCCACCGACGCGGTGGCCACGCCCATGTCCGACCGGTCCACGGAGTTCTGCACGACGACCACCAGCACCTGCATGGTGAAGCCGAGGCCGAGGCCCATCACGAACATCGACAGGCCGGCGCGCCAGTACGGGGTGTCGGTGCCGAGCGTGGAGAGCAGGAACAGCGCTCCGGTGACGATCGCGGCGCCGAGGATCGGGAAGATCTTGTAGCGGCCGGTGCGGCTCATCAGCTGGCCGGCCCCGATCGAGGTCGTGAAGATGCCGACCACCATCGGCAGCATCGCCAGGCCGGACCGGGTCGGGCTCATCCCGTCGACCACCTGTAGGTACACCGGGATGAAGATCATCGACCCGAACATCGCGATGCCGATCATGAAGCCGAACAGGTTCGAGATCGAGAACACCGAGTTGCCGAACAGTCGCATCGGGATGATCGGCTCGACCGCCCGCAGCTCGACGAACACGAACACCACCGCGAGCACCAGGCCGGCGGCGAGCAGGGTGAGCCCGGTCGGGTCGCCCCAGCCGAGCTCGGGACCGGCCCACGCGGTGTAGAGCAGGATCGAGGTGACCGAGGCGACCACGACCGCGGCGCCGAGGTAGTCGATGGTGTGCTCGCGGCGCACGTGCGGGATCTTCAGCGCCGCGGAGGTGACGACCAGCGCGACCAGACCCAGCGGGATGTTGATGAAGAAGATCCACTGCCAGCCCGGGCCGTCGGCGAACCAGCCGCCGAGCACCGGGCCGAGCACCGACGAGGTGCCGAACACGGCGGCGAAGTAGCCCTGGTAGCGGCCGCGCTCACGGGGCGGGATGACGTCGCCGATGGTGGCCATCGCCAGCGCCATCAGGCCGCCGCCACCGAGTCCTTGAACCGCACGGAAGACGATCAGCTGGTCGATGTTCTGCGAGAACCCGGACAGCAGCGAGCCGACGAGGAAGGTCACGATCGCGATCTGGAACAGCAGCCGCCGGCCGTAGAGGTCGGAGATCTTGCCCCACAGCGGTGTGGACGCGGTGGCGGTCAGCAGGTAGGCGGTGACCACCCACGACAGCTTGTCGAGGCCACCGAGCTCGCTGGTGATCCGCGGCAGGGCGGTGCCCACGATGCTCTGGTCGAGCGCGGAGAGGAACAGACCGACCATCAACCCGGCCATGACCACCAGGATCTGGCGGTGGGTGAGGTAGCCGTCGGTGTCGGGGGTCACGGGGTCTCCTGGTGGTCGAGCTCGTCGATGAGGCGGGTGAGGAGGAGGCGCAGCTGCTCGCGGTCCTCCGGCGGCCAGCCGGTCATCAGGTCGGCGACCAGCCGGCGGCGGCGGGCAGCGCCCGCGTCGAGACGGGTGCGGCCCTCGGGGGAGAGGCCGATCCGGTGGGCCCGGCCGTCGTCGGGGTCCGGGCTGCGCTCGAGCAGGCCCCGGTCCTCGAGGTGGCGGACCTGGCGGCTGACCGTGGAGGCGTCGACCTCGAGGGCGGTGGCCAGCGTGGAGAGCCGCAGCGGCCCGCGCTGGCGCAGCACCTTCATCAGCCAGATGGCGCCCAGGTCGAGCTCCTCGCCGGGCAGCCGTTGCCGCATCCGCCGGCCCAGCCGGGCCAGGGTCGTCATCACCGCCTCCTCGGCGGTAGCCGGACCGTCGTACGACGGGCGGGGGGCCGGGGCGCGGGGGGCCGAGGAACGGGCGGACTGCATCGGACCAGGATGCGCGTCTTGCATGTGCCATGCAAGTTGTTTCCGAGCGGCGGGGGACCACGCGCACGCCGGCCTGGCGCCTAGGGTGAGGCCATGGACACCGAGACACCCCTGAGCGAGGCCGCGCAGGTGCTGATCCCCACGCTCGAGGACATCCGCGAGGGCGCGGAGAGTCTCCGCGGGGTGGCGATCGAGACCCCGATGGAGGAGTCGCGCTGGCTGTCGGCGGTGGCCGGCGGCCCGGTGCTGCTCAAGTGCGAGAACCTCCAGCGCACCGGTTCGTTCAAGATCCGCGGTGCCTACCTGCGGATGTCCCGGCTCAGCGCGGAGGAGCGCGCTCACGGCGTGGTCGCGGCCAGCGCCGGCAACCACGCGCAGGGCGTGGCGCTCGCCGCGAGCCTGCTCGGGATCAGGTCGACGGTGTTCATGCCGGTGGGCGCGCCGATTCCCAAGGAGAAGGCCACCCGGGGCTACGGCGCGGAGGTGGTCTTCGAGGGGCAGACCGTCGACGAGGCGCTGGTGCGGGCCAAGGCGTTCGCTGCGGAGACCGGCGCGGTGCTGATCCACCCGTTCGACCACTTCGACATCGTGGCCGGTCAGGGGTCGTGCGGCCTGGAGATCCTGCAGCAGGCTCCGGGGGCGCGCACGGTGGTCGTGCCGACCGGCGGCGGCGGGCTGCTCGCCGGGATCGCGACCGCGGTGAAGGGGGTCGACCCGGATGTCCGGGTGGTCGGCGTGCAGGCCGAGGGCGCGGCGGCGTACCCGCGGTCACTGGCCGAGCACCACCCGGTCCCGCTCGCCGGCATGTCGACGATGGCCGACGGGATCGCGGTCGGGTGCCCGGGGGAGGTGCCGTTCCATGCGGTGGAGGAGTACGTCGACGAGATCGTCACCGTCAGCGAGGAGTCGCTGTCCCGGGCGCTGCTGATGCTGCTCGAGCGCGCCAAGCTGGTCGTCGAGCCGGCCGGCGCGGCGGCCGTCGCGGCGCTGATGGACCACCCCGACCGGTTCCCGACGCCGGCCGTCGCGGTGCTCTCCGGGGGCAACGTCGACCCGCTGCTGCTGATGCGGGTGATCCGGCACGGGATGGCCGCGGCCGGACGCTACCTGCACTTCTGGGTGCGCATCCCGGACCTGCCCGGCGGCCTCGCCAAGCTGCTGGCCGAGCTCGCCGAGCTCGACGCCAACGTGCTCGACGTGGTCCACGAGCGCACCTCGGCTCACCTGCACCTCGGCGAGGTGGAGGTCGCGATGCAGGTCGAGACCCGCGGGCCGCAGCACGCCGAGCGGCTGCTCGCCCGGCTGCGCGAACGCGGCTACCCGGTCACCGAGCACCGCTGAGCCGCCCGGAGACGACGAAGCGGCCACGGCGCGACCGGTGCCGGTCAGGCCCCTTCGTAGGGGACGGCGTCGACGATCTCGACCTTGAGCTCCTTGCCGTTGGGAGCGTCGAAGGTGACGACGTCGCCGCGCTTCTTGCCGATGATCGCCGAGCCGAGCGGGGACTGGGGGGAGTACACCTCGAGGTCCTCGGGGGTCTCGATCTCGCGGGCACCGAGCAGGAAGACCTCCTCCTCGTCGTCGCCGACGAAGCGGGTGGTCACCTTCATGCCCGGCTCGACGACGCCGTCGTCGGGAGGCGTCTCGCCGACCTCGGCGCGGCGCAGCATGTCCTCGAGCTGGCGGATGCGGCCCTCGACCTTGCCCTGCTCCTCGCGGGCGGCGTGGTAGCCGCCGTTCTCCTTGAGGTCACCCTCGTCGCGGGCGGCGCTGATCCGCGCGATGACCTCGCTGCGAACCGGCCCCCGAAGGTGCTCGAGCTCGGCCTGGAGCTTGTCGAAAGCCTCCTGGGTCAGCCAGATCACGTTCTGGTCGCTGGACTGCGTCACTGGTCGCGCTCCTGAGTGGTTGTCGTGGTGGGCCGGTGTCGCACCGGCCCGGGTTGGTACGGGGAAGCCCGTCAGGGCAAGTGCATGAGTCTATCAACGCCGACGGCGCGCGGGGTAATCCCGCAACGGCCGGTCGAGGGCGCCCGCCGGCTCAGCGCCGCCGGCTCTGCTCCTCGGTGCGGCACCCGATCAGGTCCACGGTGGTGGCCTCGCGCTCGGTGCGGACCCGCTCGGTGAGCTGCTGCACGCGCTCCCCGCCGGGGCCGACGTCCACGTTGAGCTCGCCGACCGTGGAGTGGTCCGGGGCCTGGGCCCGGAGCAGGCACGAGGCGCTCACGTCCGTCGTACGCCGGGCGACGGTGAACGTCGCGGTGACGGTGTGCTCGTCGAGCACCTCGAAGGAGACCAGCTCGGAGGTCACGTCGGGGTCGGAGTGGCCGACCGCCGCCCAGACCACCCAGCCCAGGAACGCGGCCGCGAGCACGGCGGCGACGGCGACCGTCGACCGTCGGCGGGCCGTGGAGGGGGTCCCGTAGCGGGTCGCCAGGTCGGTCACGACCACATTCTAGGATTGCCCCCATGCTCCGACTCATGCACGTCCACGCCCACCCCGACGACGAGTCGAGCAAGGGTGCGGCCACCACCGCCAAGTACGTCGCCGAAGGGGTCGACGTGCACGTGGTCACCTGCACCGGCGGGGAGCGCGGCTCGGTGCTCAACCCGAAGATGGACCGTCCCGAGGTCTGGGAGAACATCGCCGAGATCCGCCGCAAGGAGATGGACGCCGCCCGGGAGATCCTCGGCGTCCGCCAGGACTGGCTCGGCTTCGTCGACTCCGGCTGGCCGGAGGGCGACCCGCCGCCTCCGCTGCCGGAGGGCTGCTTCGCGCTGCTGCCGGTCGAGGAGGCCGCCGAGCCGCTGGTCCGGCTGATCCGGGAGTTCCGGCCGCACGTGCTGACCACCTACGACGAGAAGGGCGGCTACCCGCACCCGGACCACATCATGTGCCACCGGGTGAGCGTCGAGGCGTTCGAGGCGGCCGGCGACCCGGAGCGCTACCCCGACGCCGGCGAGCCGTGGCAGCCGCTGAAGCTGTACTACCACCACTCCTTCCACCGCGACCGCACCCAGGCGCTGCACGACGAGATGATCGTGCGCGGGCTGACCTCCCCCTACGAGGAGCGGCTGTCGAACTGGGAGCCCGATCCCGAGCACGCGCAGCGGATCACCACCCGGGTGCCCTGCGCGGAGTACTTCCCGGTGCGCGACCAGGCGCTGCTGGCGCACGCCACGCAGATCGACCCCGACGGGGCTTGGTTCGCCTGCCCGCTGGACGTGCACCAGAAGGCCTGGCCGACCGAGGACTACGAGCTGGTGCGCTCCTACGTCGACAGCGAGGTCCCGGAGGACGACCTGTTCGCCGGGGTGCGTGAGTGGGTTGAGACGATGGAGTCATGACCCCCCTCTCCGTGACCCTCGGCGCCGCTCTGGTGCCGTTCAACCAGGACATCCCCGACCCGGAGGACGTGACCGCCGGTGGGGTCGGCGCGGTCGTCCTCGTGCTGCTCGCGCTCGCCGTGGTGGTGCTGATCCTCAGCTTCCGCAAGCAGCTGAAGAAGGTGCGCTTCGACCAGCCCGAGGGGCACACGGAGCAGGACGAGGACGCCCCGGAGCAGCCCGAGAACGGCGGCAGCTACAAGCCCTGACGCGATCTTCGTCGAGCCGGGCGACCGGGCGCCGGCCAGCGGGCGTCGGTCAGCGGGCGTCGGTCAGCGGGGGTCGGTGCGTACGACGCGCACCAGGGCGTCGTAGGCCACCCGTGGCGACGGGTCTTCGGCGCCCTCGGGCGCGGGCACCTCGCGGCCGACCCGCTCGGCGCGCACCACCTCGAAGCGCTCGCCGTCGAGGTCGGCCAGCACGTCCTCGGCGGTGAAGAGCACGTCGGGGTGCTGCGGGCCGCCGGTGCCCTCGGTGAGGTTGCTGCTGTCGTGGGCGACCACGAGGAGCGTGCCGCCGTCGCGCAACGAGCCGAACGCCCGGCGTACGGCCGTCCGGCGCTCCTCGGCCGGCAGCTGGAGGTAGGCGATCACGGCGAGGTCGTACCGGCCCTCGCCGAGGTCGTCGCGCACGGCGTCGGCGCGGACCCAGTCGATGTCGAGGTCGGCGCCTCGCTCGTGGTGGGCCAGCAGGGCGCGGCCCTTGTCGAGGCCGGCCTGGGAGAAGTCGAGGGCGGTGACCCGCCAGCCCCGCTCGGCCAGCCAGATGCTGTTGCGCCCCTCCCCGGCCGCGACGTCGATCGCGCGGCCGGGGGAGAGGTCGGCAAGCTCGGACTCGACGAACTGGTTGGGTCGCGCCGACCACACCAGCTCGGTGTCGGCGTACCGGCGGTCCCAGTCCGAGGCGTCCATGGAGGACCTCCTCACGCGAGCGAGAGGAAGAGCTTCTCCATCTTCGCGGTGTCCAGGGCGGCGGCGTCGCCCTCCTGGACCACGCACTGCCGCAGGCCCGAGGCGATGATCGCGAAGCCGGCCTTGTCGAGCGCGCGGCTCACCGCAGCGAGCTGCGTGACGACGTCCTCGCACTGGCGGCCTTCGTCGAGCATCTTGATGACGCCGCTCAGCTGGCCCTGGGCACGCTTGAGGCGGTTGATCACCGCGACCATCTCATCGGCGGGCAGTTCCATCATCGTTTCCTTCTGTTCGTGGCTACGCCGACAGCGAAGCCAGAGCCTTCTCGAGGCGCTGCTTGGCCTCGTCGGCCACCGGCCGCAGGTCCTCATTGTCCGTCATGGACACCATGGTCTCGGGGTCGACCACCTCGACCAGGGTGCCGTCCTGGGCCTCGCGGACCACGACGTTGCACGGCAGCAGCAGCCCGATGGACGGCTCGGCCTGCAGGGAGGCGTAGGCAAGCGGCGGCCGGCACGCGCCCAGGATGACCTGGGCCGGCACGTCGACGTCGAGCTTCTTCTTCAGCGTCGCCTTCATGTCGATCTCGGTCAGGACGCCGAAGCCCTGCTCGCCGAGCGCGGTCTTGACCGCCTCGACGGTCTCGGCGTACGGCGCGCTGACGGTCCTGGTGAGGGCGTAGCTCATGCCTGACCCCCGTCCTGGGCCTGCTGCGCGGCGACGGCGGCGTGGACCTCTTCCATGTTCAGGTCCTTGACCGCGGTGATCACCTGGTCGAGGGCCGCCGGCGGCAGTGCGCCAGGCTGGGCGAAGACGAGCACGCCCTCGCGGAAGGCCATCAGCGTCGGGATCGAGGTGATGTTCGCAGCGCGGGCGAGCGCCTGCTCGGCCTCGGTGTCGACCTTGCCGAAGACGATGTCCGTGTGCTGCTCGGAGGCCTTCTCGTAGGTCGGCGCGAACTGGCGGCAGGGACCGCACCAGGCAGCCCAGAAGTCCACCAGGACGATGTCGTTGTCGGCGACCGTCTGCTCGAAGTCGGCCGCGCCCAGGTTAACCGTTGCCATGTGCTCATCCCTCCAGGGAGTTTGATCGTAATACCTGTGGGGGTATAACCCGGCGTGTTTCCGGTTCATTCCCCCGGCCGCGTCGTGGCCGCGGTCACAGGCAGGTCGGTTCCTTCGACCGTACGGGGGTACCCAGGGAATGGACCCGACACCCGTCTCGTTGGAGGCGGTATACCCCCTAGGGTATGTGACGTCGAAAACCGAAAGGACTGATGGACGTATGCGCGAGGTCGACATCGACCGGTTCGCCGAGGCCCACGCGGAGGGCGCCAAGGTGGTGGACGTCCGCGAGGCCCGAGAGTACGTCGAGGGGCACGTCCCCGGCGCCGAGCTGATCCCGATGGGCTACGTGCCCAGCCAGATGGCGCGGCTGCCCAAGGACGAGCCGGTCTACCTGATCTGCCGCTCCGGGAACCGGAGCCTGGCGATGGCCGACTTCCTGATCGCCTCCGGCTACGACGCCCGCTCGGTCGCGGGCGGCACCGTCGAGTGGGCGCGCTCGGGCCGCGAGCTCGTCGCGGGCCGTGAGCCCGGCCGGACCATGGAGAGGAGCGCGTCATGACCGACATCCGGATCCGCACCATCGAGACCCCGTCGCTGGGGGACCGCAGCTACCTCGTCCACGACGGCGAGGTCGCCCTCGTGGTCGACCCGCAGCGCGACATCGACCGGGTCCTGGACCTGGCAGCAGCCGAGGGCGTGGAGGTCACGCACGTCTTCGAGACCCACATCCACAACGACTACGTCACCGGCGGGCTCGCCCTCGCCGAGCGGACCGGTGCCAGCTACCACGTCAACGCCGAGGACCAGGTCGGCTTCGAACGGACCCCGATCCGCGACGGCGACACGGTGGCCGTCGGTGACCGGATGACGGTCCGGGCGATCCACACGCCGGGCCACACCTTCACCCACCTGTCGTTCGCGGTCGAGGCCGACGGCAAGCCGCTGGCGGTGTTCACCGGCGGGTCGCTGCTGTACGGCGCGACCGGCCGGCCGGACCTGCTGGGCAGCGAGCACACCGAGGAGCTCACCCACCTCCAGCACCGCTCCGCGCAGCGGCTGGCCGAGCTGCCCGACGACACCGGCGTCTTCCCCACGCACGGCTTCGGCAGCTTCTGCGCCGCCGGCTCGTCGGACGACCAGCCTTCGGAGTCGACGATCGGCCGCGAGAAGCAGGCCAACCCCGCGCTCACCGAGAGTGAGGAGGCCTACGTCCGGCAGATCATCGACGGCCTGGACGTCTACCCGGCCTACTACGCCCACATGAGTCCCGCGAACGCCGCGGGCCCCGGGGAGCCGGACCTGTCGACGCCCCACCGCGCCGAGACAGACGAGCTGCGCCGGCGCCTGGAGGCCGGCGAGTGGCTGGTCGACCTGCGCACCAAGACCGCGTTCGCCGCCGGCCACGCGCCGGGCACCTACAACTTCGGCATCGACGGGCAGTTCTCCACCTACGTCGGCTGGATGATGAAGTGGGGCACCCCGATCACGCTGCTCGGTGAGTCCGAGGAGCAGGTCGCCGAGGCGCAGCGGGAGCTGGTGCGGATCGGCATCGACCAGGTCGCTGCGAGCGCCACCGGCAAGCCGGACTCCTGGACCACCGAGGAGCTGGGCAGCTACCCGGTCGCGACGTTCCCCGACCTGGCCGACGTCCGGCACCACCGCGAGGTGACCGTGCTCGACGTACGCCGGGCCTCGGAGTACGACGAGCAGCACCTCGAGGGTGCGGTGAACATCCCCATCCACGAGATCGCCGAGCGGGTCGACGAGGCCCCGACCGGCGAGGTCTGGGTGCACTGCGCAAGCGGCTACCGGGCCTCGATCGCCGCCTCGTTCCTGGCCGCAGCCGGCCGCAACGTCGTGCTGATCGACGACGAGTACGACAAGGCCGCGGACGCCGGCCTGCCCATCACCAAGAGCTGAAGGAGACAACCTGCGATGGGGTTCTTCGACACCCTGTTCAAGAAGCCGTACCGCGTGGTCGACCCGGCCGAGGCCAAGGAGGCCGTGGAACGCGGCGCGGTGCTGCTCGACGTGCGGGAGCCGCACGAGTGGAAGAGCGGTCACGCCCCGAAGGCGCGACACATCCCGCTGGGCCAGCTCGGTTCGCGTGTCGGCGAGCTGCCGCGCAACCGCGAGATCCTCGTGGTCTGTCGCTCCGGCGCGCGTTCGGCCCGTGCGGCGAAGCTGCTCTCCGCCCAGCGCGGCGACGTCGCCAACGTCAAGGGCGGCATGGGCGCATGGGCCCGTCAGGGCCTGCCGGTGGTCGCCAAGGGCGGCGGTCCCGGCCGCGTCGCCTAGACCAGCTCTCCCTCTCGGGAATGATCGTGCAGATCGTACCGTTGAGGGTTGAGAACCCGATACCCCCCGGGGTATAGTTGTCCGTAGGTAACCCACCCCGACCCACTTGGAGTACCACATGTGTTTCCCCGTTAACTGCCCCTCTTGCCGGAAGACCACCTGGAGCGGCTGCGGCATGCACGTCGACGCCGTCATGTCCAGCGTTCCCGAGGACCGCAAGTGCGAGTGCCGCTGACGCAGCACTGAGCTCCGAGCAGTCGGCTCCCGCCTCACCGAGGCGGG
>JBMOMG010000038.1:0-3513 GCA_049323155.1 Actinomycetota bacterium | reverse complement strand
CGCCGCCATGCCCTCGAACATCAGCCGGTCCTGCGACGCATCGAAATCCGCCACCCGGTAGTGCCCCTGGTCACGCACCACCAGCAGATCCCGCCCCGCCCCCGTGGTGACCCGGGCATCCGGGCCGGTCAGCATGAACACGTCGGCAGCCGCCGAGCCGGTCATCACCCCGTCCTCCGGGCGGCCGTTGTGCAGCGTGAAGCGGAACACGCCGGAGGTGGGGAAGTTGTGGCTCAGGGTCGGCAGCGCGATGCCGTCATGCGCGACCCCAACCAGGGCCGGCCCCGGCAACGGCAGGCTGCTCACCCCGCTCCTGGCGTAGCTCAGCACGAACTCCGTGCTCTCGCCGGTGGCGACCTCGAGCGCCACGGTCCAGGGGCTAGCGGGATTGGCGGCCGCGAGCACGCCTTCGAACACGCGCTCGCCGTTCGCCTCGACGCTGAGCACGCCCTGGCTTTGCTGATTGCGCGGGTTGAGCGCGAACACGATCGTCTCGGTCGGCGCGGGATCGGGCTCGACCACCACCGGCGGCGTGGACGACGGCGGCTCCGGCGTCGCGGGCGGCTCGGGCGCCGGGGCGGGCGGGGGCTCATCCCACCTCCTGCCGCCTGCCGACAGGCTCGCCTCCTGGGCCGTGTTGTTCAGCAGCGCCATACGCACCGGCAGCTCGACGCCATTGTAGGACACCGCGTTCACGTACAGGTTCCGGTCCTGCGCCGTGCTGCCCTGGTAGGTGTCGTTGATCATCTGCACGCGCAGCGACAGCGTGTCGGGGAAGTCGCCGCGCAGGACCACGAGATCCGCCTCGGAGCGCGACTTGAGCGCCGAGGCGGTCAGCGTGCCGCCGATCTGCTGGCCGTCGATGAAGATGCGGTACTGCACCGGCCCGGCGTAGTAGTCCTGCGAGATGCTGAGCCGGATCTCGTCCGGCCCGGTGCCGAGCACGAGGGTCACCGGATCGAAGCCGGCGGCGGGGGCGCGGGGATCGGCGCGATAGAGCTCGTGCAGCTCCGGGATGGTCACGGCGAACTGCGCGAGAGTCGCGTAGATGGCGGTGGTGGCGCCGGGCGGGGCGAGCTTGAGGAAGCTCTCGGCCGCCTCGCGGTACCGCTCGTCGCCGGTCGCGTGGTAGGCCATCGACAGCGAGGCCAGCATCAGGCGCTGATATTCCTCGCCGCCGCCCTTGAAGCTATCGACGTAGGTGCCCTTGGCCTTCAGGGCGTCCGCCACCGCGCTCCAGGTGGTCAGCGGCTTACCGTCGACGAAGAAGGGCGTGTAGTAGCCGGCGGCGTTGTGCGGGTCGAAGCCCTTGTCCGCCGACTGCACCAGGCCGAGCAGGTGGTTGCCCATGAAGTCGAGGACGCCGCGGGCCTCCTCGCTGCCGCGCGCGGCGGCGAGCGCCACCACGCCGGCGAGCATGTTGGTCTGCCAGATCGGGAACTCGCCGCCCAGATAGGAGGCGTAGACGCTGGTGGGGATGAACCCGGCGAGCTCCCCCCAGGTCTCGGTCCAGGCCGGCGCCATGGAGAGGATGCGGTCCCAGTTCTCCTTCGCCGCCTGGGTGAAATAGGCCTGCTCGGCGCTGTTGTCCTCGGCGATCCAGGCCGCATGCTCGATCTGGCGCATCGACCAGGCGCCGTCGCGCAGCTGCGATCCCTCGATCACCAGGCGCTCGCCGTTCGCGCCGACGGCCGAGGAGGGCGCCCGCATGATCGAGAACGACGCCTGGGTCATGACATTGTCGTAGATCCAGCGTTCGCCGGTCAGCAGATAGGGCACGAAGGAGAGGTCGGGCATGTGCGCCCGGTCGGGGGTCCAGCCGGTCTCGCTCGAGGGCGCCACCTGCTGGGTCAGCCCGCGCGAGGTGGCATCCCCCGGCCGGCCGGTGCCGCCGCGCGGATCGGTCCAGAGCAGCGGATAGGCATCGGCGTTCAGCACCGTGCCGTTGGCGAGGTCGTAGAAGTTCCAGGGCACGTAGCCGGCGACGCGCGCCTGGGCGAGCGCGTACTCGCCGGCGGCGGCGTCCTGGCTCAGCAGCCAGTGCGCGTTCGCCTGGGTGGTGAAGCCGATATCCGGCCGGCCACCCGTCTTCGGCATGTAGGTCTCCACGCCGTGGTGCCAGAACACCTCGCCCCACCGGGGATCGGTCGTGATCTGGTCGTAATAGGCGCGCAGCCTGCCGGGATCGGCCTCGAACTCGGTGTTGAACTGGAAGACGGCGTTGGTCGCCTTCAGGTACTCGATGTCGTGCTTGATGTTCAGCCAGCCCGTATTGGGCGCGCCGAGGCCCTGGATGCCGTGCTTGTCGGACGAGGCGAAGTCGAGCGCGACCCGCTGGTACTGGTGGTGGCTCAGGCTCTGCTCGAACAGCGTCGCGCCGTCGAGCACGACCTTGGCGGTGTAGTCGAGCCGGCCGCCCACCGCCTCCATCGCGCGGTCGTTGTTCAGCCCGACCGTGAAGCGGATCTCGCCGTCGGCATAGCCGGTGACGTCGAGCACGATGCGCATCGAGGAGTTGTCGAGCGGGACCTCGACCCGCGCCTGGGTCGCGAGCGGCCCCTGCTGCCAGAACGAGGCGGTTCCCGCCGCGATCGCCTCCGTCACCGCCTTGCCGATATCGATCGTGAGCGGCGCGCGCCCCTCGAGCGCGAGGCTGAGGGTGGCGCTGTGGCCGGCCAGCACGCCGGGGAGCGACACCGCCGGCGCGGCCGGCGCGACATTGCCCGCGATCAGCACCGCCTCGGCCGACTGCCAGGGCGCAAGGTCGGGCCGCTCCATGGTCAGCACCGCCATCTTCACCGACCCGTCGGGGTAGGTGTTGCGGACATCGACCTGCACCGGCACGAGCTGACCGCCGATCTCGGCGAGCAGGGTCTGGCCGGGCCGCAGGGCGCCGGCCAGGAATGTTTGGCCGAACGTCGTGATGCCACCTTCGAGAGAAAGAACGCCCGAGTTCTGGAACACGATCGACGTGATCGGCACGGACATCAGTATTCTCCAAGTGCGTACCAGTTGGGGTATGCACCAAGGTGGCGTTTCCCAACTCGGCTGGATCTACCGCCGAGCGAAGCCCGCCCTTGGCACTCGCCCGGACACTCGCATAGGTAGTATTAAGCGAGCCTTACCCGCATAGGCGGTGTCCCTTTGCGAAACGGTCTGCCGATGCCGCAGCTTGCGCCGTTCCTATTAACCTGTTGATTATCAACGTGTTCTGGGATTTTCCGTCTTGCCGATGCGGCCTAATACATACAAAGAGGATCTATCCCTTGAAGTGCTGTACTGGCGGCGACCGCTGGTTTGGCCTCGTGCACTTCGAGATCTCGCGGAACGAGCTTCGTTCGTCGTGATTGCGCCGAGGCAGGGTCGCAATAGAGGAGGGGGCTGACCTAGGGTCCGGACCCATAAAGTCCTTTGAGCGACGCGGCGTGATGTGATTCAGAGCGGTTCCCTTAGCTGTTGGGACGGGAACTGGGATGAGCGATCTGTTCTGGCTGAACGAGGCGCAGATACGTC
>JBMOMG010000037.1:0-3539 GCA_049323155.1 Actinomycetota bacterium | reverse complement strand
GGCTGCGAACGCCCCTTCGCCTGGTGCGAGATCCACCACCCCGACCCCTGGAGCCAGGGCGGACCCACCGACCTCACCAACGCCCTGCCCCTGTGCGGCTACCACCACCAACGCGCCCACGACCCCCGCTACACCCTCACCATCACCCCCACCGGCGAAGCCAGGTTCAGGCGCCGACGATGAGGCGCAGGTGCCGCGTCAAGCGGTGGAACTCAGTCCGGCGGCGCCATCGCCCAGCGGATGGTGCGGGTGATCACGGCGCCGGCGGGTCCGGCAACGACGCCCGGCACCGGCAGCAGCCCGAGCTCCTCGCGGGCCCAGCGGGGCATGAGCGCCACGGCCGCTCCGGCGATCGCGGCGTAGGCCGGACGGGCAGGCAGCGGCAGCGGCGGGGTGAGCAGGATGAACCGGGCGGCTTCGCGAGCCGCGGTGGTCGCGTGCAGCTCGGGCCGGTACTCCGTGAGCTGATGTCTCAGCTCCTCCTCGCTGCGGGGCGGGTCGACTGCCCCGAGCGCCTCGGCGACCCTTGCCGTCTCCGCGACGTACCGGTCCCGTCCCGCCTGGTCGAGCCGGCGCGCGCCGTAGCGCTGGTGGGCGGTGAGGAAGCTGTCGATCTCGGCGATGTGGACCCAGCGGAGCAGGTGCGGGTCGGAGGCTGCGTAGGAACGTCCATCCGGCGCGATCCCGCGCACTGTCTCGTGCACGGCACGTATCCGGCGGACCATCTTGTCGGCGTCGGACGCGGTGCCGAACGTCGTGACGGCCAGGAAGTGGCTGGTCCGCTGGAGCCGCCCCCACGGATCGCCCTTGTAGCCGGAGTGGGCAGCGACACCGGCCATCGCCAGCGGGTGGAGCGACTGCAGCAGCAGGGCTCGGACGCCCCCGACGAACATCGACGCGTCACCGTGCACCTGACGGATCGCGGCGCCCTCGGCGAACCACCGTGGCCCCGGAGTGCCGTGGATACGCTCACGGCGGCGCGGGCCCTCCGGGCCTGCCACGCGCGCGAACAGCTGCGCTCCGAGCCGGCTGCGGACCTCGTTGACCACGGGTGTCGCCATGACGTCGAGTATGCCCCGGCAGCGATGGCGCGCCCCCTACGCTGCTGCCATGTCGCACACGACTGCCGTCCCTGGGACCCTCGACGCCGCCGGCCGCTGGTGGAACTGGTCCGGACTGGCCTCTTCCGCACCTACCCGGGTCGTCGCCCCGCAGGACACCGCCGAGGTCGCGGCGCTGGTCACCGAGGCGGCCGCCCAGGGGACGCGAGTGAAGATGATCGGCTCCGGCCACTCGTTCACCGACGTCGCCGTCACCGACGGCTGGCTGATGCGGCCCGACCACCTGGTCGGAGTGCGCGAGGTCGACCGCGAGGCGATGACCGTGACCGTCGGCAGCGGAACCCCGCTGCACGTCCTCAACTCGACGCTGCACGGCCTGGGCCTGGCCCTGCACAACATGGGCGACATCGACAAGCAGAGCGTGGCCGGCGCGATCTCGACCGGCACCCACGGCACCGGCGGCGTGTGGGCCTCGCTGGCCGCCCAGGTGAAGGCCCTGGAGCTCGTCGCCGCCGACGGCCAGGTGCGTCGAGTCTCCGCCGACCGCGACGCCGAGCTGTTCCACGCGGCCCGGATCGGCCTCGGCGCCCTGGGCACCCTCACCGCGGTCACCTTCCTGGTCGAACCGGCGTTCACGCTGGAGGCGGTCGAGGAGCCGCTGACCTGGGACGCTGCCGTGGGTGGGTTCGACGAGATCACCGCGGCGAACCACCACGTGGACATGTACTGGTTCCCTCACACCGACCGGATGCTGGTCAAGCGCAACAACCGGACCCTCGACGTACCCCGTCCGCTGTCACCCGCGCGCGAGGCCCTTGAGGACCGGCTGTTGTCCAACACCGTCTTCGGCTGGGTCAACTCCCTGGGCAACGCCGCGCCCTCGCTGGTGCCACGCCTGAACCGGCTCTCGTCACGGGCCCTGTCCGCCCGCAGCTACAGCGACGTCTCGCACCGGGTGTTCACCTCTCCGCGCGACGTCGTGTTCCGGGAGATGGAGTACGCCGTTCCGCGCGAGGTCGGCATGCAGGCACTCACCGAGACGCGCGCCCTGATCGACCGGCAGGGATGGCGGATCAGCTTCCCCGTCGAGGTCCGCTCCGCCCCGGCAGACGACGTGTGGCTGTCCACGGCTCATGCCCGCGACAGCGTCTACCTGGCGTTCCACGTCAACGCGCACACCGACCACCGTGCCTACTTCGCCGGCGTCGAGAACGTCATGCGGTCCTACGACGGCCGGCCGCACTGGGGCAAGCTGCACACGCGCACGGCAGGCGACCTCGCCCCGGCGTACCCGCGCTGGCAGGACTTCCTCGAGGTTCGCGACCGGGTCGACCCCGACCGGGTCTTCGGCAACGCCTATCTCCAGCGGGTGCTCGGGCCGTAGCCGCGCGCACCCGCGTCAGGTGCTCGGCGTCCCCGCGGGCCGCGGCGCCTGCCAGCCGCGCCAGATGGCCAGCAGCCGCCAGCCGGTCGCGAGTGCGGCGGCCGGGACCGCGAAGGCCGAGGTCGACAGCCCGGTCTGGGTGTCCATCGTCACCGCGAGCGCAGCGCCGACGAGGGCAGGCGTGGCGTACAGCTCGCTGCGCAGCACCACGGGCACCCGGCCGGCCAGCAGGTCGCGTACCACCCCGCCGCCGACGGCGGTCAGCGTGCCCATCAGTGCCGCCGGCACCGGTCCCAGCCCGTAGTCGATCGCCTTGAGGGCCCCGACCACGCAGAACAGACCGAGCCCGGCGGCGTCGAACACCGTCACCAGGCGTTCCATCCGGCCCAGCGTCGGGTGGAACCAGAAGGTCAGGATGCCGGCGACGACCGGAACCACCAGGTAGCGCCAGTCGGCGAGGGCGGCCGGCGGAACGGCACCGATCAGCACGTCGCGGAGGAACCCGCCGCCCAGGCCGGTGGCACTCGCGAGCACGAGCACACCGAACACGTCGAGCCCCTTGCGCACCCCGACCAGGCCGCCGGACAGCGCGAACACGAAGATCCCGGCCAGGTCCAGGATCACCAGGAGCACGCCGGGAGCCGCCGCCGATGTCTGCACCCGCAGAGGTTAACGACTCACGCTCCGGCTACGCCGTAGCGTCCGCACGCTGAAGTAGGCTCGTGCGGACAAGACGACATGAGATCAGGAGCCGCCCGCATGCAGGACCTCACACTCGTGGGGCTGACTGAGGACAAGACCAGACTGGTCCTCGTCAGTGACTCGGGTGAGGAGTACACCCTTCCTGCTGACGCCAGGCTCACGGCCGCTCTCCGCGGTGACCACGCACGACTCGGCCAGTTGGAGATTCAGATGGAAAGCGCACTGCGGCCCCGCGACATCCAGGCCCGGATCCGGGCCGGGGAGAGCCCGGAAGCGGTCGCCCAGGCCGCGCAGACCACGGTGGACCGGATCATGAGCTTCGCGACGCCGGTCCTGGCCGAGCGTGCGCACATCGCCGACCGCGCCCAGCGCGCCTCCGTGCGCCGCAAGGG
>JBMOMG010000036.1:0-3587 GCA_049323155.1 Actinomycetota bacterium | reverse complement strand
GCGGCCGCGCGGACCGGCTCCTCGGTGGCACCGAGCACCTGCACCAGCCCGGTGATGACCTGGTGCTCGGCGAGCATGCCCTCGACGAGGAGCCGGCCCTCGACCTTGGCCTGGGCCGCCGGGTACATCGCCTTCTCCTCGGCCAGCGCGTGCGGGACGAGCTCGCGATCGCACCAGCCCACGAGGTCGGCGCGGGCCTCGGCCGCGCGAGCGGCGTCTCCGGCGCTCGCGGCGCCGACCAGGGCCTCGACCCGGGTGGCGAGCGCCCCGGCCATCTGGGCGTGGTGCTGCTCGACCGCCTCGGCAGCGCGGGCGTCCGCCTCGGTCGACGCGATCACGACGTTGTCCATCTCAGTCCTCCACCTCGTGGCAGTGCCACCGGTCTCCTGGGCCGCTCGGCTGGCGGCCGCCTCAGATATTTATTACAGTAAACACCGTGGAAAATATCGTGGGCAACTTGAACCGCCCTGGCTACGGTCCCCTGCCGGCGGTGCCGGTGCGCGAGGGGCGCGCGCTCTCCCCCTCCCGCGCCGCCGTGCTCGACGCGCTCCGCGCGAGCACCGGCCCGGCGACGCTGCACGTCCTCGCCGACGCCACCGGCCTGCACGCCAACACGCTCCGCGAGCACCTCGACGCGCTGGTCGCCCGCAAGCTGGCCCGCCGGTTCCGCGACACCCCGAAGGGGCGGGGCCGCCCGGCCTGGCTGTACGAAGCCACCGACCCGGAGGTCGAGGCGGCCGGCTCCGAGTACGCCGGTCTGGCAGCCACGCTCGCCGCCCACATCCACCGCACGAGCTCCAACCCGCGCGAGGACGCGATCGTCGCCGGCCGCTCCTGGGGCCGGGAGCTGGCCCGTCGGTCCGGCAGGCCCTTGGGCACCACGCCCGCGGCGGCGCGCCGCAAGGTGGCCGATCTGCTCGACGAGGTCGGGTTCGCCCCGCAGACCGACGCCCGGGCCACCACCACCGTGCTGACCCGCTGCCCGCTGCTGGAGACCGCCAAGGAGTACCCCGACGTCGTGTGCGGGGTGCACCTCGGCATCGTCCGAGGGGCGCTCGACGAGTACGGCGCCGACAGCTCGCGCACCGACCTGCACCCGTTCTCCGAGCCCGGCGGCTGCCGGCTCGAGCTGCTGACCCGGCCGGGTCTGCGATGACCGCGACCGTAGCCGCCGGCGCCCGCACCGCGACGCCGGCCAGGACGAGCGAGACGCTGCGCCGGCTGCCGTTCCTGCTCCCAGGCGGTCTGGCCCTGCTCGCCGGCCTCGACGCGGCGCTGATGCTGCTCGGCCTGCCCGCCCCGGTCTCCTCGCAACGTCTGCCCGAGGTGCACGGGATGCTGCTCGTGCTCGGCTTCGTCGGCACGCTGATCGCACTCGAGCGCGCAGTCGCCCTCGGCCGCCGTACCGGCTTCCTCGCCCCCGGCCTGCTCGGCGCCGGCGCGGTGCTGCTGGTCTCCCCCGCGCCGCTGGTCGCCGGACGCTCCCTCCTCGTCGCCGGCGCGGTGGCGATGACCCTGGTCTACGTGCCGCTGTGGCGTCGCCAGCGCGACGACGCGGTGCTGGTGCAGGCGCTCGGCGCGGTGCTCGCCGTCGGCGCGGCCACGCTGTGGCTCGGCGGCGTGGAGGTCTCGGCGCTGCTGCCCTGGCTGGCCGGATTCATCGTGCTGACCATCGCCGGTGAGCGTCTCGAGCTCGCCCGGATCGCGATGGGGCCGGCAGCCGGATCCACGCTGGTCGCGCTGACCACCGCCGTCGTGGTCACCGTCGTCGCCTCGCTGCTGTGGCCCGAGGTCGGCACCCCGCTGCTCGGGCTGGGGTTGCTGGTGCTCGTTGGCTGGCTGGCCGTCCACGACGTGGCCCGCCGGACGATCCGCTCGACCGGGCTGGTGCGCTACATGGCCGCGAGCATGCTCGCCGGCTACTTCTGGCTCGCCGTCGCCGGCTCGGTGTGGCTGGTGGGCGGCCCCGCCGCCGAGGGTGTGCGGTACGACGCGGTGATCCACGCCGTCTTCCTCGGCTTCACGATGTCGATGATCATGGCGCACGCACCAGTGATCCTGCCCGCCGTGCTCCGCCGGCCGCTGCCCTACCACCCGGCCCTGCTGGTCCCCGCCGTCCTGCTGCACCTATCCCTGGCGCTGCGCCTGTGGGTCGGCGACGCGCTCGGCAGCCAGGCCGGCTGGGAGCTCGGCGGCACCCTCAACATCTCCGCGCTGCTCGCCTTCGTGATCCTCGTGGTCTGGCTGGTGGCGGCCCCGCCGGCGACGACACCCCGCCGTCCGAGCACCACGGGAGCGACCCGATGAGCACCACGTCCACACGCGGCTTCTGGCCGCTGCGCGACCTGCCGGTGGTGCTCTGGCTCGCGGCCACCGCCCTGATCGCCCTGGTGCACCCGTTCGTCCCCGCGCCGCGCTGGTTGATGATCCACCTGCTGCTGCTCGGCGCGGTCACGCACGCGATCCTCGTCTGGAGCCGGCACTTCGCCGACGCCCTGCTGCACACCCCGCCCCGCCCGGGCGATCGCCGCAGACAGTCGGCACGGCTGCTGATGCTCAACGGCGGCGTGCTCCTCGTGGTAGCAGGGGTGCTCACCGACGCGTGGCCCGTGACGGTCACCGGCGCGACCGCGGTGGCCGGGGCAGTGGCGTGGCACGCCGTGGCCCTGGTCGGTCAGATGCGCCGTGCCCTGCCCTCGCGGTTCGGTGCCACCGTGCGCTACTACGTCGCCGCCGCGGCCCTGCTGCCCGTCGGCGCCACGCTCGGCACCGTCCTGGCCCGCGGCCTCGGCGACCCGCTGCACGGCCAGATGCGGCTGGCGCACGCGACCATCAACGTGCTCGGCTGGATGGGCCTCACCGTGGTCGGCACGCTGGTGACGCTGTGGCCGACCATGCTCCGCACCCGGATGGCCGAGGGCACCGAGCGAGCGGCCGGCCGGGCTCTGCCCGTGCTGGCGGGATCGGTCGTGGTCGCCGCGACCGGCGCGCTGCTCGGCGTGCGGCCGGTCGTGGTCGTCGGGCTGCTCGGCTACCTGGCCGGGCTGGCTCTCGTCGCGGTCCCGTTCGTGCGCACCGCGCTGGGCAAGCGGCCCTCGTCGTACCCGACCTGGTCGGTGCTGGCCGGCGTGGCGTGGTTGACCGGGTCGCTGGTGGCAATGGCGGTCGGCATCGCCACGGCCGACTCGTGGCAGGTCGCCGACGAGCGGGTCTCGTGGATGACGCCGTTCCTCGCCGCCGGCTTCGGCGCGCAGGTGCTGCTCGGTGCCCTGTCCTACCTCGTCCCGATGGCGCTCGGCGGCGGCCCGCTCGCCGTGCGCGCCGCCAACACCGTGCTCGACCGCGGCGGGGCGCTGCGGATCGTCGCGGTCAACGGCGGGCTGCTGCTCGCGGTGCTGCCCGTCCCGAGCCTGGTGCGGGTGGTGGCCACGTCGGTGGTCCTGATCGGCCTCGCGGCCTTCGTGCCGCTGTTGATGTCGGCGATCCGCGCCTCACGCCGGGCCAAGGCGGCCCAGGCGGCTCGGGTGGAAGGCGCCTCCCCGCTCGCAACGTTCGGCACCGGTCCCACCCCCGAAACAGTGCCGAAC
>JBMOMG010000035.1:1836-3654 GCA_049323155.1 Actinomycetota bacterium | reverse complement strand
CGCAGGCCGAGGGCCGCACGAGCGTCGTGGGACCGTGAGAATCCGGTAGTGGTCGGCACCGGGTACCGGCACCGACGTCACGCGGACCACGTCTCGGCGGGGGGACCATGCCCGGCGAACCCGGACGGCGGCCGGCCGCGGCACCCGGGCCGACACCGAGCGCGACATCGGCCCGGCGACGTGCATGTTCCACGACTGCACGGTGAAGGCGTAGCGGTGGTGGGTGCGCAGCCCCGGGACGCGGTGTCTCCGTGCCGTGATGGGCAGCTCCGTCTCCACACGGGTCCACTCCTCCCCAACCGTGAGGTCGCGACGGAACAGGTGGTACTCGGTGGCGTGGGCGGCGGCGTCCCAGGAGACCGTCGCGACACCGCCGGCAGTGACGGCGACGCGCACGTCGGAGGGAGCGACTGGCACCGGCGCCGTGGGCGTCGCGATGACCGGCAACGAGAGCTCGCCCCACGTTCCGTCGTTGGTGGCCTGGACCCGGAAGGCGTACTCGTCCCCCGCGACGAGACCGGAGAGGTCCGCCGTCGTCACCCCCAGGAGCTCGGTGGTGGCCTCCCACCCGCCGTCACCGCTGACGTTGCGCCACCACACCCGGTACCCGGTGGCCTCCTCCGCGGGAGACCACGCCACCGAGACCCCGTAGTCGTGCGGCTCCACCGCGACATCCTCGGCGACGCCCGGCGCGCGCGGCACCGGCACGACCCGGACCACGTTGGAGCGCGTGTCGTCCTCGGCCGCCCAGCTGCCCTTCACCGGCTGGAGCACGAACTCGTAGGTGTGCCAGTTGACCAGCCGGTCGACGTACCAGGCCTGCCCCTCCACGGGATCGGTGGTCCGCGACCACGGGCCGCCGTCCGTGACGTCCCGCCACCAGACGTACTCCGCCAGTGCGCCCGGCGCCACGTCCCAGGTGAGGGTCACCGCCTCGTCGCCGGCGGCGACGCTCAGGTCCGGGGCGAAGCGGGGTCCCAGCGGCACCGTCGGAAGTGGTCGCGGGTACGGCGCACCGATGCCGAGCTCGGCGAGCGCGTCGGCCATCGCGGCCGCGATCTTGACCTCGCCCCGGGCGTTCGGGTGAGCCGGGTCCCACGTGTCTCGACCGTCGGCGAAGTCCGTGTCGGAGTAGGACACCACCACCGGGGAGGCGGGACTGTCGAGGGAGGCCGCCAGCGCCGGCAGGCGATCGTTGTACTCACGGACCCCGGCGAAGTTGGTGCCGGTCAGCCGGCCGAGCACGAACCCGACATCGGGCTTCGCCTCGCGCGCTTCAGCGACCCAGGAACGCATGACGCTCTCGAGCTCCGCAGGAGTCAGACCGAGCCAGACGAGGTCGTTCAGGCCGAGCAGGACGACGAGGACGTCCGGCCGGTAGGTGTCCACGAGCCTGCCCACCGGCCACGGCGGAGCGCTCGCCGATGCGCCCCAGCGAGCGGCATGATCCTGGTCGAAGCCGGGGTCGACGTAGTCGAGGCTCGGGCCCTCGCCGTGCAGGTTGTGAAGGCCGCGCTCCGGTCCGACGAGGTCGACGTCCGCACCGACCGCGTCGAGATGCCGGTCGAGCCGGTACCGCCAGGTGAAGTCGCCGGAGGATCCGTGGGTGATCGAGTCACCGACGATCAAGATGCGCGGAGGCGTTGCCTCCTGCGCTCTCGAGACAGCCGGAGACGAGGTCGCCACCACGACCAGCGCCAACACGGCCGCAAGCAACCTACCGACGCGTGCACCCAAGGCGGACGACCCCCGTCTCACGTCTTGCCCAGATCTGCCCAGATCCTACGTTCCGACAGCCGGCTGCCGGGCCGACACGAC
>JBMOMG010000035.1:0-1826 GCA_049323155.1 Actinomycetota bacterium | reverse complement strand
GAGGGGCCCGACCACCGGGTGGTGGTCGGGCCCCTCGTGCGTGGTGCGGGTCAGGCGGTGCGGCTCAGCCGCGGCGGGTCACTGACCGCCGGTGAGCTTCTCGCGCAGCGCCTGGAGCGCCTCGTCGGAGGCCAGCGAACCGCCGGTCTCCTCCTGGGCACCCTGGTCGGACGAGTACGACGTGGCCTCGCCGGCCTCGGCGGCGGCCTTCTTGGCCTCGGCCTGCTGCTTGACGTGAGCCTCCCAGCGGGCGTGAGCCTTGGCGTACTGCTCCTCCCAGGCGGCGCGCTGCTCGTCGTAGCCCTCGAGCCACTCGCCGGTCTCCGGGTCGAAGCCCTCGGGGTAGATGTAGTTGCCCTGCTCGTCGTAGGACGCGGTCATGCCGTACAGCGTCGGGTCGAACTCCTCGACCTCGGCCGCTGCGGCGGTCTCGTTGGCCTGCTTGAGCGACAGCGAGATCCGGCGACGCTCGAGGTCGATGTCGATGATCTTGACCATGACGTCGTCGTTGACCTGGACGACCTGCTCGGGGATCTCGACGTGGCGCTCGGCGAGCTCGGAGATGTGCACCAGCCCCTCGATGCCCTCCTCGACGCGGACGAACGAGCCGAACGGCACCAGCTTGGTGACCTTGCCCGGGACGATCTGGCCGATCTGGTGGGTGCGGGCGAAGTGCTGCCACGGGTCTTCCTGGGTCGCCTTCAGCGACAGGGAGACGCGCTCGCGGTCCATGTCGACGTCGAGCACCTCGACGGTGACCTCGTCGCCGACCGCGACGACCTCGGACGGGTGGTCGATGTGCTTCCAGGACAGCTCGGAGACGTGGACCAGACCGTCGACGCCGCCGAGGTCCACGAACGCACCGAAGTTGACGATCGAGGAGACGACACCCTTGCGGATCTGACCCTTCTGCAGCTGGGTCAGGAAGCCCTGGCGGACCTCCGACTGGGTCTGCTCGAGCCACGCACGACGCGAGAGCACGACGTTGTTGCGGTTCTTGTCGAGCTCGATGATCTTCGCCTCGAGCTCCTGGCCGACGTACGGCTGCAGGTCGCGCACACGACGCATCTCGACGAGCGAGGCGGGCAGGAAGCCACGCAGCCCGATGTCGAGGATGAGGCCACCCTTGACGACCTCGATGACGGTGCCGGTGACGACGCCGTCCTCCTCCTTGACCTGCTCGATGGTGCCCCAGGCGCGCTCGTACTGGGCGCGCTTCTTGGACAGGATCAGTCGGCCTTCCTTGTCCTCCTTCTGGAGGACCAGGGCCTCGACCGCGTCGCCGACGGAGACGACCTCGGAGGGGTCGACGTCGTGCTTGATCGAGAGCTCACGCGAGGGGATGACGCCCTCGGTCTTGTAGCCGATGTCGAGCAGGACCTCGTCCCGATCAACCTTGACGATGGTGCCTTCGACGATGTCACCGTCGTTGAAGTACTTGATGGTCGCGTCGATCGCCGCGAGGAAGTCCTCTTCGGACCCGATGTCGTTGACCGCAACCTGCGGCGCGTCCGAGAGAGTGGGAGTGCTCGTCATAAGGGAATGGATTCCTTGGATGGATGGTGTCGTGCGGGCGCGCGACAGGAGCCCGTTTCACTACTTCGTATGGTGACTGCCGGTGAGCGCCGGCGGTGCGAACGAACAGCGAGCGTGAATCTGCTCCGTCTGAGATCCAGGCAGACTCCAAGCGCGCCTGTCAGGATACGCGCCCGCCACGCCCCACGTCCAACCGGGCGAACAGGTGGTGTCTAGGGTTTGTCAAACTTCCGCTACGCTGGTGGCGTGGCCCCCGAGGAGGACAGGTTCCGGATCGGCGAGCTGAGTCG
>JBMOMG010000034.1:0-3690 GCA_049323155.1 Actinomycetota bacterium | reverse complement strand
TCGTCGGGGAACCACTGCTTGAACTCCTGGAACGTGCGCGGGTAGTCCACACCGCCGACCGGGCGCTGATTCTCCACAGCCACCGAGGCTACTGCACTCAAGCAGAGATGCAGGACATGTGTTCGAATCGTCGTACTCTGACGGCATGACCGTGGACTTCCAGGCCTCCCTGTTCGACGAGCTCGTGGAGGCACCGTCGGGTGGACCGGCTCTGGGCGAGCTCGGCGAGACCGTGCGGCGCACCCCGCTGAGCCGCGGGGCATGGGTCGACGTACGCCCCGCGTGGGTCACCGGCGCCGACGACCTCTTCCGGCGGCTGCTGTACGACGTGCCGTGGCACGCCGAGCGCCGGCAGATGTACGACCGGGTGGTCGATGTGCCGCGACTGCTCAAGTTCTACGGCCACGGCGAGCCGCTCCCCGACCCGCTGGTCGCCGAGGCCCGCGACCGGCTGAGCGCCCACTACGGCACCGAGCTCGGCGAGCCGTTCACCACGGCCGGGTTCTGCTACTACCGCGACGGGCGCGACTCGGTCGCCTGGCACGGCGACACGATCGGGCGCAGCCGCACCGAGGACACCATGGTCGCGATCGTGTCGTTCGGCGAGGCCCGCCGACTGCTGCTGCGTCCGCGCGGCGGTGGGTCAACGATCTCGTTCGTCGTCGGCCACGGCGACCTGCTGGTGATGGGCGGGTCGTGCCAGCGCACCTGGGAGCACGCCGTCCCGAAGACGACCCGCCCGGTCGGGCCCCGGATCAGCATCCAGTTCCGGCCGCACGGGGTCCGGTAGCAGCGGCGTCGGGCGGTCTCGGCCTCGGCGTCGAGCACGGCGGGAACCGGATCGTCCTCCGTGGCGTCGAACCACCAACGACGACCCGAGGAGACCCACGATGTCCCGACGCCCCGCGACCCGCCTCACCCGCACCTTGATCGTGCTCTCGGTCGCCGGAGCGCTGGCCCTGACCGGATGCGCGCCCGACGACGAGCCCGAGACCCAGGGAGCGGACCCGGCCGACGCGGGAGCCGGCGGGTCCGGCGAGGGGCGGGCCGCGGGTGGGGCGGCCGCCTCGTGCGTCGCGGCGGTCAGCTACGAGGACACCCTCTACCTGCAGGTCGACGCCGGTGAGGTCTCGCCCGGCGCCGCGCTCGAGGGAGCCGAGCTGCCCCCGTGCGACGACACCGGCGGGGGCGAGGAGTCCGAGGCGGAGGCGATGCCGGTGGAGGCGTTCGCGGTGGAGGGCGTCGACCCGCGTTATGCCGTGCTTTCCGAGGGCCCCGACGGGCTGTGGGTCTACGTCGCCCGGAGCCACGCCCCGGGGCTCGCCGACGCCGCGCCCCTACCGGCGGACGTCGCCGCCGCGCTGGGCCTGGACTGAGAGACCGCCTGGACCTCGTACTGTTCCGAGGTCCCACGCCACAATCCTTCAGCTGAACGGTTGTGACGTGCCATGGTGCAGAACGGCTGTCACAACCGGTCAGGTGAACCGTTGTGACAGTCGAGTGCCCGGGCCTCACGCCGGCCGGAGACGCGGAAGGGCCCCGGGAGATCCCGGGGCCCTTCGCAGTGGTGCTGGTGGTGCCGGACTCAGAAGTCCATGCCGCCCATGCCACCGTCGGCACCCGGCATGGCCGGAGCCTTCTCGGGCTTGTCGGCCACGACGGCCTCGGTGGTGAGGAACAGCGCGGCGATCGACGCGGCGTTCTGCAGCGCCGAGCGGGTCACCTTGGCCGGGTCGAGGATGCCCTCGGCGATCATGTCGACGTACTCGCCGGTGGCGGCGTTGAGACCGAAGCCGGGCTCGAGACCGCGCACCTTCTCCGCCACGACGCCGCCCTCGAGGCCGGCGTTGATCGCGATCTGCTTCAGCGGCGCGGAGGCGGCGTGCTTCACGATCGCGGCACCGGTCGCCTCGTCGCCCTCGAGCTCGAGCTTCTCGAACGCCTTGTCGCTGGCCTGGACGAGCGCCACGCCACCGCCGGCGACGATGCCTTCCTCGACGGCCGCCTTCGCGTTGCGGACGGCGTCCTCGATGCGGTGCTTGCGCTCCTTGAGCTCGACCTCGGTGGCCGCGCCGACCTTGATCACCGCGACACCGCCGGCCAGCTTGGCCAGGCGCTCCTGCAGCTTCTCGCGGTCGTAGTCGGAGTCGCTCTTCTCGATCTCGGCGCGGATCTGGTTGACCCGGCCGGCGATCTGGTCGGCGTCGCCGGCGCCCTCGACGATGGTGGTCTCGTCCTTGGTCACGACGACCTTGCGGGCCTGGCCGAGCAGCTCGATCCCGGTGGTCTCGAGCTTGAGGCCGACCTCCTCGGAGATGACCTGGCCACCGGTGAGGATCGCGATGTCCTGCAGCATGGCCTTGCGGCGGTCACCGAAGCCCGGGGCCTTGACGGCGACGGACTTGAAGGTGCCGCGGATCTTGTTGACGACCAGCGTGGACAGGGCCTCGCCGTCGACGTCCTCGGCCAGGATCAGCAGCGGCTTGCCGGACTGCATGACCTTCTCGAGCAGCGGCAGCATGTCCTTGACGTTGGAGACCTTCTGGTTCGCGATCAGGATGTAGGGATCCTCGAGCACGGTCTCCATGCGCTCGGCGTCGGTGACGAAGTACGCCGAGATGTAGCCCTTGTCGAAGCGCATACCCTCGGTGAGCTCGAGGTCGAGCCCGAAGGTGTTGCTCTCCTCGACGGTGATGACGCCTTCCTTGCCGACCTTGTCCATGGCCTCGGCGATGATCTCGCCGACCTGGGTGTCAGCAGCGGAGATCGAGGCGGTCGAAGCGATCTGCTCCTTGGTCTCGACGTCCTTGGCCATCCCGAGCAGCTGCTCGGAGATGGCGTCGACGGCCTTCTCGATGCCCCGCTTGAGGCCCATCGGGTTCGCGCCGGCGGCGACGTTGCGCAGACCCTCGCGCACCATGGCCTGGGCCAGGACGGTGGCGGTGGTGGTGCCGTCACCCGCGACGTCGTCGGTCTTCTTGGCGACCTCCTTGACGAGCTCGGCGCCGATCTTCTCGTACGGCTCCTCGAGCTCGATCTCCTTGGCGATGGACACACCGTCGTTGGTGATCGTGGGGGCGCCCCACTTCTTCTCCAGCACGACGTTGCGGCCCTTGGGGCCGAGGGTGACCTTGACGGCGTCGGCGAGCGTGTTCATGCCACGCTCGAGGCCGCGCCGGGCCTCCTCGTTGAACGCAATAAGCTTCGACATAACTCCTGCGGTTCCTCACGCGTAGAGTTGAAAGTGGACCGGATCGATGCCCGCGACGGACGATCCCTGCAGACCCGGCAGTCCCTTCCCGCCGGCGCTCGGGACCTCATCTTCCCGGCCCTTGAACTGTCACTCTCACCTGGAGAGTGCTAACCAATGTTTAGCACTCGACCAGGGCGAGTGCAAGGCGGGTGGGCCGGGGCCAACCCGCGCCGGTGTCTAGACCGCAGCACGCCGATCCCCGGTCGACCGCCCGCGCACCATTGACCGGCCCCGGACGCGGTCCTAGCCTGAATCCACCTCGTGGGTGCGACGGGGTTTTGGCCGGAGCGCCGGAGTCCGCAAGGACACCACGCTCCGGCCTCTCGTCTGTCTAGGCCCGCTCGGCGAGCAGCGCGACGACCGCGTCGGCGAAGGCGGGCGCGTTCTGCGGCACGACGTCGAGGTAGAGCCCCGGCTCGCTGGCCTCGAGCTCGCTG
>JBMOMG010000033.1:37272-47991 GCA_049323155.1 Actinomycetota bacterium | reverse complement strand
GCGCTCGAGGCGCTCTACGAGGCGGCCGGCCGGCCCGAGGACGACCCCGACTCGGACGAGCGCGTGGTCGCGGCACTGCTCGACGACATCGACGTGCCGACCGCGCTCGACGTGGCAACCCGTGCGGGTGGCTCGTCGGCCCGGCTGCTCATGGAGATCCTCAAGCTGCGCTGACTGTGTCACGGCGCACCTGTGTGCTCGTCCCCGGGACTGGGTATAGCCCCGTCGACCGGCCACACCAGGTGGCCCCCAGCCGGGAGAAGGTTTCCACGACGTGGACTGGCTACTCGACACCCGACGCGACGCCGCAGCGGCCGTCGCCGTGAAGGCGCTGGAGGACCACCTCCTGCGCCACACGAGCGACGAGTCGTCTGTCCAGGGTGCCGTCGAGCGCGCCGAGAGCGCCCTGCGCGGCACCACCGACCCGGCGCTGCTGTGGCTGCACCTGGACTGGACGCGGGTCATGCCCGCCCTGACGATTCGTCCCGTCTCGACCGAGTCCGTCTCCGCACCCGCCGACGGACATGCCCTGGTGCCAGCGAAGGACAGCCCGGCTCTCCGGGCGGCCGCGCACGGCACCGCAACCACCGTGGACCTGATGGTCCCCAGGGAGGTCGTCATGAACTTCGACCCCGACGTCGCCGTCCTCGTCTCACTCGACCCGCTCCGCGACGGCGCGTCCGCCGCGACCGTCGCCCTCGCCGCCGCCTCGGAGTCGCACCCGGTCGCCACCCCCGACCAGGTGGCTGCCGCGGCCGGTGCGATGCTCGCCGACGCGTCCCTCACCGACGGTCAGACGCTCGACACCGTCGAGGACGTGGTCAGTGCGTTCGGCCGGCTGCACGAGGCGCTCGGCGGTGGCTTCCACCAGGTGCGCGTCGAGGACGTCGTCGTCGAGCTGGCGGTGGACCGGAGCCCGTTCGGGTCCGCGATCTGTGACATCCCGTCCCTGGGCAGGGTGACCGAGGCGATCGCCGGGCGGCTGGCGGCGCGCGTCCGCGGCACCGCGACCGTCGTGCACGACGAGAGCATGGGCCTCGGCGACCCGGCCGACCGGCTGCAGATCCTGTTCGGCGAGGTGGCCGACGACGTGTGCGGCAGCACCTACCGGTGGCCGCCCGCGGGCACCCACGAGCAGGCCGATCCCTCGCCGCGGCTGGAGATGACGGTCTCCCTCCCGCGCCAGAGCCACAGCGTGCCGGTGATCCGGCGCCTGGCGGCCCAGATCCTCCGCGCGTTCGGCGCCTCCTCCGACAGCATCCACGACGTGGAGCTCGCGATCTCCGAGGCCTGCGCGAACGTGATCCAGCATGCCGTCGACAGCGAGGGCTACGAGGTCAGCATCGAGCTGGCCGCCGACCGCTGCGCGATCACCGTGCTCGACCGGGGCGAGGGCTTCAACGCCGAAGGCGTGCGCGACCAGGCGGACGTGGACGCCGAGAGCGGCCGCGGCCTGCAGCTGATGCGGGCACTGGTGGACAACCTCAACTTCGTGAGCGAGCCGAAGATCGGTGCGGTCGTGCACATGGTCAAGCAGCTCGACTACGACGCGAGCCACCCGTTCAGGGCAACAGCGCCCCGCTGAGTGCGCCGCGGTCGGCGAGGTCGTCGGCCAGGAACTCCCGCAACAGGTCGACCGCCTGCACGATCTTCTGGCTGCGCAGCGAGTAGAAGACGTTGCTGCCCGACCGGCGCGCAGCGACGATGCCCCGCTCGCGGAGCACGGCGAGGTGCTGGCTGGCGTTGGACTGGCTGAACCCGAGGGCCTCGCACAGGTCGCCGACGCTCAGCTCGCGGTCGCGCAGCTCGTTGATGATCAGCAGCCGCTTCGGGTCAGCGATCGCCTTGCACACCCGGGCGTGCAGCTCCTGCAGCTGCGCCGCGACTTCGGCTTCCATGCGTCCTCCCCTCGCCTCCGCGAAGGCTCAGTGTAGTTGCCTGCGGCCGACCCACGGGCCGGTGAGGCTCAGATGCCGAGCGTGACCACCAACACCAGCGCCACCACCGACAGCGCGACGACGCCGGCGGTGAGTACGACGTTGAGCCGGTGATCCAGAGGAGACTCCCCGGCCTCGACCCGGCGAACCGCCCACGTGTACCTGCGTTCGGCCACCACCAGGAGGGCCAGCGCCGCGAGCAGACCGAGCACCCCCGGGACCGCCGCGAGCAGGTCCCGGTTGGCCAGGTGCACGACCAGCGCCGAGACCCCCGCCAGGGAGAGGGCCGTGCGCTGCCAGGCCATCGCGGTCCGCTCGGCCGGCAGCCCGATGTCGATGGCCGGCTCCGGTCTGCGGCGGCCGACCAGCAGCCGGCGCGACGACCTCATCGGCACATCCTCATCGGAGCAGGTCGTAGACGACGAGGCCGAGCGCGACGAAGGCGACCACCGCGAGCACCGAGGCGACCAGGCGCGGGACGGGCGAGTGCGGCAGCCGCTCGCCGAGCCGCATCGCCCGCTCGTTGTGCTCCCAGTTGCGGTAGGCCATCGTCGCGATCACCCCGCCCAGCAGGATCAGGATGAAGCCGAGGACGTGCCGCACCTCGGCGAGGCCCGGCACGAACTGGACGACGGCGACGCCTGCGGCCATCAGGGCGAGGGCGGTGCGCACCCAGGCCAGGAACGTCCGCTCGTTGGCCAGCGTGAATCGGTAGTCCGGGTTCTCCCCGACCTCGTGGAGAGCGGGACGGCGGGCACGACGGGCGGAGATCACCACCTCAGGCTAGTGAGCGACCAGCGAGGTCGACGCGGCGCACTGGTTGCGGCCCACGTCCAGCACGTCGACCTCGTCCTCCGGCGGGGTCAGCTGCCCGGCGTTGACCTGGCGGATGGTGTCGTAGAAGTCGGGAGCCGCCGGCAGCGAGGTCACGATCTCCTCGACGAACTTCTCCATCGCCTTCTCGTTGAGCAGGGTCGCGGTGAAGACGTCCTCCAGGGTGGTCACCACCAACCCTTCGTCGTTGACCTCCTCCGCGCTCGACCAGTGCGCAGGCGCGATGATCGTCTGCGGGTCCAGCGGGCGCAGCCGCTCGTGCACGCTGCGGAACAGGTCCTGGGCCAGCTGCTCGGCCTGACCGGTGAGGTCGGGCCGACCCAGCCCCCGGACGAACACCGTGTCACCGACGAGCAGCACCTTGTCGGAGACCAGCAGCGCGATCGTGCCGGGGGTGTGGCCGGGCAGGTGCATGCTCATCACGCGCACCTCGGCGGAGCCGAGGTCGAGCACGTCGCCGTCCTTGAGCGGCTGGTTCGGGAACGGCACGACCCCGCCGGCATCCTCCGGCGGCAGGTGGTAGGCGACGCCCAGGTCGGCCGCCAGCGCCGGGCCACCGCTGATGTGGTCGGCGTGCACGTGGGTGTCGACCACGTGGGTGACGGTCATGTCGTGCTCCTTGGCCAGGTCCAGGTACGGCTGCGGCTGGCGCGTGGGGTCGACGATGATGCAGTTCTGGCCGGGCACCCCGACGACGTACGACAGGCACGCCTTGGCCGGGCGCTGGAACTGCCAGACGCGCACCGCGCCCGGGAGGCCGGTGATCTCCAGCGGCACGAGCAGCCGGTTCCAGGCATCGGTGCCGCCCTCGAGCGAGCGGGTGCGCTTGCCGAGCATCTCGAACTCCTCGGCGACCAGCTCGGAGCCGTTGCCCTGGCCGCAGATGACCACTGCGCCCTCGAGGGTCGCGGCGGCCTGCTCCTCGAGCTCCTCCATCACGCGGTAGACCGGCACGTTGCGGGTCGGGACGGGCCGGTTGGCCTCGACCTGGCTCGCCTCGAACTCGTCGACGTTGCGCACGTCGAGGATCTCGCCGACCTTGCCGGCATTGAGCTCGTGGAACAGGTCGATGGGGGTGATGGTCTCTGCCACGGAATGTCTCCCTGGGTGGATGAAGGGGCTGGGAAGAAAGGGCTAGCAAGAGCGCCCGAGAAGGGTCTTGTTATATGCGCAAACTCGAATGTAGTGTCCGGGATCACACTCGGCAAGACCCTGTGCCGTTTCTTCTCTGCTTCGACGAAAGGGAGCCACCCATGTCGGACGACTCGACCGAGGACGTACCGGAGAGCATGACGATCGTCGCCTGGAGCGGCGACCTGGACAAGATGTGGCCGACGCTGATCCTCGGTTCGACCGGGGCTGCCTACGGCATGCAGACCACGATCTTCTTCACCTTCTGGGGGCTGTTCCCCCTGGTCCGCGACGACGTCCGGATCACCGGCACCAACGCCATGACCAAGGCGCTGGCCGGGATGAACCCACCCGGCATGAGCCGCATGAAGCTGTCCAAGCTGAACATGGCCGGCGCCGGCGCCTGGATGATGAAGAAGCTCGCGCAGGACAACAAGGTCGCCAGCCCCAAGGAGCTCATCGAGATGTGCACCGAGCTCGGCGTGAACCTGTGGCCGTGCGAGATGACCATGGAGCTGCTCGGCCTGCGCCGCGACCAGCTGATCGAGGGGGTCGGCGAGCCCGTCGGCGCCGCGACCGCCCTGTCGGAGATGAGCCGGTCCCAGATCAACCTCTTCATCTGACCCGGCGGTCGAGGAGGGCGAGGAACGAGCCCGTCTCGAGACCACCGGGGCCACACCGGCGGACGTGACCGCCGTACACCTCTCAGCACCAACCAAGGAGCCGAAACACCATGGACTACACGGTCGACCTCACCATCGACGCCAAGGGCCAGAAGTGCCCGATGCCCGTGCTGCTGACCTCGCGGGGCATCAAGAAGATCGAGCCCGGACAGGTGATGCTCGTCGAGGCCACCGACAGCGGGTCCAAGAGCGACATCCCGTCCTGGGCGAAGGACACCGGCAACGAGCTGCTGGACTCCAGCAGCGAGGACGGCGTCTTCCGCTACGTCATCCGGAAGAAGTGAGCTAGGTGCAGCTCGGATTCGCCATCGACCAACGCACCTGCATCGGATGCCATGCGTGCACGGTCGCCTGCAAGACCGAGAACGACGTCCCGGTCGGGCAGTTCCGCACCTGGGTGAAGTACGTCGACAGCGGTGAGTTCCCCGACACCACACGGTCCTTCGGGGTCATGCGGTGCAACCACTGCACCGACGCGCCCTGCGTGAAGATCTGCCCGACCCAGGCACTGTTCAAGCGCGACGACGGCATCGTCGACTTCGACAACGAGCGCTGCATCGGCTGCAAGAGCTGCATGCAGGCCTGCCCCTACGACGCGATCTACATCGACGCGCAGACCAACACCGCGGCCAAGTGCAACCTGTGCGCGCACCGGGTGGACAACGACCTCGAGCCGGCTTGTGTCGTGGTCTGCCCCACCCACTCCATCTGGGTCGGTGACCTCGACGACCCGACGAGCGGGATCTCCAAGCTGGTCTCGACGCACCAGACCGCGGTGCGCACGCCGGAGCAGAACACCGGACCCAACGTGTTCTACCTCGGCGCCGACCAGGCCGTGCTCGACCCGCTGGCCGCACCGGTCGACGACACCTACATCTGGGCCAAGCCCGACGCGCACCGGCTCGAGACCGCAGGCGACCTGCCCGGCAACCCGCGCAAGGGCTCGCGGACCACGCTGAACACCGCCCACCCCCGTCCGTGGGGCTGGAAGGTGGTCACCTACCTGTGGACCAAGGGCATCGGCGCGGGCGCGCTGGCGGTCGCCGGCCTCGCGATCCTGCTCGGGATCGACTTCGGGGTGCTCGGCGACTACGTCGCACCGGCGCTGGCGATCTTCGGCGCGGCGACCACCGGCGCCCTGCTGGTGCTCGACCTGAAGCGTCCGGAGCGGTTCCTCTACCTGTTCCTGAAGAGCAACTTCTCGTCCTGGCTGGTCCTCGGCGGCTACGTCCTGACGCTGTTCACGGGCGGCTCGATGCTGTGGATCCTGGCGGCCGCGCTGGAGATCGGCTGGGCGATGACGACGCTGGCCTGGCTGTCGATCCCGGCCTCGGTGCTGATGGCGGGCTACACCGCGTTCCTGTTCGGCCAGGCCGAGGGTCGCGACCTGTGGCAGTCGCCGGTGCTGTTCTGGCACCTGCAGGCGCAGGCGGTCATGGTCGGATCAGGCGCGCTGGCCGTCGCCGGGCTGTTCCTCGACCTCTCCGACGAGGCGTGGACGCTGGTGATCGGCGCCTTCGTCGTGGCCACGGTCGCGCACCTGGTGATCCTGTTGGTCGAGTACGCCGGCAAGCACGCCAGCCGGCAGGCGGCCACCGCCGCGCACGTCATCACCAGCGGCCGCTACGCGAAGACCTTCTGGATGGGCAGCGTCGTACCCACCGTCCTCGCCGCGATCGCCGGTGCAGTGGCCTGGGCGATGGGCGCCGACACCACCTCGACGGTCCTGGTCGCGCTGGCCGGCCTGGTCGTCCAGCCCGCCCTGCTGGCCTACGAGAGCGTCTTCGTCCGGGCCGGACAGGACATGCCGCTGTCATGACCGCCTCTACACGTGATTCTTGGAAGGAAACCCCATGACGGCTGAGCTGGAGCGCGAGAAGACCCAGGTGCCCATGCCGGGTGCGCGCAGCCACGAGCGGCTGCACAACTACCCGCCGCCGGAGAACTGGGACTCCCACGTGGAGTACGACTCCCGGTCGCACCCGCGCAAGGTCGCCAAGACCTACTCCCTGATCCCGACGATCTGCTTCAACTGCGAGTCCTCGTGCGGCCTGCTGGCGTACGTCGACCAGGACGACCTGTCGATCAAGAAGTTCGAGGGCAACCCCGCCCACCCGGGCTCACGCGGTCGCAACTGCGCCAAGGGCCCCGCCACGATCAACCAGGTGCACGACCCCGAGCGCATCCTCTACCCGCTCCGGCGGGTCGGCGAACGCGGCTCGGGCCAGTTCGAGCGGGTCTCGTGGGAGGAGGCGCTCGACGACATCGGCCGACGGATCCGGTCGGCGATCGTCGAGGACCGCAAGGACGAGGTGATGTACCACGTCGGCCGGCCCGGCGAGGACGGCTTCGTCGAGCGGGTCCTGCAGGCGTGGGGCGTCGACGGGCACAACAGCCACACCAACGTGTGCTCCTCGGGCGGCCGCACCGGCTACACCCACTGGATGGGCTACGACCGGCCCTCGCCCGACTACGCCAACGCCAAGACCATCGTGCTGCTCTCCAGCCACCTGGAGACCGGGCACTACTTCAACCCGCACGCCCAGCGGATCATGGAGGCCAAGGCCAACGGCGCCAAGCTGGTCTCGATCGACCTGCGGCTGTCCAACACCGCCTCGCACGCGGACCTGTGGATCGCGCCGTGGCCGGGCAGCGAGGCGGCGATCTTCCTCGCCGTGGCGTCCTACCTGCTGCGCACCCGCCAGATCGACAAGGAGTACATCCGCCGCTGGGTGAACTGGGACGTCTACCTGGAGCGCCTCCACCCGGACGTGGTCTCGACGAGCTCGACCAACGGAGACGGCTCGACGGTCTCGACCACCGACAGGTTCGAGGTGTTCCTGGACCGGCTCACCGAGGACTACGCGAAGTACACCTTCGAGTTCGCCGCGGCCGAGGCGCACGTCCCGGTCGCGCAGATCGAGGAGCTCGCCCGGCTCGTCGCGCAGGCCGGCACCCGGCTGGCCACGCACACCTGGCGCTCGGCGGCCGCCGGCAACCTCGGTGGCTGGCAGATCACCCGGAGCCTGTTCTTCCTCAACGTGCTCACCGGGAGCGTCGGCACCGTCGGCGGCACCCACCCCAACGGCTGGGACAAGTTCATCGCGCACTTCCCCGACATGCCGCCGGCCAACGACGTCTGGAGCGAGAAGCTGTGGCCGGCGGAGTACCCGTTGACCACCAACGAGATGTCGATCCTGCTGCCGCACCTGCTCAAGGACGGCCGCGGGAGGCTCGAGGTGTACTTCAGCCGGGTCTACAACCCGCTGTGGGTCAACCCCGACGGGTTCACCTGGATCGACGTACTCAAGGACGAGGCGAAGATCGGTCTGCACGTCGCACTCACCCCGACCTGGAGCGAGTCGGCGACCTTCGCCGACTACGTCCTGCCGATGGGGCACGCCTCCGAGCGGCACGACACGATGTCGTTCGAGACCCACGCCTCGAAGTGGATCGCCTTCCGCCAGCCGGTCACCCGGGTGGCGATGGAGAAGCGCGGCATGCCCTACCAGGACACCCGCGACGCCAACCCCGGCGAGGTCTGGGAGGAGAACGAGTTCTGGTTCGACCTCTCCTGGAAGATCGACCCGGACGGCTCGCTCGGGATCAGGCAGTACTTCGAGTCCAAGGAGCGTCCGGGCGAGAAGATGACCCAGGACGAGTACTACGACACGCTGTTCGCCAAGAGCGTGCCGGGGCTGCCCGAGGCGGCAGCCGAGCAGGGGATGACCCCGTTGCAGTACATGCGCAAGTACGGCGTCTTCGAGGTCGCCAAGGGCGTCTACCGGCTCGACGAGCGGCCGCTGACCGAGGCCGAGCTCGAGGGCGCGACCCCGGACGAGAACGGCGTGCTGCGCAAGCCGGTCACCCTGGACAGCCAGCCTCCGCTGGTCGGTGAGGCGGGCGCGGTCGGCGTGGTCCACGAGGACGGCTCGAAGACCGCCGGCTGGCTCTCGCCCTCGCGCAAGCTCGAGCTGTTCTCCACCACGCTGGCCGACTGGGGCTGGCCGGAGCAGGCTACGCCGGGCTACATCGAGTCGCACGTGTCGGCCAAGCGGGTCAACCGGGCCGACCAGGAGTTCGTGCTGATGCCGAACTTCCGGCTGCCCACGCTGATCCACACCCGGTCGGGCAACGCGAAGTTCCTCAACGAGATCGCGAACACCCACCCGCTGTGGATGAACAAGGACGACGCCACCGCGCTGGGCCTGAAGACCGGCGACCTGGTCCGTCTCACCACCGAGATCGGCCACTTCGTCGCCCGGGTGTGGGCCACCGAGGCGATCCGGCCCGGTGTCACCGGCCTGTCGCACCACATGGGCCGCTGGATGCAGGAGGGCCACCCCGGCAGTCGCTGGGTGATGGGCAAGGTCAAGCTCGACCGCAGCGACGACGGGATCTGGAAGCTCCGCTACACCGAGGGCGTCAAGCCGTTCAAGAGCGAGGACCCCGACTCCGAGCGGATCTACTGGGACGACCCGGGCGTGCACCAGAACCTCGCCTTCCCGGTCCAGCCGGACCCGGTGTCGGGGATGCACTGCTGGCACCAGAAGGTGCGCATAGAAAGGGCCCGCGAAGGCGACCGTTACGGCGACGTCGAGGTCGACGTGAACAAGTCCCGCGAGGTCTACCAGCGCTGGTTGGCGATGACCCGCCCCGGCCCCGGCCCCGGTGGCCTGCGCCGGCCGGAGTTCATGATGCGCCACGTGACGCCGAAGCGGTCGGCCTACCTGGCGACCACCTCGGTCGGGGGTGGCGACGCATGAGCCTGCTCTCCCGTCGTCGGCCCGCGGTGGAGGTCGACCTCGCCGCGGTGCACGCCGCGCTCGGCACGGTCGAGGACCCCGAGCTGCACCTGCCTCTGCCCGAGGCCGGGATGGTCGGTGACGTCGAGGTCGACCGATCCGGCACCGTCAAGGTGTCGGTCCGGCTGACCACGCCGGCCTGCCCGCTGAAGGACACGCTCGGCAAGGACGTCACCGCAGCGGTCTCGGCCGTCGCCGGTGTCGAACGCGTCGAGGTCGGCTTCGCCGCGATGAGCGAGAACGAGCGGATGCGGCTCGCCCAGCGGCTGCGCGGGGACACCCCCGAAGGCTCCGGGCACCCCTTCGGCCCCGACTCGACCACGAAGGTCTACGCCGTCGCCAGCGGCAAGGGCGGCGTGGGCAAGTCGACGGTCACCGCCAACCTCGCCGTCGCGCTCGCCCAGCAGGGCAAGCGGGTCGGCATCCTCGACGCTGACGTGTGGGGCTACTCGATCCCGCACCTGTTCGGGGTACGGCGGGCACCGATCGCGATCAAGGGGCTGATGCTCCCTGTGGACGCGCACGGGGTCTCGCTGATGTCGGTCGGCTTCTTCGTCTCCGACGAGGAGCCGGTCGTCTGGCGCGGGCCGATGCTGCACAAGGCGCTCGAGCAGTTCCTCGGCGACGTGCACTGGGGCGAGCTCGACGTGCTGCTGATCGACCTGCCGCCGGGCACCGGCGACATCACGATGTCGCTGCTCGAGCTGGTGCCCGACGCCGCCCTGATCGCGGTGACCACGCCGCAGCCGGCGGCCCAGACCGTCGCCGAGCGGGTGGGCCGGATGGCCCGCAACGCGCGGATGCCGGTGGCCGGCGTCATCGAGAACATGTCCGCGCTGGTGTGCGGGTCGTGCCACGAGAGCGCGGCGCTGTTCGGCTCCGGCGGGGGCTCGCGGCTCGCGGCGGCGATCGACGCGCCTCTGCTCGGACAGGTGCCGCTCGACGTGGAGCTGCGGGAGGGCGGTGATGCCGGGGTGCCGGCGATGGTGGCCGCTCCGGGGTCGCACTCGGCCCAGGAGCTGCGCCGCATCGCAGCTGCCCTGCCCGTCGTACGCCGCAGCCTGGTCGGCAGGTCGCTGCCGCTCTCGGTGGTCTGAGAGCCGGCATGCACGGGTGGCAGGTGCGGGACTTCGTCCTGGAGGACCTCGAGGAGCTCGTGCGCCTCGACGACCTCTCCACGACGACCCGCCAGCCACCCATCTTCGGGCTCCCCGACGTGGTGGCCGCGCTCACCGCACGTCAGCCGGCGGTGGTCGCGGTCGCCCGGGGCCGGATCGTCGGCTCCGCGGTGAGCCGGGGCGAGGGCGAGCCGGCGTGGCTCCTCCGGCT
>JBMOMG010000033.1:0-37262 GCA_049323155.1 Actinomycetota bacterium | reverse complement strand
GGGGGGGGCGCGGGGGCGGGCCCCCCCCGCCCCCCCCCCCACCCCGGCTTCCGGCGGATGGGCCTGGGCAGTGCGCTGCTCGGCGCCCTGGAGCACCGCCTGGTGACCTCCGGGGTACGCCGGCTGAGCGCGATCCTGCCCGACGCCGAGACCGGCAGCCAGGCGTTCCTCAACAGCGGGTTCACCAGTCGCGGCGGCCTGAGCTACTTCGAGAAGACCGAGATGGTCACCCCGCACGCCGCGACCCTGCTGACCACGCTCGGCGGCAGCGTCCCGGAGGCCGGGCTTTGGGAGCAGGTCGCCGGGATGGCCCGGGAGAAGGAGCTCATCGAGCGGCGGCTCGTGCTCCCGCTGGCCCGGCCGGTGCAGGCGCACGAGCACGGCGTCGAGCCGCCCCGAGCCGTCGTACTCTTCGGCCCGCCCGGCACCGGGAAGACCACCTTCGCCAAGGCGGTCGCGAGCCGGCTGTCGTGGCCGTTCGTGGAGCTGTTCCCCTCGCGGCTGGCCGCCGAGGACGGCGGGCTCGCCGCCGGGATCAGCATGGCGTTCGCCCGGATCGCCGAGCTCGACAACGTGGTGGTGTTCATCGACGAGGTCGAGGAGATCGCCGCGGCCCGCGAGTCCGGCGGACCGTCGGTGGCCGTGGTCAACGAGCTCCTCAAGGCGCTCGTGGGCTTCCGCGAGCGCGACGGCCGGTTGCTGGTCTGCGCGACCAACTCGGTGCGCGCCCTCGACAGCGCCTTCCTGCGGCACGGGCGGTTCGACTACGTGCTGCCGATCGGCCCGCCCGACGAGACCGCGCGGACGGCGATGTGGCAGCGTCACCTCGGCCGCACCGGCGACGAGGTCGACGAGTCCGCGCTCGTGGAGGCGAGCACGAACTTCACCCCGGCCGACATCGCGCACGCTGCGCGCACCGTGGCCCAGAAGACCTTCGAGTGCACCGTCGACACCGGCAGCCGCTGCCACGCGAGCACGGCCGACTACGTGCAGATCATCGCCGCGATGCGTCCCACGCTCACCGACGACATGGTGCGGGAGTTCGAGGAGGACATCGGCGACTTCGCCCGCACGTAGCCGCCGACCTCCCCCGCCCGGTCACAACCGCTCATCTGAGCTGTTGCGACACCTGCGGCCGCTGAACCACCGTCACAACCGTTCACCTGAGCGATTGTGACGTCGAGGGCCCCCGCGAGCTTCGCAGCGGCAGCCTTCGACGTCCTCCACCCGCATGCCTAGACTCATCCCGGCGGACACGAGCCCTCCGGCCAGTCCCCGCCCCGGTCCGCGTGTGAAGTCCGCCCAGGAGCCGGACGTACACCCAGCACCCCGAAGGAGCACTCGCCCATGCGTCTCCAGCGCACCCTCGTCGCGGCCGCCGCAGCGCTCACCTTCCTCGCCGGCTGCTCGAGCGAGTCCTCTGCGGACCCGCAGGGCTTCAACGACGCCGACGTCGACTTCGCCACCGACATGATCCAGCACCACGCGCAGGCGCTCGAGATGGTCGACATGACCGTGGGGCGCGAGCTCGATCCCGAGGTGGCCGCGCTCGCCGAGCAGATCCGTGCCGCGCAGGCCCCGGAGATCGAGCAGATGGCCGACCTGCTCGAGGACTGGGACGAGCCGGTCCCCGAGACCAGCCGGGACCACGCCAACGCGCACGCCGAGGGCCACGGTGGCGGCGGTGACATGGACGCCGACATGCCCGGCATGCTCGGGACCGACGAGCTGGAGACGCTCCGCGTCGCCCCGCCGGAGCAGTTCGAGGCGATGTTCCTCTCGCTGATGATCGAGCACCACCAGGGCGCGGTCACGATGGCCGAAGAGGTTGTGGAGAACGGCCAGAACGCCGAGACCGAGCAGCTGGCGCAGGAGATCATCGACGCTCAGCAGGCCGAGATCGCCCACATGCAGGGCCTGCTCCGCGACTGATATGCCCGATCCCGGGCCCCGCGGTTTCCCACGTTAACGTGGGAATCCACCACTTGGCACGGTCCGCACGCCGTGCCAAGTTCCAGTTCACCAAGTTAACGTGGGAATCGTCGTCCCCACCGCGCGCCTTGTTAGGGCGCGGCGCAGTCGCAACGAAATGCACCATCCCGGCCCTCGGATTGGTGCCGAACGTAGCAAGTGAGGATCGCTGCGCCGGAGAGACGCCCTCCGGCCCTCGCCGCGGGTAGCTCGCGAACAGATTGTCGCCCTCGCGGCCGAAGCGAGCAGCTCACTCACGCACTAGCCCTTCTCCGCGACAGGTACGACGCGGCGCGCGGCCGGCGGACCGCGCCTCGTCAGGGTCTCGACGGGCTCGACCAGCGGCGCGGCCGGCGGACCGCGCCTCGCCAGGGTCTCGACGGGCTCGACCGGCGGAGCCGTCGCGGCGGGCTCGACCAGCGGCGCCGTCTCGAAGCGCTCGACCAGCGGCGCGCGGCCGGCGGACCGCGCCTCGCCAGGGTCTCGACGGGCTCGACCAGCGGCGCCGTCTCGACGGGCTCGACCGGCGGAGCCGTCGCGACGGGCTCGACCAGCGGAGCCGTCTCGAAGCGCTCGACCAGCGGAGCCGTCTCGAAGCGCTCGACCAGCGGCGCGCGGCCGCACGCCGCGGCTCGACGGCTGGGTGTCCGGGGGTTGCGTGATACCCCATGGGGGTATATGTTGCAGATACCCCCAGGGGGTACTCGCCGAGGAGGACGACATGGATCACGCAGCGCCCGGGTACATCGCCCAGAAGCCGGCACACCTCAACCGCCTGAAGCGGATCGAGGGTCAGGTGCGCGGCCTCCAGCGGATGGTCGACGAGGACACCTACTGCATCGACATCCTCACCCAGATCTCCGCGGTCACGAAGGCACTCGAGACGGTCGCGCTGTCGCTGCTCGACGAGCACCTGCGCCACTGCGTCAGCGACGCGATCCGCGTCGGGGGCACCGAGGCTGACGAGAAGATCACCGAGGCGTCGGCGGCCATCGCCCGCCTCGTCCGTTCCTGACCCGGACCGTCCGGGGAAGCCAGAGAAACAACGCACCCAGAGAAGGAGTCATCCGATGACGACCCAGACCTACTCCGTGACCGGCATGACCTGCGGCCACTGCGCGCACGCCGTCACCACCGAGCTCAAGGCCCTCGACGGCGTCAACGACGTCAACGTCGACCTGGTGGCCGGTGGCACGTCGACCGTCACCGTGACCAGTGAGGCACCGCTCGAGGAGACCAAGGTCGTCGAGGCACTCGACGAGGCAGGCGACTACAAGCTCGCCTGAGCACGACCCGAGAACACCGGTCCGCCCGGACCAGCAGAGGAGAAGGAGACATGACCGCACAGCCCACCAACACCGAGAACCAGGTCAGGGACCTCGAGCTCGACATCAGCGGCATGACCTGCTCCTCGTGCGCCAACCGGATCGAGAAGAAGCTCAACAAGCTCGAGGGCGTCACCGCGACCGTCAACTACGCCACCGAGAAGGCGAAGGTGACCGTCTCAGGCGACATCGACCCGGCGGACCTGATCGCCACCGTCGAGGCCACCGGCTACGGCGCCGTGCTCCCGGCACCGCGCGAGGCAGCGACCACCGGCGAGGCCGAGGAGAAGACCGACCGCGACGACGAGGCCGCCCGCTGGTGGCAGCGCCTCGTCGTCTCGGCGGTGCTCACCGTCCCCGTCGTGGCGATGTCGATGATCCCGGTGCTGCAGTTCGACAACTGGCAGTGGCTGTCGCTGACCCTGGCCTCACCGGTCGTGGTCTGGGGCGCCCTGCCGTTCCACCGCGCCGCGTGGACCAACGCGCGTCACGGCGCTGCGACGATGGACACGCTGGTGTCGGTCGGCGTGATCTCGGCGTTCCTGTGGTCGCTGTGGGCGCTGTTCTTCACCCACGCCGGCATGCCCGGCATGAAGATGGAGTTCACGCTGCTGCCGGCGGCCGACGACGGCGGAGCGCACATCTACCTCGAGGTCGCCGCGGCGGTGACCACGTTCATCGTGCTCGGCCGCTACCTGGAGGCGCGTGCCAAGAAGTCCTCCGGCGCCGCGCTGCGCGCGCTGCTCGACATGGGCGCGAAGGACGTCGCAGTCCTGCGGGACGGCGTCGAGGTGCGCATCCCCGTCGGTCAGCTCGTGGTCGGGGACACCTTCGTGGTCCGTCCGGGCGAGAAGATCGCCACCGACGGTGTCGTGGAGTCCGGTACGTCGGCCGTGGACGCGTCCATGCTCACCGGCGAGTCCGTGCCCGTCGAGGTCGGCCCCGGCGACAACGTCGTGGGCGCGACGGTGAACGCCGGCGGGCGGATCGTCGTACGCGCCACCCGCGTGGGGGCCGACACCCAGCTCGCCCAGATGGCCCGCCTCGTCGAGGAGGCGCAGACCGGCAAGGCCGAGGTGCAGCGCCTGGCTGACCGGGTCTCCGGGATCTTCGTGCCGATCGTGATCGGGCTGGCGATCCTGACCCTGGCGGTGTGGCTGCTCACCGGCAACCCGACCACGGCGTCGTTCAGCGCCGCCGTCGCGGTGCTGATCATCGCCTGCCCGTGCGCGCTCGGCCTGGCCACCCCCACCGCGCTGATGGTCGGCACCGGGCGCGGCGCCCAGCTCGGCATCCTGATCAAGGGCCCCCAGATCCTGGAGTCGACCCGCTCGGTGGACACCATCGTGCTCGACAAGACCGGCACGGTCACCACCGGCCGGATGAGCGTGGTCGCCGTGCACCCCGCCGAGGGTGAGGAGCACGACGAGGTGCTGCGCGTGGCCGGCGCTCTCGAGCACGCCTCCGAGCACCCCCTCGCCCAGGCGGTGGCCGGCCACGCGGCCGACCGGGTCGGCGACCTCCCCGCCGTGGAGGGGTTCGCCAACCACGGCGGCCAGGGCGTCTCCGGTGTCGTGGACGGTCACGCGGTCGTGGTCGGCCGGGCGTCCTGGCTGCGCCAGGAGTGGGCGATGCACGCGCCGCAGGGCCTGCTCGACGAGGCGTCCGCAGCCGAGGCCGAGGGCCGCACCCCGGTCTGGGTGGGTTGGGACGGCCAGGTGCGCGCCGTGGTCGTCGTCTCCGACACGATCAAGGACAGCTCCGCCGAGGCGATCGCCCAGCTGCGCGCGCTCGACCTGCGGCCGGTGCTGCTCACCGGCGACAACGAGCGCGCCGCCCGTGCGGTCGCGGCCCAGGTCGGGATCGACCCCGCCGACGTGTACGCCGAGGTGCTGCCCGCCGACAAGGTCGACGTGGTCAAGCGGCTGCAGGCCGAGGGTGCCGTAGTGGCCATGGTCGGCGACGGCGTCAACGACGCGGCTGCGCTCGCCCAGGCCGACCTGGGTCTGGCGATGGGCACCGGCACCGACGTCGCGATCGAGGCCAGCGACCTGACCCTGGTCCGCGGTGACCTGAAGGCGGCCCCGGACGCGATCCGGCTGGCCCGGGCCACCTTGCGCACGATCAAGGGCAACCTGTTCTGGGCGTTCGCCTACAACGTGGCCGCGATCCCGCTGGCGGCGCTCGGGTTCCTCAACCCGCTGATCGCCGGAGCCGCGATGGCGTTCAGCTCCGTCTTCGTGGTGACCAACAGCCTGCGGCTGCGGAGGTTCACCGCCGGCTGACCTGCGGCCGGCCACTTGGGCACCCACCCCATGGCCCCAACTTAGAACTTGTTCTAGGTTGGGGCCATGTCGTTGAGCACGCACTCCGTCCTCGGCCGCCCCGTGACGATGCCGGTCGAGGTCCGCACCGCGATGGCGGCGACCGCGGTCTGGTCGGCCTCCACGGCCCGGCTCCAGTCGATGATCGGGTACTCCGGGCTCGAGGCACTGCCCTTCCGGCCCGGTCGCGGGCTGGTCGCCGTGGTCGCGGTGCGGTACGTCGACGGCGACCTCGGTCCGTACGACGAGCTCGGGATCGCCGTGCTGGTCCGCCGGCACGACCACCCTGCCCGTCGTACGCCGTGGGGCGACCTGCGCGCACTGCTGACCGGGCAGGCCGGCGTGCTGATCCACCGGCTGCCGGTCGACGGGGAGTTCACGATGGCCGCCGGGCGGGGGATCTGGGGCTTCCCGAAGACCCTCGCGGAGTTCGACACCCATCTCGCCGGCGCGACGAAGCAGGTGAGCCTGCACCAGGACGGCCAGCTGGTGCTCGACCTGCGGGTGCGGCCCGGCCTGCCGGTGGCCGCGCCGGGGAGCAAGCTGGCCCTGACCGCCTACTCCCACCTCGACGGGGTGACCCGGGCGACGTCGTGGGAGATGGACCCGAGCGCAGTCCGCTCGCGTCCCGGCGGCGCCGACCTCCGGCTCGGCGAACACCCGATGGCCCGCGAGCTCGCGGCGTTGGGGTTGCCTCGCCGGGCGCTGTTCAGCACCGGGATCGGCAACCTGGCCATGCGGTTCGGCGACGCCCGACAGGTGTGAGCCGGGTCAGTGCTCCAGGTCGGCCAGGGTGTCGGCGGTGACCTGGGAGAAGACGCCGAACCGTCCGATCCGGGCCAGTGAGCCGTCGGGCCGGTAGATGCAGCCGTGCTCGGCACCCTGGGAGCGCAGCCCGGTCAGGTCACCGGCACCCCAGGCCGAGGGGGTCCCCCGGAGCAGCGTGGGGTACATGACCTGCTCCTCGCCACCGGCGTGGCCGAGCCCGATCACGTGGCCCACCTCGTGCATGAGCAGCTTGCCCACGGTCGCCCCCACCCCGAACCCGGGGTCGAGCACGTCGTTGAAGGCGCTGTTGAGCACGACGGTGCCCTCCGACCAGGTGACCACCGGAACGCCGTCCTCGTCGATGGTCCCGCCGTAGCCCATCGGGCCGCCGACGCCCGCGACGCTGTCGCCGGTGATCATCGCCGACTGGGCCCGGCTGGCCCACGCGATGACGATCTGGGTGCCGAAGGGGTAGGTGCCCTGCTGGTCCTGCGGGATCAGGTCGGTCTTGCCGACGTACTCCAGGTCCAGCCCGGTGGCCTGCTCGATCCGGTTCATCGCGCCGATGGTGTCCTGCAGCGCCGACGGCGGGCCGTAGGTGGTGTTGACGCGGTAGTTGATGACGCGGCACGGGTTCCACCGGGCGCGCTTGGCGATCATGTAGCTGAAGTCGGCGGGGTTGCCGAGCGCCGGTGTGGTCGGCCGCTGGAGGTCCGGGGTCGGCTCGGGGGTCGGCTCCGGGGCGGGCTCGGGCGTCGGGTCGGCCGTCGGGTCCGCGGGCGCCTCGGGCAGCGGCTCGCCCGCGGGGACCACCCGCAGCCGCCGCCGGTCGCTGACCGCGACGGTCAGCCCGGCGCGACGCTGACGGGGGGTGACCGGCGAGACCACCCGGTAGACGAAGGTGCCGACCCTTCCGGTGGGCAGCACGAACCGGTAGGCGCCTGCGCGTGTCGTCGTGCGCGCACGGACGACGCGCCAGCGACTCCCGGCGCGCACCTGTAGCACCACCCGGCGCTGGCCGCCGCCGGCGACGGCACCGCGTACCTCGACACCGCGCTGCCCGCGCTCGACAGCGGTCGCGCCCCAGGTGGCGGTGATCGCACGGCGCCCGGTGACGCGAGCGCTCTGCTGGGCCTGGATTCCGGCGACCGAGCCTGCAACCGACCCGGCGGTCTCGGTGCCGACGCGCGCGGGACTCTCGACCGCGAGGGCAGGGACCGTGAGGAGAGAGAGCGTCGCCACGGCAGCGGCGAGGCGTTGCGGGGCGAGCGGTCGCGATCGGCGCATGGTCAGGGCGTCTTTCGTCGGGAAGGGTTCCCCTCTCTTATCGGCCGGACCACGTGCCGACTTGACCTGTTTGACCGGCTTCGCCGCCGCTTGTCCGCACTGTCCGGTCCGTCACCTGTGCCGGTGTTCCGGACTCGGGGGTACGTTCGGCTCATGAGCTCCGCACCCGTCCCCGCCGAACGGCCCTGGGCCGCCAGCTACGCACCCGGTGTCCCCCTGGACCTCGAGCTTCCGTCGGAGTCGTTGGTGGACCTGCTCGACTCGTCCGTGCGGCGCTTCGGCGACCGGGCGGCACTCGACTTCTTCGGCGCGACGACCAGCTACGCCCGGCTCGGCGAGCAGGTCGCCCGGGCCGCCGAGGCGCTGCGCCGGCTGGGCGTGGAGAAGGGCGACCGGGTCGCGCTGGTGCTCCCGAACTGCCCCCAGCACGTGGTGGCGTTCTATGCCGCGCTCCGGATCGGCGCCGTGGTGGTCGAGCACAACCCGCTCTACACGGCCGAGGAGCTGGAGTACCAGCTCGCCGACCACCGGCCCCGGATCGTCGTGGCCTGGGACAAGGTCGCCCCGCGGGTGCGAGAGATCGGCTCGCGGATCGACGTACGCGCCGTCCTCGCGGTGTCGCTGCCGAAGGCGCTGCCGGCCACCAAGCGGCTGGCCCTGCGCCTGCCGGTGCCCGCCGCACGCAAGGCGAGGGAGGCGATGACCGCGCCGGCCCCCGGGATCCCCGGCTGGGAGGCGACGGTGGCCCGGAGCGCCCCGATCAGCGCCGAGCACCCCGGCCCGTCCGAGCACGACCTCGCACTGCTGCAGTACACCGGTGGCACCACCGGCCGACCGAAGGCGGCGATGCTGACCCACCGCAACCTGCGGTCGAACGCGGCCCAGGGGCGGGCCTGGCTGCCGGGCCTGCACGACGGGCAGGAGGTCGTGTACGCCGCCCTGCCGCTGTTCCACGCCTACGGACTGACCCTGTGCCTGACCTTCGGCCTGAGCGTCGGTGCGACGCTGGTGCTGTTCCCGAGGTTCGACGTCGACATGGTGCTCGATGCGATGCGCCGCCGCCCGGCCACCTTCCTGCCGGCGGTGCCGCCGATCTACGAACGGCTCGCCCACGGCGCCCGCGAGCAGGGCGTCGACCTCACCTCGATCCGGTTCGCACTCTCGGGCGCGATGGCGCTGCCTCCGAGCACGGCCGAGCTGTGGGAGACCGCCACCGGCGGAGTGCTCGTGGAGGGCTACGGGATGACCGAGACCTCGCCGGTCGCGCTCGGCAACCCGGCCGCCGAGAGCCGGCGGATCGGCACCATCGGCGTGCCGTTCCCGAACACCGAGGCCCGCATCACCGACCGGGACGACCCGAGCCGGCTGCTTCCCGCCGGCGAGGCCGGGGAGCTCCAGGTGCGTGGGCCCCAGGTCTTCTCCGGCTACTGGCAGCGCCCCGAGGAGACCGCGGCCACGGTGCTCGAGGACGGCTGGATCCGCACCGGGGACGTGGTGGTGATGGACGAGCACGGGTTCTTCACCCTCGTCGACCGGATCAAGGAGGTGATCATCACCGGCGGCTTCAACGTCTACCCCTCCGAGGTGGAGGAGGCGCTGCGGCATGCCCCCGGCATCGCCGACGCGGCGGTCGTCGGACTGCCCTCACCGCACGGCGGCGAGGACGTCACCGCCGCGGTGCTTCTCGAGCCCGGCGCCACCCTCGACGAGGACGCGGTGCGCGCGGTGTGCCGGGAGCGGCTGGCGGCCTACAAGGTGCCGCGCCGGGTGTTCGTCGTGGAGGAGCTGCCGCGCTCGATCATCGGCAAGACGCTGCGCCGCCAGGTCCGCGACGAGCTCCTCTCACGCCCGGGCGGCTGAGGCACGGTCAGACCCGCTGGTAGTCCTGCTGGTAGGCGAGCATCTCCGCGACCGCGTGGGACAGGGCCTGCTCCAGCGCCTCGAGCTGGGCGGCCGCACCTGTGGTGCTTCCGCTGTCGCCGAGCATCTCGAGCTCGTGCGCGAGATGGCCCACGGTGGGCAGGCCGAGGTTGAGGGCGCTGCCCTTGAGCCGGTGCGCCGAGTGGGTGAGCGCCTCGGCGTCCTGGGTCGCGATCGAGGCCCGGATCGCGTGCACCGACTCCGGCACCCGGGCCACGAAGTTGCCGATCGCCTTGTCCAGATAGGCGGTGTTGCCCGGGTCGAGGTCGCGCAGCATGTCGAGCCGGTCGTGGTCGAGCACGCCCTCGGCGACCGGCTGCTCCGCCGCCGGCTCGGTCGGCTCGCTGCTGCCGTCGACCCAGCGACGCAGCATCCGGCCGAGCATCTCCGGGTTGACCGGCTTGGTCAGGAAGTCGTCCATCCCGGCGGCCAGGCATTTCTCGCGCTCGCCCTCGACGGCCGCCGCGGTCATCGCCAGCACGGGGACCCGCTCTCCTTCGGCCTCGAGGCCGCGGATGGTCCGGGTGGCGGCGTAGCCGTCCATGTTGGGCATCTGCACGTCCATCAGCAGCGCCGCGTAGCCACCCCGGCGCCAGGCCTCCACCGCCTGGACCCCGTCGTCGGCGGTGTCGGCGGCATAGCCGAGCGTCTCCAGGATGCCCAGCGCCACGAGCTGGTTGACCGGGTTGTCCTCCACCACGAGCAGGCGGGGCCGGTCCGGGTCGGCTGCGAGCCGCGGCCCCGGCACCGGGGTACGACGGACCGCGGGCGCCTCCCCCTCGAGCACACGCAGCAGCGAGCTGAGCACCTCGCCCGCGAGGAGCGGCTTGGTGAGGCACTCGACGATCCCCGCCTGGGCGAGCCGCACCTGGTCCGGCTGTCCGGACGAGGTCAGCATCACCAGCGGGACGCCCCGCAGCCGCTCGTCGTCCTGGATCATCGCCGCCAGCTGCAGCCCGTCGTAGTCGGGCATCGCCATGTCGAGCAGCACCGCGTCGAACGCCTCGCCTGCCTCGGCGGCCGACCGGAGTGCCTCCAGGGCCCGGAGCGCTCCGGGCGCGGTCGTCGTGCGGACGTCCCAGCGGCCGAGGTGCTCGCTGAGGATCAGCCGGTTGTTGGCGTTGTCGTCGACGACCAGCACCCGGCGTCCGGCCAGTGCCTTGCGCCGGCGAAGCTCGTCGTGGTCGGCCGCCGGGCCGCCGGCGCAGCCGAACCGGACGGTGAACCAGAACGTCGCCCCGTGGCCGGGCCGGCTCTCCACGCCGATCTCGCCGTCGAAGGCGGAGACGATCTCGCGGGCGATCGCCAGGCCGAGCCCGGTGCCGCCGTACTGCCGGGTGGTGGAGGCGTCGGCCTGGGAGAACGGGTCGAAGATGTGGGCCTGCTTCTCCGGGTCGACGCCGATGCCGGTGTCGACCACCTCGACCCGCAAGATGCTGGTGGAGTCCGCGCACGGTGCCGCGGTGGCCCGGATGAAGACCTCACCGTGCTCGGTGAACTTGACCGCGTTGGAGCCCAGGTTGGTCAGCACCTGTGCAAGCCGGGTCGGGTCGCCGACGAGGAACTCCGGCACGTCGGGATGGCAGGAGACGATCAGCTCCAGGCCCTTGCTGCGGGCGCTCTCCCCGAGCACGCTGGCCACCTGGTCGAAGACCGGGCGCACCTCGAACTCGACGTTCTCGACCTCGAGCTTGCCGGCCTCGATCTTGGAGAAGTCCAGGATGTCGTTGATGACCGACAGCAGGGCCCGGCTGGCGACCTGCGCGCCGGACGCCAGCCGTTGCTGGTGCGGGTCGAGGTCGGTGCGCAGCAGCAGCTCGTTGAGGCCGATCACACCGTTGAGCGGGGTGCGGATCTCGTGGCTCATCGTGGCCAGGAACTCCGACTTCTGCCGCGACGCCTCCATCGCGGCGTCCCGGGCGGCGGCCAGCTCGTGCGCGGCCCGCTCGCGCTCGGCGACCCGCCCGAGCTGGACGGCGATCTGGTCGACCATCCGGCGCACCGTGTCGGTGCGGTGCCAGGTGCGGTCGGCGGTGATCACGGTGACCGCGATGACCTCGTCGCGGATCTTGATCGGGAACGCGATCCGGGGGCACTCCGGGTCGTGCTCGTGGTCCCAGACCTGGCCGCCGTCGGCGAGCGCGCGCCGGGCGAACTCCACCTCCGACTCCAGCAGCGCCCGCTCCTCGGCGTCGGCGGCGGCGTCGATGCTGTCGGCGCCGCCGTGCAGGCGGAGCCAGCGCAGCTCCCCGGGCCGGTCGGGGTCGGGGAAGAAGGCCTGCCCCCGCTTCCAGCCGTCGTGGCTGAGCAGGAGGCTCTTGGCGACCCCGAGCACCTCGGTGAGGGTCTCGGCCTCGTTGGCGGCGATCGCCATCTCCTGCATCAGGGTGTTCTGCAGCACCAGGTCCTGCAGGGCCAGCTCGGAGCGCTTGGTCTCCGTGATGTCCTGCTGGGTGCCGCGCAGCAGCACCGGGTCCCCGGCCGCGTTGCGCAGCACCTCGCCGCGTCCGCGCAGCCAACGCCGTCCGCCGTCGGGCCGGTCGATCCGCAGGACCATGTCGAAGACCGACTCCTTGCCCTCGAACGCCGCGGACACCACGTCGGCGACCCTGAGGCGGTCCTCGGGGGTGAGGAACTCCAGGAAGTGCTCGAGGGTGCCGCGGAAGTCCTCCCGGGACACGCCGTAGATCGAGTGCAGCTCGTCGGAGGCGGTCACGACGTCGTGGACCATGTCCCACTCGTAGCTGCCGACCCGGGCGATCCGCTGGGCGTCGGAGAGCTGGCTGCGGCTGCTGATGAGCTCCTCGTGCACGCGGCGCCGCTCGGTGTAGTCGCTGATCCGGTGCAGGTAGCCCTGGACGTTGCCGTGCTCGTCGTACAGCGTGCTCTCGCGGACCAGGACCCAGAGCTGGCCGCCGTCCTTGCGCACCCAGAGGCACTCGACCTCCTCGGGGTGGACGACACCCTGCGAGAGCTCGACGAGGTGGTCGGTGAACTGCTCCTTGCCGTCGTCGTCGAGCGCGTCGTAGACCGTGAGGCCGTCGAGCTCCTCGGGATCGCGGCCGAGCAGCTCGGCGACCCGGGGGTTGGCGTAGATCGTCCGCCCCTCGGCGTCGATCACCCAGATGCCGTCCTGCGACGTCTCCACGATGCCGCGGTACAACGACTCCAAGCGCACGGCATCCCCCTTCCGGTGACCAGGCTAAGCGGGATAACGACACTTCGTGGTGGTTATTACCTTCGTGGCGGCAATTACCGGTTTCGGGGGGTGAGCGTGGTGTCGGTGACGGTGAAGCGGTGCCACTCGAGCACCGCGTCCTCGAGGCAGCCGACGAAGCGGTCCTGGGCATCCTCGTCGAGCAGGGGCGAGACCTGCACCTGCCAGCTCCCGGCGACCCAGCGGGCGCCGACGAACCGGACCCCCACGCCACTGTCGATGCTGCAGTAGCGCCCCACCGTCTCGACGGCGCCCGGCGACTTCGGGGCCAGCCCGCGCTTGTCCACCTCGAGCGTCATCGTGGTGATCCCCGGACCCACCGGCTCCGCCCAGTAGTGCCCGCCGAACCACAGCGCGCTCACCAGGCCCGACACGATCAGCACCGACAGCAGGGGGATCGCGACCAGCACCCGTCGCGGTGTCGTGCGCAGGACCTCCCGGAAGCCGGGCTGAGGCGCGGGAGCGGTCAGCGTGGGCCGTTGTTCGTAGCGCGCCGCGGCCAGCCGCTCGACGACCCCGGCGGCGGCGGAGATGCCCAGCCCGGCGGCGAGGAAGATCGGGATGAAGACACCCTGCTCGGGAGGGGCCCACGGGGCGAGCGCCGCCAGGGCCAGGGCGGGCGGGGCCGAGACGCCGACCAGCCACGGGAACTGCGGTCGGGGCTCCGGGTCGGGCAGCTCGGCCGCGCCCGGCGGGACGCCGCGGGTCAGCAGGAGTGCGTCGAGGCGACGCTCGATCCGCCACATCCGGCCGAGCAGGAGCGTGGTGGAGGCGAGCAGCGAGGCGGCCACGAACGCCGTGCCGGCGATCGCCGCGCGGTTCCACTCCCAGTTCACCAGGTAGTAGACCCAGTGCACACCGGCCACGATGATCACCGTGGTCAGCGCCACCCACAGGGACACCTTGGCGACGAGACGGGTCACGAGGTCTCCTCCTCCCCAGCGGGCCGGACCTCCCCGGTCGCCCCGTCGACCAGCACCCGGGCCCCGGCAGGGAACCTGGTCAGCGCGTCGTGCACGGCGACGACGGTCGGCACGCCGTACTCCCGGGCGAGGATCGCCAGGTGCGACAGGCTCGCCCCGGTCTCGGCCACCAGCCCGGCCAGACCGGGCAGCCAGCCGGCCAGTCCCGGGTCGAGGGTGCGTACGACGAGCACGTCACCGGGCTGCGGCGGCCGACGCGGCGAGCCCTGGCACACCGGGCCGATGCCTCGCCCGCCGCCGGCCGAGCTCGCGGACGGCGTAGCCGGTCATCTCCTGCACCCAGCGGGCCCGTAGGCGCAGCGCCTCGCGCTCCCCGAGCGGTCCGACCGGGCCGCTGTCCCGGGCCGGGCCCGCCGGTGGGGCGGCGGGCTCGCGCGGTGGGACGGCGGCAGCGGCGCTGAGCGACGGCGGAGAGAGGCACAGCAGCACGGGGCGCTGCCCGAGCAGCTCGGTGTCGGAGACGGCCCGGTCGGCTTCACGGAGCACCCGCAGGGCCAGCGCCGCGGCGGTGGTGCGGGCCGGTGGGAGCAGCGTGCCGGCGAGGACCTCGTGGTGGTGCAGCCGTCGCAGCACGGCCACCGCCTCCTCGAGCAGCGCGAGGAGCGCGGCATCGGTCGCCGCCCCGGGGTCGACACTGCTGAGCCAGCGGTCGACGTCGGTGACCTGCTCGGCGGTGCGGCCGGGCAGCTGGGCTCGGAGCGCCCCGATGCGCCAGGCCACCGTGATCCGGCGCATCGCGCGGGCCGGGTTCAGGCGCTCCAGGGCACTGTGCCGAGGCACGTAGCCGAACAGCTCGAGGTCGGCCGCCACTCGTCCCCTGACCGTGGTGACGACCGGGGACCGGCTGATCCGCCGGGCCAGGACGGCGGCGGTCTCGCTCATCGCGTCGACCACCCCGGACCGCAGCGGCTGCAGCCACAGGTCGCTCTCGAGCACCGACAGCGGGTCGGGGAACGTCTCGGCGAGGGGACCGGGGCCGAGGACCGGGCCGTCCACCGGAGCTGCCGCAGCCGTCGCGGTGACGGGCCGGCTCTGCAACAGGTAGAGCGCGCCGTCGTCGTCGATCGCCCACTCCACGTCCTGCGGGGATCCGAAGACCCGTTCGGTCGTGCGGGCCAGTCGCGCCAGCCGGAGCAGCTCCCCCGCGTGCAGCAGCAGCGGCTGCGTCGGGAAGGGATGCCGGGCGTTGACCGGGTGGCTGTCGACGCTGAGCAGCCGTCCCCGCCGACCGAGCACGTAGTGCTGGGCCGGGACCTGGCCACTGACCAGCCGGTCCGGGCCGCCGGTGACGACCTCGACGACGACGGTCGACCGCTCGCCGGTGACGGGGTCCACCCCGAACATCACGCCCGAGCGGCTGGGCGCCAGGTGCCGTTGCACCAGCACGCCCATCGGGTGGGGCTCCGGGCCCTCCGCCACCGCGTCGGCCGAGGCCCAGACCTCCGCGAGGGCCTGGAAGAACGCGTCCAGGCCGCGCACGTCGAGGACGCTGCGGAACCGGCCGGCCATCGAGCTGGCGGAGACGTCCTCGACGGTGGAGGAGGAGCGCACCACGACCGGCATCCGGCCCGCGCCGGTGAAGTCCGACCAGGCCCGCTCGAGCGGGCGCGCGAGGTCGGGTGGAAAGCTGCGCCCGGCGGCGAGGTAGGACGCGTGGGCGGCGGTGGTCACGGCGAAGCCGGGGATCACCGGGAGCCCGTTGCCACGGGCCGCGGCCAGGGCGGCGGCCTTGGACCCGGTGACCGCGGGGTCGCGCGCAGCCGGCTCCTCGAGCCGGTGGACCAGATCGACGTGGACCGGTCGGGACGCGATCGACATGTTTGCCCCTCCTGCCCTCCGTGCTGCCAGTGTCCCGCTGCCGCAACCCACGCCCAAGGGCCCTTCGTCACCCCCCGGTGGGGCGAGTGAAGTGAGGTCCTACGGCCCATCCGTGCCGTTCGGGCGCGCGGGAGAGTGAACGGGAGGGGAGAGTCATGAACACCTTCGACGACACCTCGAGACGGCGTTACGTCTTCGCCTTCGGCGTCCTGCTGGTCCTCACCACCGTGGTCACCTCCCTGGTGGCCTTCGCCAGCCCACCGGCCGACGAGTCGGTCTACCTCCAGCTGCGCGAGCTCGGCATGCCGGGCGTCCTCGCCGACGCCGACTGGCTGGGCTCGACCGTCTTCATCGGCATCCTGGCGCTGCTCGTGCTCCTCGGCTGGCGGTGCCGGGCTCTCGTGGTCGCCGCGGCGGCGTCGCTGGTCACGGCGATCGGCCTGGGCGTCGTACTCCGGTGGCTGGTGGCGTCGCCGCGCCCGTTCGACTCGTCGGTCAGCGGCGAGGACAGCTACCCGACGCTCGCGGTCGCTGCCCTCGGGGTGCTCGCGGTCATGGTGCCGGTGGCGCTACGAGTGCTCACCCGCAACCGGACGCTGGAGATCGCAGCGGCGGCCGTGCTGTGGCTGGTGGTCGTGCTGGTCGGCTGGCAGGACGTGCACGCCGCCCTCCGCTCGCCGCTGGACGCCGTCGGTGGCGCACTGCTCGGCGCCGGCGTCGCGGTCGGTGCCCTGTCGGTGGTCGCGCACCCCTCGCGGCTGCACGCCGCCTGCACCGGCTGCTCGTGGCAGGGCGAGGTGGAGTCGCGGCATCCCGTGGGCGCGCACCACGGCGGTCGGTCGCACCCCCTCTACCGCGCGGCTCTCGTGTGGAGCCTGCTGCTGGCCGCGGGGTTCAGCTACCTGGCGTTCACCCGAGGCATCCCCCGGATCCCGGAGTCCGGCGTGATGGGCTTCGGCCTGGAGGTGCCCCTCAACGTCGGGCTCGTCGTGCTGATCGTGGTGGGTGTCCTGATCGCGGCACGCTGGCACCTGAGCGGAGCGGTCGTGGTCGCCCTCGCCGCGGTGCTGCTCGGCTACGGGGCCTCGGTCCAGTACAGCGCTTCCACCGCCCTGCTGATCGCGGCCGCAGGCTTCCTCCCCGCCTTCCTGCTCTGGGTGCAGTGGCACCGGGTGGCGAGCATCCGGGCCGCGCTGTCGGTCGCCACCGTGACCTCGGTCGTGCTTGCCGGTCTGGTGTACTTCGCCGGCACCAACTACACGAGCTACTGGGGCCCGACACACCCACGCTCGGCGACGCCCGCACCGGCGTCCGACGTGGTCGACTGGCTGGTCTCGGGTGGGGTGACCGCGACGAGCGCCACCGTCAACGCCGCCACCGAGGACGACGTCGAGGCGGTCCGGCTCGTGCTCAGCGAGACGACCGACTTCTCCGACCCGGTGTACTCCGACCCGCGGCCGTCGACGTCGGAGAACAACCAGATCGTGTCGCTGAGCGCCGACGGCCTCGACCCGGACACCGACTACTACTACGCCCTCGAGCTCGACGGTGAGCTCTACACCGGCCGCACGGGGCACCTGCGGACCTTCCCCGAGGGTCCGGCCTCGTTCACCTTCGCCGCGGCGTCGTGTGCGCGCACCGGGTCCAGCGGGATGGTCTTCGACGCGATCCGGCGGGAGGAACCGCTGTTCTTCGTCAACGACGGCGACTGGTTCTACGCCGACATCGCCGACGACCGGCCCGACCTGTTCCGCAGGCAGTACGACACGAACCTCACCGCTCCGGCACAGACCGCGCTGTACGCCTCCACCCCGTTCGTCTACGTCTGGGACGACCACGACTACGGCGGCAACGACGCCGACGGGTCCTCGGCGAGCCGGCCGGCCGTGATGGGGGTCTACCGGCAGTACCTCCCGCACTACCCGCTGCAGGGCGAGGAGTCACCGCTGTTCCAAGCCTTCACCGTCGGCGACGTCCGCTTCGTCGTCACCGACGACCGCTCGGACCGCGACCCGGATGCGGCCCCACCGGTGATGCTCGGAGCCGACCAGCGCCGTTGGCTCGCCGAGGAGCTCTCCCGCGCCGACGACTACGGCCTGGTGGTGTGGGTCAACGGCTCCCCCTGGGTGGGCAAGGCAGACCCGACCAGCGACAGCTGGCCCGGCTTCGCGGAGGAGCGGGCGATGATCGCCGACACGATCGCGGAGCACGACGTCGACAACCTGCTCATGGTCAGCGGCGACGCCCACATGCTCGCCTACGACGACGGCACGCACACCGACTACTCCAGCTCCGGCAACGCCGGCTTCCCGCTGCTCCAGGCGGCCGCGCTGGACCGCAAGGGCGGCATCAAGGGCGGGCCGTACACCGAACAGCCGCACCCCGGAGGAGGCCAGTTCGGGCTGGTCCACGTCGAGGACGACGGCCGGACCGTCGAGGTGACCCTCGAGGGGCGCAACTACCTCGACGAGACCGTCTTCACGCACACCTTCACGGTTGAGCGCGACTGAGCTCCACCGGCGGCACCTCCGGGGTGGCGTGCTCGGTCTTCTGCCCGGCGACCCCGCCGAAGTACATCTGCGCGATGTCGGGGTCGGCGAGGATCGACGCCGCGGACCGCTGCGTGACGACCTTGCCGCTCTCCATCACGATGCCGTCGGTGGCCATCCGCATGCCGAACCGGACGTTCTGCTCGACGATCAGGATCGTCTTCCCGCTGTCGCGGAGCACCATGACCGACTCGTAGAGCGTCTGCAGCGCCTTCGGGTCCAGGCCCAGCGACGGCTCGTCGAGGAGCAGCAGCACCGGGTCGAGCATCAGCGAGCGCGCGAACTCCACCATCCGGCGCTGACCGCCGGACAGGTTTCCGGCCCGGTCGTTGCAGCGGTCGCGGACGATCGGGAACAGCTCGGCCACCTGGTCGTAGCGCTGTCGCACCAGCTTGCGGTCCCGGCGGATGATGTAGCCGCCGAGCATCACGTTCTCCTTCACCGTGAGGTTCGGGAAGAGCGCGTTGGACTGCGGGACCTGCGAGATCCCTCGCTGGAGGATCTCCGCCGGCGAGCGCCGCTCGATCCGGTCGCCCTCGAGGGTGATCTCGCCCAGTCGCGGGCTGAGCAGGCCGCTCACCGTGCGCAGCACGGTGGACTTGCCGGCGCCGTTGGGACCGACGATGCAGGCCACCGCGCCCTTGGCCACCTCGATGTCGACGCCCTGAAGGACGTCGCCGCCGCCGTAGCCGGCGACCACTCCACTGAGCCGCAGCATCAGCTCACCACCTCCTGCTCGAGCTTGAAGTCGTCGCCGAGGTAGGCGTCGATCACCGCCGGGTCGCGCTGGATCTCGTCGGGCGTGCCGGTCGCCATCGTCGCGCCCCGCGCCAGCACGTGGATCGGGTCGCACAGGTCGAGCACGAACGGCATGTTGTGCTCGACGATGAGGAACGTCTTGCCGTAGCTGTTCAGCTCCCGGATCATCTCGCCCATCCGCTCGATCAGCACCGGGTTGATGCCGCCGGCGGGCTCGTCGAGCAGGATCAGCTTCGGGTCCAGCATCAGGATCTGGGCCAGCTCGACGAGCTTCTGCTGGCCGTAGGACAGCGCGTGCGCCTTCTGGTCGCGGAAGGCCCGCATGCCGACGAACTCCAGGAGCTCCTCGGCGGCCTTCGCCTCCTTGCCGCTCACCGCGATCCGGCCGAGCTGGCCGAGCGAGAACGAGCGCTGTGCGGCGACGACGTTCTCGAGGACCGTCATCTCGCCGAACAGCCGGGTGATCTGGAACGTACGGCCCAGGCCGCGGTGCGCCCGCTCCCACGACGGGAGCTTCTCGATCCGCTCGCCGTCGAAGATGATCTGCCCCGCGTCGGCGACGATCGTGTTGTCGATCAGGTTGAAGACCGTGGTCTTGCCCGAGCCGTTGGGGCCGATCAGGCCGGTGATGGTGCCCTCGGGGACGACGAACGAGCAGCCGTCCACCGCCTTGAGTCCGCCGAAGTGCTTGGTCAGGCCGCGCACCTCGAGCAGCGGCTTCGGCTCGGCGGGACGCTCCACCTTCTGCACCCGGTCGGTGATCGAGGCCAGGCTGCCACCCGTGCCGATCCGGGCGCCCACGAGACCGGCCTTGCCCGCCGTACGACGTCGGTAGAGCAGCGACTCGATCGCGGGCAGGATCCCCTTGGGCAGGAAGATCACGACCAGCACGAGCAGCCCGCCGAACAGGAACAGCCGGGTGTTGCCGCCACCGAGGTTGTTGTTGGCGATCTCGTTCATCGGCTCGATCAGGAACGCGCCGAGCACGGGGCCCCACAGCGTCGCCTTGCCACCGATCAGCAGGGAGAGCACCAGCTGCACGCTGATCAGGATGCTGAACATGCCCCGGGGGTCGATGAACGTCAGGTAGTAGCCGTAGACGGCACCGGCCATGCCCACGAAGATCGAGCTGGCGGCGAAGGCGATGATCTTGTCCACCGGCAGGTTGATGCCGATCGTGGCCGCCTTGGTCTCGTCCTCGCGGATCGCGATCAGGCCCATGCCCAGCTTGGTGCGCCGGATCCACCAGGTCATCAGCAGCTGCACGGCGAGGATCGCGACCAACGCGTAGTAGAACGGGACGTTGATGATGTCGCGGTCCCACGACGGCAGCGGCAGCGTGAGGCCCTGGGTGCCGTTGGTGAGCGAGACCCAGTTGACCGCGATCACCTGCACCAGGAACAGGAACGCCACGGTGATGATCACGAACGACGGACCGCGGGATCGCAGCGACACGAAGCCGAGCAGGACGGCGACGGCCGCCGCGACGACCCCCGCGACCGGCACCCAGAGCCAGGGCGAGACCGAGTCGAACCGCGTGGCGAGCACACCGATCGTGTAGCCGCCGAGTCCGATGAAGGCGCCCTGGCCGAGGGAGACGTAGCCGGCGAAGCCGGTGATGATGTTCAGCCCGCTCGCGCCGACGGCGAACACCAGGGACAGGATGATCATGTTCTGGTAGTACGCGTCGTCGCTGAGGAACGGGAAGGCCAGGAGGGCCGCGGCCGCGATCGCGGCCAGGATCCGGCCGATCCACAGCGGCTGGGTCAGGTGGCTCACTGCCTTGTTCACGCCGGCACCGCATCCTCACGCATTCGAGTTCCGAGCAGTCCTTGCGGCCGGATGAGCAGCACCGCGAAGACGATGGCGTAGGGCACCGCGGTCGCCCACGACGGCGAGACGTACGCCGCGGTGAGCATCTCCGCGACCCCGAACATCAGGGCCCCGAGGATGGCGCCGTTGAGGCTGCCCATCCCGCCGAGGACGACGATCGCGAGCAGGCGCGCGATCCACTGGTAGTGGGCGCCGGCTACGAAGGGGTAGAGCACCCCGACGATCGCACCGCCGGCGCCCGCGGCGGCGATGCCGAGGGCGAAGACCAGGGCGGCCACGGAGGCCACCTTGATCCCCACCAGCTCGGCACCGCCGGGGTTGACCGCGGCGGCCCGGATGGCGCGTCCGAGCCAGGTCTTGGTCAGGATCAGGCCCAGCGTCACCAGAACCAGCACCGCCACAAGACCGCCGTACACCTGCGCCTTGGGCAGGAACAGCCCGGCCACGGTGAACGACTCGTCCGCGTAGCTCGGACGGATCGCGGTGGAGTTGTTGCCCCAGATCGTCCCCATCGTCGCCTCGAGCACGAGCGCGAGCCCGAAGGTGAGGAGCACCGTGGACGCCATCGGCGCGGTGCGGATCGGGGCCACCACGAGCTTGTAGGTGAGCCAGCCGATCGCGCCGATGATCGGCGTGGTGATGACGATCGCGAGCAACGGGTCGATACCGAGCTCGCTCCAGAGCGTGTAGGTGACGAAGGCCGCGAGGATCACGAACGCGCCGTGCGCGATGTTGATCACCCGCATCACCCCGAAGATCAGGGTGAGCCCTCCGGCCACCAGGGCGTACACGCCGCCCAGGAGCAGGCCCAGGATCAGGTTCTGGATGAGCTGGGTCATCAGCCGGCGCCTCCCGGCTTCCAGCCCATGACGATCTCGTCGGTCGTGGCGTGGTCCTGGGGGAGGACGAACTCCACCTTGCCGTTCTGCCACTGACCGATCAGGAACTCACCGATCGGGCTGCCGTCCTCGTTCCACTCGAGCTCGCCGAGGATCGTCTCGACGCTGTTCTCGCGCAGCCAGTCGGCCATCGCCTCCTGGTCCTCGACGTCGCCGACCGCCTCGACGGCCGCCTGCAGCACCTGGCCCGCGGCGAAGGCGTCCGCGGCGTCCTCCGGCGGCAGCCCGCCGAACATCTCCTCGTACTTCGCGACGAACTCCGCGTTGCCCGGAGTGTTCGCCTGCGGCGCGTGGCTGACGGCGTACATGACGCCCTCGGTGTTCTCCACGCCCACGGCGTCGGAGTACTGGTCACCGTGCGAAGGGGTGCTCGTCTGGTAGAGCCAGCCGGGCTTGAAGTTGGCCTTCAGCATGGCGCGGGTCATGCCGACGCCGTCCTCGAAGACCGCGCCGTGCACCACGAGGTCGGGCTGCTTGGCCTTCATCGCGTTGACGATGGTGTCGAAGTTGCGGGTGTCGATCGCGTAGGTCTCCTCGTAGACCGTCTCGATGCCGGCGTCCTCGAGGATCGCCTTGATCCCCTCGACGGTCGGGACCGCGAACGGGTCGTCGATCGTCGGGTAGGCGGCGGTCTTGGGCCGCTGGTCCTCGGGCAGCTGGCTGATCCAGTTCGCGAAGACCTCGCCCTGCTTGTCGGCGGTGGCCTGCTGGCTGAAGAAGATGTACTTGAAGCCGCGGCTGAAGATCTCCGGCGAGGCACCGGCCGGCTCGACGTACAGCATCTGGTTGCGCTCGGCGACCGCCGAGGCCGGCAGGTTCAGCAGCGAGGAGAAGGTGCCGAGAAGGAGATCCACCTTGTCCTGGCTGATCAGCGCGTTGTAGTCCGCGACGATCGTGTTCTGGTTCGACGCATCGTCCTTGATCACCAGCTCGACGTCACGGCCGAGCAGACCGCCGTCGGCGTTGATCATCTCCTCCCAGACCTCGTAGCCCTCCTTGGCCGCCTGGCCGGGCTGGGAGAACTCTCCGGTCAGGGGGAGCGAGGTCCCGATCTTGATCGGCTCGTCCGACTCCGCGGACGAGCCCTCGCTGTCACCACAGGCAGCGAGGCCGAGCACCAAGAGACTGCTGACGGCCGCCACCTTGAGTCGGCGGCCGGTCATCGATTTCGCCATTCTTCCTCCTCGGTGTCCGCAAACGATTGCGGTCTCCCGGCAGTCTTGTGAACCAAGCCACACCCTGTCAAGCATCCTGGCGGAATCTTGATCAATCGGTGTCGGAATCACCAGGTCCCCCATTACACGGCGCTCCAGCCCGTCCGCGGGGCGAACACGGACATTGCGGCAGGGCGCGCCGAGGGCGGACCCTGTATTGCAATCGCTTGCAGCATCGGCCATCGTGAGGCCATGGATGCTTCCGTCGACGTGGTGGTGATCGGCGCCGGGCACAACGGCCTGGCCTGCGCGGCGTACCTGGCCAGGGCCGGGCTGGAGGTGCTGGTTCTCGAGGCGTCGGCGCAGCCCGGCGGCAACACGCGCACCGAGGAGCTCACGCTCCCGGGCTTCGCGCACGACAGCTGTTCGAGCGCACACGTGCTGGTCCAGTCCAACCCGATGATCCGCGACGACGAGCTCGGTCTGCTCGCGCACCACGGTCTGGAGTACCTCTACACCGACCCGGCCGTCGTCCTGCCGCAGGCGGACGGGGACACCCTGGTCATGCACCGCGATCTCGATGCGACCGCCGACGAGCTGGCGCGGTTCTCCACCGAGGACGCAGCAGCGTTCCGCACGATGATGGCCGAGTGGAGCGGTCGGCTGGCGGCCGTCCACGGCCGCTGGAGCTCGGGACTCCCGCTGGGCTACGGCGACGAGGTCGCCCGCTACGTGTCCCTGCGCGGCCAGAGCGCGTGGGACGTCGTGCACTCCCGGTTCAGCCATCCCACGGTCCGCTCGTTCGTGCTGTGGCTGGCGATGGCGACCATCCAGGACCCGCGCCGCGCCGGCACCGGCTTCCTGCCGTCGTCGCTGGCCGCGGGGCGGCTGAGCTTCGGCTGGGCCACGCCGGTCGGTGGCTCGCAGGCGCTGCCCGACGCCCTGATCTCGGTGATCTCCGCGCACGGCGGCTCGGTGGTCTGCTCCGCGCCGGTGGAGCGCGTCGAGGTGGTCGACGGACGGGTCGGCGCGGTGCGCACCAGCGACGGCAGGCGGTTCGAGGCGCGGCGGGCGGTCGTGTCCAGCGCCCACCTCGCGCTGCTCGGCGACATGCTCGTGGGTGCCGATGCCCCCGCAGGCGACCTGGCCGACGCCAAGGCCCGGTGGCGGCCCGGCCTGAGCGTCTTCGCCGTGCACGCCGCGCTGCGACGGGACCTGGAGTACCCGTCCGCGGACGGGACGCTGCGCTCGCCGGCCGCCGGACTCGGCACGACCGAGGGGATGGTGCGCCAGATCGACGCCCACCACCGCGGCGAGACGGACGCCACGGACCCCTGGCTGCTCGTGGTCGGACAGTCCGCGGTCGACCCCGGCCGCGCACCGGCCGGGCAGGCCACGTTCAAGATCCTCACCATCGCCCCCTATGACCGGGCCGACGGCCGGGACTGGGCCGAGGCCAAGGACGAGTACGCCGCGCAGCTCGTCGACCTGGTCCGTGCCCGTGCCGACGGGTTGGCGGAGGACGACATCCTCGCGCTGCGGGCCGAGTCACCGGTCGACGTCGCGGGCCACAACCCGCACAACCTCGGCGGCTCCTGCCACGGCGGGGAGTTCCTGATGAGCGACGGCGGAGTGATCCCCGGGTGGCCGGCGTACACGACCTCGCTGCCCGGACTCTTCCTCACCGGCGCCACGACGCACCCCGGCGGCTCGGTCTCCGGCCGGCCGGGCCGCAACGCGGCTCGTGCGGTGCTGACCGAGCTCGGCATCGACCCGGCCACCGTCATGGGCCCGACCTGACCCGTCCCGGTGGTCGAGGAGCGAGCGTCTGGAGACCACCGCCACCGGGTCGACGGATCAGGCGAGGATCCGCAGCGGGTGCTCCATCAGGTCGGTGAACGCCTGCATCCAGCGCGCGGCCACGACACCGTCGACGGGCCGGTGGTCGACCGAGAGGGTCACCCGCATGACCTGCCCGGCCTTGAGCCGGCCCTTCCGCACGACGGGCTCCTCGCGCACCGCACCGACCGCCAGGATCGCGGCCTGCGGCGGGTTGATGATCGCGGCGAACTCCTCGGTGCCGAACATCCCGAGGTTGGTCACGCTGATCGAACCGCCCTCGAGCTCCTCCTGGCGCAGCTGTCCCGCGCGCGCCCGCTCAGCGAGCTCCCTGGTCGCCCGCGACACCGCGGTGACCGACATGGCCTCGACCCCACGCAGCACGGGGGTCAGCAGCCCCCGGTCGGTCGCGACGGCGACGGAGACGTCCACGCCGGCGTACTGCCGGACCGCGTCCGCGCCCCAGGTCACGTTCATCTGCGGCACCAGGACGTGGGCGCGCGCGACCGCCTTCACCACCAGGTCGTTCACCGAGACCTTCGTCCCGCCGCCCTCGTTCAGCTCCGCTCGCAGCCTCAGCAGCCGGCGGGCATCGATCGTGCCGCGGACGTAGAAGTGCGGCACGGTCTGCTTGCTCTCGGTGAGGCGCGCGGCGATCGCGCGGCGCATCCGCGAGTGCTCCACCTCGGTGTACGGCGACGGGCCGCTCGCCGAGGGTGCTGCCGCCACCGGCTGTGGCTTCTCGGCGGCCCGCGCGGCGACCGCCGCCTCGACGTCGCGGCGGATGATCCGGCCGCGGGGTCCGGAGCCGTGGATCTCCTCCATCTCCAGGCCGGCCTCCTTGGCCAGCCGGCGGGCGAGCGGGCTGGCGAAGATCCGGCCGCGGTGCTGCCCGTTCGGAGCAGCCGGGGCAGACGTCGAGCCCGTTGCTCCGCGGGCCGCGACCACCCGTTCCGCGTCGGCCGGCTCGGGCAGGGTGGCCGGTCCGGTGACCGCCGTACCTCCCTCGGGGTCGGCCGGCGGGGCGCCCGCGCCGGAGGGCGTCGCGCCGAGCTCTGCCAGCAGCGCGTCGACGTCGGCGACCTGCTCGCCCGGGTCGCCGACCAGCGCGATCGGGGCGCCGACCTCCACCTTGGTGCCCGGCGCGACCAGCCGCCGCAGCAGCGCACCGGCGCCGCCGGCCTCGATGTCGACGACGGCCTTCTCGGTCTCGACGGTCGCGACGGGGTCCTCGGCGCCGAACGCCGCACCCTCCTCGATGCTCCAGTCGGCGAGGACCGCCTCGGTCGCGTTGGCCGCCACTCCGGGCATGCGCAGCAGTCTCGCCATGTCAGTACCCCGTCATCTCGGTCAGCTTGGCCACGACCTCGTCGGCCTGCGCGATCGCCGCGCGCTCGAGCACCTTGCTGATGCTCGGCGACGCCTCACCTCCGGTGACCCGCTGCACCGGCTGGTCGAGCCAGTCGAAGAACCGGCGGTGGATCTCGTCGGCCAGCCAGCCGCCGTACGACGTACCGACCGCACCCTGCTCGGCGATGAGGACGTTGTTGGTGCGCTTGATGCTCTCCCCGATGGTGTCCCAGTCCAGGCTCGCCCGGTCGAGCCAGCGCAGGTCGATCACCTCGGCGTCGACGCCGGTCTGCTCGACGGCGTCGAGGACGTAGCGGACCATCGCGAGGTAGGAGATCACCGTGACCGCCGACCCCGTGCGGCGCACCGCGGCCTTGCCCACGGGCAGGCAGTAGTCGAGGTCGTCGACCGGCCCGAGGCCCGAGGACGTGTAGAGGTCGACGTGCTCGAGCACGACGACGGGGTCCTGGCAGCGCAGGGCGCTGTTCATCAGGCCCACGTAGTCGAACGGCGTGGTCGGGGCGACGATCCGCCAGCCCGGCGCGGTGGCGAAGATGCCGGCCGGGTCCATCGAGTGCTGGGAGCCGTAGCCGGTGCCCATCGCGACCTTGCTGCGCAGCACGAACGGCACATCGCCGTCGCCACCGAACATGTGCCGCGCCTTGCCGATCTGGTTGAACAGCTGGTCGGCGGCGACCCACATGAAGTCGGCGTACATGAACTCCACAACCGGCTTGAACCGGCCGTCGAGCGCGATCCCGCCACCGAGGCCGGCGAAGGCGTTCTCGCTGATCGGGGTGCCGAGGATCCGGTCGGGGAAGCGCTCCTTGAGCCCACGGGTGGCGCCGTTGGTGCCGCCGTTGAGGCGGTGCACGTCCTCGCCCATCACGACCACGGACTCGTCGGTCTCCATCCGGCGGCCCATCACCGCGGCGACGGCGTCGATGAACCCCATCTCGGCGAGCTCGCCGGCGTAGCTGTCGACGTCGGCGAGGGGCGCGTCGGCGAACTCGCTCAGGTCACCGCGCACGCCCACGTCGGCGAACGCCGGGTCGGGCCACTCGGCGGCCTTGATCCGTCGATGGCCGGGCTTGCCGTCCGGGACCGGCTCGAGGAGCACGTCGGTGGTGTCGGCCATGAGCTTCTTCGCCCGCGTCACCGACTCGTCGATCTCGGCCTGGCTGAGGATGCCGCGGCGCACCAGGTGCCCGGAGAGCTGCTTGATCGGGTCACGGTCGCGCCACTGCTTCTCCTCCTCCTTGGTGCGGTAGCCGAAGGCGCTGCCCGGGAAGCCACCGTTCTGGTGGAAGTAGCGGTAGGTGTCGGCCTCCACCACGGTCGGGCCGTGACCGGCGCGCATGTGCGCGACCGCCTCGGTCATCGCCAGGTGCACCGCCAGCGGGTCCATCCCGTCGACCTTCCAGCTGGCGATGTTGAAGCCGGGACCGCGTCCGGAGAGCCGCGGCTCGCCGGTGGCCTCGAAGACGTTGGTGGAGACGGCGTACTGGTTGTTCTCGATGAAGAAGCAGACCGGCAGCTTCCAGGCCGCGGCCAGGTTGAAGGTCTCCAGGGTCGAGCCGATGTTGACCGCGCCGTCGCCGAAGTAGGTGACCGACACCCCGTCGGTGCCCGCCTGCCGGTGCGCCCACGCGAAGCCGGCGGCCTGCGGGACCCCGCCGCCCACGATGGCGTTGGTGCCCATCGCGCCGGCCTCCTTCCACTGCAGGTGCATCGACCCACCACGCCCGTGGCTGTAGCCACGGTCGAGGCCACAGATCTCGGCGAGGGTGCGCAGCAGCACCTCGCGAACCTGGTCGTCGACCTCCTCGGTCGGGTCCAGACCCTTCGGCGCGACGTGGTGCAGCGCCTTCGCCAGGAACTGGTGGTGTCCGCGGTGGGAGCCGTTGACCGCGTCCTCGCTGGTGAGCGCGAGGACCGAGCCGACCGCGCCGCCCTCCTGACCGATGCTGGAGTGCGCCGGACCGTGGATCAGGCCGGCCCCGGCGAGCTCGAGGACGGTCTCCTCGAAGGTGCGGATCAGCACCAGCTGGCTGAGCATCGTGCGCAGCAGGGACGGGTCGGCAGCATCCCAGTCGTCAGCGGTGGCGACGAGCTCGACCCACGGCGCTGCGGGTTCGAGTCTGCGGTGCTCGGTCATCGGGCCTCCTGGTCGGTTCCGTCACCAGCGTGACACAGGATTGGATCCAAAATCTAGTATCTTCGTGATGCTGGACACAGCCGGGCGCCCGTGGTTCAGTGGATCCGGCGTAGCTGCACCAACGAAGGGATCCAATATGGCGATGCCGGGGCTTCGGCGGCTGGACCACATCGGGTTCACCGTCCCGGACCTGGAGGAGGCCACCCGCTTCCTGGTCGACGTGCTCGGCTGCGAGTACCTCTACTCGCTGGGCCCCTTCCGCAGCGACGACGACTGGATGGCCGACCACCTCGCCGTACACCCCCGCGCCGAGGTGGTGGAGAACCGGTTCTTCCGGTGCGGCGAGCAGGCGGTGTTCGAGGTGTTCCACTACACCTCCCCCGACCAGCGGCACGCCATCCCGCGCAACAGCGACGTCGGCGGCCACCACGTGGCGCTGTACGTCGACGACCTCGACGCCGCGATCGACCACCTCCGGTCCGCCGGGGTGAAGGTGCTGGCCGGGCCGACCCGCAGCAAGGGGCCGGCCGAGGGCAACCGCTGGATCTACTTCCTGGCCCCCTGGGGGATGCAGTTCGAGCTGGTCTCCTACCCCGGCGGCAAGGCCTTCGACCGCGCCCGGGCGCAGGAGGTGGCGTCGTGACCACCTCCGAGCAGGTGCCCGCCGAGGCCGCAGCCGTCGGCGCCGCGAGCGCGCGGGTCGCCGACTACCTGCGCGAGGCGATCCTCACCGGCGAGATCGCCCCCGGCGAACGGATCCGGCAAGAGGACGTCGCCGAGCGGTTCGGGGCCAGCCGGCTCCCCGTGCGCGAGGCGCTGCGGATGCTCGAGGCGGAGGGACTCACCGAGCACGAGCCGCACAAGGGCGCCCGCGTTCCCCGGCTGTCCATGCACGAGGTCGACGTGATCTACCAGATGCGCGAACGGCTCGAGCCGCTCGCGCTCACCGAGAGCATCCCCCACCTCGGCCCGGCCGAGATCCAACGGCTCGAGGAGGTCCAGGCCCGGATCGAGGCCGACACCGACATGGGCTCGTTCCTCGCCCTCGACCGCGAGTTCCACCTGCTCAGCTACACCGGCTGCCGGATCGACCAGCTGACCTCGATGGTCACCCGGCTGTGGAACTCCACCCAGCACTACCGGCGCGAGTTCGTCCGGCTCAGCGGCCCCGGCCGGATGTGGGTGGTGCACGCCGAGCACCGGCTGCTGCTCGACGCGATCGAGCGCCGCGACCCGGTCGACGCCGAGCGCTACCTGGGCGGCCACATCCGCCGCACCCGTATCGAGCTGGGCCGGCACCCGGACGTCTTCGACGAGGAGCCGCGATGACGCAGACGTTCCGGTTCACGGTCAACGACCACGACGTCACCGTGTTCGCCGACCCCGACACCCCGCTGCTGACCGTGCTGCGTGAGCACCTCGGTCTGCGCGGCAGCCGGTTCGGCTGCGGACTGGGGCAGTGCGGGGCGTGCAACGTGATGCTCGACGGTGCGGTGGTCGCCTCCTGCGACACCCCGCTGTGGGCGGCGGAGGACCGCCGGGTCACCACGGTCGAGGGCCTCGGCCGCGACGGCGAGCTGCACCCGGTGCAGCAGGCGCTGCTCGACGAGCAGGCCGCCCAGTGCGGGTTCTGCATCTCGGGGATCAGTGTCCGGGCAGCGGCGCTGCTCGAGCACAACCCGCACCCGACGGCCGCCGAGGTCACCGAGGCGCTGGACGGACACCTGTGCCGCTGCGGCGTGCAGCGACGGATCGTCCGGGCCGTGGTCAAGGCCGGTGAGACGCCGTGACCACGACCACCGCTCCCGCCCTGCCGCGCGACCTGGCCGCCAACCCGCGACTCTCGCGCTGGCTGACCCTCACCCGCGAAGGGAACTTCGGGCTGCGCGTCGGGAAGGTCGAGCTCGGGCAGGGCATCCTGACCGCGCTCGCCCAGGTCGCCGCCGACGAGCTCGGCGTGCCGCTGGAGCAGGTCCGCTCGCTCCCGGCGCACACCGACCTCGGGCCCGACGAGGGGCTCACCGCGGGCAGCATGTCGATCTTCGACGCGGCACCGGCCGTGCGGCTCGCCGCGGCCAACGTCCGGGCGTTGTTCTGCGCGGAGGCGGCCGCGCGCTGGGGCGTGGACCCCGGCTCGGTCGACGCCGTGGACGGACAGCTGGTCAGCCGTGACGGACGCCGGTCGTCGTACGTCGATCTCGCGGGCGCGGTGGACCTCGACGTCGACGTCGACCCCGCCGTGCCGACCCGGGCAACCGAGGAGAGCCGGCTGGTCGGCAGCAGCGCCGCGCGGCTCGACCTGCCCGACAAGATCGCCGGCCGCGCCAGGTACATCACCGACCTCCGGCTGCCCGGCATGCTCTTCGCCCGCGTGGTGCGCCCGCCGTCACCCGGCGCCCGGCTCCTCGAAGCCCCGGCTGCGCTGCCGGAGCACCCCGAGGTCCAGGTGGTCCGGGACGGCTCGTTCCTCGGCGTGGTCGGCCCCCAGGAGGGGCTCGTCGTCCGGGCGGCCCAGGCGCTTCGCGCGACCACGTCGTGGGCGGAGGAGGACCGGCTCCCCGACGAGGACGACCTGGTCGGCTTCCTCACCGCAGGGCCGCACGTCGACATCGAGGTGCTGTCCGAGGACCCGTCGCCCACGGTCGACGGGCGACGGGTCGCGGCCCGCTACACCCGCCCGTTCATCGCCCACGCCTCGATCGGCACCAGCTGCGGCATCGCCCGCTGGGAGAGCGACGGCACGATCTCGGTGTGGAGCCACAGCCAGGGCATCCACAAGCTGCGCGACGCGATCGCCCAGGCGCTCGGCCGTGACCCCGGGACCGTGGTCGTCGAGCACGCCCAGAACGCCGGCTGCTACGGGCACAACGGCGCCGACGACGCCGCCTTCGACGCCGTCCTGCTCGCCCGGGCGGTCCCGGGGAGGCCGGTGCTGCTGCAGTGGGACCGCGCCGACGAGCTGGCCTGGTCGCCGCTCGGGTCGGCGATGGTCGCCGACGTCACCGCCACCGTCACCGACGACGGCCGGATCGCGGGCTGGACCTACGACGCCTACAGCCAGGGCCACACGACCCGCCCGGGGTACGCCGGCGTGCCCGGCCTGCTCGGCGGAGGCCATCTCGCCGAGCCGCTGCCCGTGCCGGCGCCCGACGACCCGCCGCTCCTGGCCGGCGGTGGCACGACCCGCAACGCGGTGCCGATCTACACCGTCGGCTCCCGCCGGATCACCGGCCACCGGCTGACCGAGACCCCGATCCGGACCTCGGCGATGCGGGCGCTGGGTGCGTTCATGAACGTGTTCGCGATCGAGTCGTTCATGGACGAGCTCGCCGTGGCTGCCGGTGCGGACCCGCTCGAGCACCGGCTGCGCCACCTCGAGGACGAGCGGGCCCGGGCGGTGCTCGAGGCAGCCGCCGGCGCGGCCGGCTGGGGCGCCGAGCTCGGCGAGGGGCACGGCCGGGGCATCGGACTGGCCCGCTACAAGGACAAGGGCGCCTACTGCGCCGTCGTCGCCGACGTCGAGGCCGAGGAGTCCGTGCGGGTGCGCCGGCTGACCGTGGCCGTCGACGTCGGGCGGGTGATCAACCCCGACGGCGTCCGCAACCAGATCGAGGGCGGCGCCACCCAGGCCACCAGCTGGACCCTGAAGGAACGCGTGCGCTTCGACCGGCGCCGGATCACCAGCGTGGACTGGGAGAGCTACCCGATCCTGCGGTTCGGCGAGGCGCCCGAGGTCGACGTACTCCTGCTCGACCGGCCCGACCTGCCTTCCGTGGGCGCCGGCGAGGCGGCGCAGGGACCGACGGCCGCCGCGATCGGCAACGCCGTCGCCGCCGCGGTCGGGGTCCGGGTGCGCGACCTGCCGATCACGACCGACGCCGTCGTGGCCGCGATCGAGAGGGAGGGGTAGCGGCCCTGGTCTGGACCCTTCGACCGCTCAGGACACCGCGGGCTCGACCACCGACGAACTCGACCACCAACAGCTCCACCACCGATAGGAGAAGCAAGATGGCAGACCCGTACATCAGCTACGTGCCGTTGGAGCACATGGACGAGCGGATGCAGGAGGAGATGCACCGCTGCGCCCGGGAGGGCACCCCGAGGCCGGAGAGCTCCGCCGTGCGTGCGCACGCGCCGAACGCGTTCTGGGCGTTCGCCGACTCGTGGAAGTCGATCTTCCACAGCGGCGTGTGCGACCACGCGATCAAGGACCTGTGCCGGGTCTACATCTCGCGCACCGTGAAGTGCGAGTTCTGCGGCAACCAGCGCTCGGAGAAGGCGGTCGCCGCGGGGCTCGAGGAGGCGCAGTACGACGAGCTGCTCAACTTCGAGACCTCCGACAAGTACGACGACCGGCAGAAGGCCGCGCTCGCCTACGCCCAGGCGATCGCCTGGGGCGAGCAGGACCTCGACGGGCTCTGGAAGCGGCTGCACGAGCACTTCTCCGAGCCCGAGCTCGTCGAGCTCGGCTGCGCGATCGCGCTCACCTTCGGGCAGCAGAGCTGGATCCGGCTGCTCGGCATCGACCACCACCAGTACATGGCCGGCACCGCGGCCTCGATGGCGCCCGGGTTCAGGACCGCCGAGGAGCTCGCCGAGACCAAGGCGCGCGAGGACTACTGGGCCAAGGCCAAGGTCTGATCCCTGGGCCTCGACGCGCTCGAGCACCGACAGCGGCGGCCGTCCTCGCACGACGGCCGCCGCTCTGCGTTGGTGGGGGTACTTCCGGTGGTTGAGGAGCGAGCGCAGCGAGCGTCTCGAAACCACCGGGCACCCCGGTCTCACCACTCGACGGCGATGTACTTCGACTCGAGGTAGTCCAGCAGCCCGTGGTGGCCACCCTCGCGGCCCACGCCGCTCTGCTTGGTGCCGCCGAACGGCGCAGCCGGGTCGCTGACCAGGCCGCGGTTGAGACCGACCATGCCGGAGTCGAGCGCCTCGCTGACCCGCAGGCCACGAGCGAGGTCTCCGGTGAAGACGTAGGACACCAGGCCGAACTCGCTGTCGTTGGCCAGCCGCACCGCCTCGGCCTCGTCGTCGAAGGTGACGATCGGGGCGACGGGGCCGAAGATCTCCTCGCCGAGGATCGGCGAGTCCGGCATGACGTTCAGCAGCACCGTCGGCTCGTAGTAGTAGCCCTCCCGGTCCGGCCGCCTGCCGCCGATGACCGCCTGTGCGCCGGCGCCGACCGCCCCGCGGACCAGCTCGTCGACCTTCGACGCGGTGTCCTCGTTGACCAGCGGACCGACCTGGTTGTTCTCGTCCAGACCGGGGCCGACGGCCAGGGCCGACATCCGCTCGGCCAGCCGCCGGCCGAACTCCTCGGCCACCGGCGACTCGACGTAGAACCGGTTGGCCGCGGTACACGCGGACCCGGCGTTGCGCATCTTGGCGATCATCGCCCCGTCGACGGCGGCGTCGAGGTCGGCGTCGGCGAAGACGAGGAACGGCGCGTTCCCGCCGAGCTCCATCGAGCAGTTGACGACGTTCTCGGCGGCCTCCGCCAGGAGGATCCGACCGACCTCGGTGCTGCCGGTGAAGGACAGCTTGCGGACCCGGGGGTCGTGCAGCATCGCCGAGACGACCGCACCGGAGCGGCGGGCAGGGAGCACGTTGACCACGCCCGGTGGCACGCCTGCATCCTCGAGGATCCGGGCCATCGCGAGCGCCGTCAGCGGGGTGTCGCTGGCCGGCTTGAGCACCATGGTGCAGCCGGCAGCCAGGGCCGGTCCCATCTTGCGAGTGGCCATCGCGGCCGGGAAGTTCCACGGCGTGACCAGCACGCAGATGCCGACCGGCTGCTGCAGCACCAGGATCTTGTTCGTGCCGGAGGGGGCGGTGACCACCTCGCCGGTGGCCCGGACCGCCTCCTCGGAGTACCAGCGGAAGAACTCGGCCGCGTAGCTGACCTCGCCGCGGGCGTCGGCGAGCGCCTTGCCGTTCTCCAGCGTGATCAGCCGGGCCAGGTGGTCGTGGCGCTCCATCATCAGCTCGAAGGCACGCCGCAGCACCTCGGCCCGCTGGCGTGGCGAGGTGGACGCCCACTCCTCCGCCGCCTGCTCGGCGGCGTCGACCGCGGCGATCGCGTCCTCGACGGTGCCGTCGGCGACGGTGGTGATCACCGCGCCGGTGGCCGGGTCCACGACGTCGAAGCGGCCGCCGTCGGAGGCGGGGACCGGCTTGCCGCCGACGTACAGGTCGGTGAGCAGGTCGCCGGTAGGTGCGCCGGGGTGGGCAGAGGTCGTCTCACCCATGGGGTTATCGCCTTTCGGTGGGTCAGTAGGGGTTGGCGACGACGAGGTCCTGCGCCGGGAACAGCGTGAGCAGGCGGGGGCCGTCCTTGGTGACCACCACCTCCTCCTCGATCCGGGCGGCGGAGAACCCGTCGCTGGCCGGGCAGTACGTCTCCAAGGCGAAGACCATGCCCTCCTGGAGCTCGACCGGCTCCTTCATGCTGTTGAGCCGCGAGATGATCGGCCGCTCGTGGAGGCCCAGCCCGAGGCCGTGGGCGAACTGCAGCCCGAACGCCTCCATCTCGGAGTCGAAGCCGAACTCCTCCGCCTTCGGCAGGAGGGCCGCGATCTCGTCGGTGCCGACACCGGCCTTGATCCCCTCGAGGCCGCGGTCCATCCACTCCCGCGCCTGCCGGTAGGCGTCGCGCTGGGCCGGCGTCGCGCTGCCGACGGAGAAGGTCCGGTAGTAGCAGGTCCGGTAGCCGTTGAACGAGTGGATGATGTCGAAGAACGCCTGGTCGCCGGGGCGGATCAGCCGGTCGGTGAAGTTGTGCGGGTGCGGGTTGCACCGCTCGCCGGAGATCGCGTTGACCGCCTCGACCTGGTCCGAGCCCATCTCGTAGAGCCGCTTGTTGGCCAGCGCGACGATCTCGTTCTCCCGCACGCCGGGCTTCAGCGCCTCGACGATGTCCTGGTAGACACCGTCGACCATCGCCGCTGCCTGGTTGAGCAGCATGATCTCGTCCTGGTTCTTGATCACCCGTGCGTCGAGCATCAGCTGCTGGGCGTCGACCACGCGCAGCCCCTGCCGCTCCATCTCGAACAGGAACGGCGGCTCCACGATGTCCACGCCCACCGGCAGGTCCGCGACACCGGCCTCGACCAGCATCGACTTGAGCTCCGCGACCGCCTCGGCCATCAGGCCGACCGAGGGGGCCACCGCACCGCGGAAGCCGAGGAAGCCGGCGCGATAGTTCTCCTCCGGCACCCAGCGGGAGTACTTCTTGTGGTGCTTGACCGCGGAGCCGAAGTCCCACAGCACCGGGTCCTTGCCCCGCGCCAGGAGCGCGTAACGGATCATCTTGTCGCCGAGGGCGCCACCGATCCAGGTCTGCGTGGTGTAGCGGATGTTGTAGAAGTCGAACAGCAGGAACGCACCGCACTCGCTGCCCTCCAGCGCCGCCTTGGCGCGGCCGATCCGGTACTCGCGCAGCCGGTGGAAGTCGACCCGCTCCTCGTAGTCGACCCCCATGTGTCCGGGGGCGGCGAGCGGCTGACCGCCGGGCAGTGCTGGCGCGTTCATCGCTAGCTCACCTCGTCCGCTGCGCTCAGGCCGTCGTCGACGACGACGTTCTCGGGCTTGAGGGTGATCCCGGATGCGGCAGCCTGCTGGTCGAGCAGGATCGCGAAGTCCTCGTCGACCCGGCCGGTGCCCACGCTGGCCTGCACCAGCTGGGCGGTGACGGCGGCGACGGGCATCGGTACGTCGAGCTCCCGGGCCGCCGCGAGGCCGAGGTCGAAGTCCTTGCGGAGCAGGATCGGCGTGAAGGTCGGGGTGTAGTCGAGGTTCACGAACGCCGGCGACTTGTAGCGCGTGAACACCGAGCCCATCACCGAGTCGTTGAGGAACTCCAGGAACGCAGCACGCGAGACACCGCCCTTCTCCGCCAGCACCGTGATCTCGGCCAGGGACTGGGTGACCACGCCGAGCATCAGGTTGTGGCAGATCTTCACCAGGCGTGCGACGTCGCCCTCACCGACGTACGTCGCGGACTTGCCGATGTGGCGCAGCAGCGGCGCGACCTGGTGGTAGGTCTCCTCGGGCCCGGAGACCACCATCGTCAGCCCGCCGGCCTTCACCACCTTGCCGTTGCCGCTGACCGGAGCCGCGAGGAACGCGACACCGCGCTCGGTGCACGCCGCCCGCATCTGCTCCGAGGACTCGGTGGAGACCGTGGAGCAGTCCACCACCGCGCCGGGCAGGCGGTCGGGGTCGGTGAGCAGGCCGCCGTCGCCGAGCAGCACCTGCTCGAGGTCCGCGGGCGTGGAGACCATCGTGAAGACCACGTCGCGGTCGCGCAGCTCGCCGATGGTGTCGGCGACCGCGGCGCCGTACTCGGTCAGCGGCTCCGCCTTCGCCTTCGTGCGGTTCCAGGCGGTCACGTCCACCCCCGCCTTCGCGAGGCGGGTCGCCATGGCGAAGCCCATCCGGCCGGTGCCGATCCAGCCGACCCGGAGGCCGGTGCCGTCAGTTGCGTTCTCCGTCATGAGCCCTGCCTTTGCAATCGTTTGTAGGTCAACGTAGGTGAGAGGTGGAAACAGCGTCAAGCACGTGCGTCAGAGCCTGGCTGCGAGCCAGTCAGCGGCGTAGGGGCGATGCCACGGGGCGACGTTCGCGCAACCGTGGTTGCCCTTCTCCAGCATCAGCAGCTCGACCTGGCCGCCGGCCGCCTGGCGCAGCCGCTCGGCGTGCTGCCACGGGATCAGCCGGTCATGCCTGCCGAAGACGACGAGCAGGTCGGCGGTGATCTCCGCCGCCGCCTTGTCGAGCGTGAGCGTGGAGGCGATCCGGTGCGCCTCGTCCTGGTCCGCAGCACCGGAGCGGACCTCGAACGTGCGCCGGGTGAGCTCGGGCAGTCCGTCCCAGCAGTCCCCGAAGTCGAACGGGCCGGCGAGCGCCACGCAGGCGCGCACCCGGTCGCCGAGTGCGGCCGCGACCCGGGGCGCGTAGTAGCCGCCGAGGCTCACGCCCCAGACCCCCACGCGCGTGGCATCGACCTCGGGCGACTCCTCGAGGGCGGCGAGGAACGCCTCGGCCGGCGCACCCCAGTCACCGCGGATCGGCAGGTCGTACTCGGCCTCGCCCTGGCCCGGG
>JBMOMG010000032.1:0-48000 GCA_049323155.1 Actinomycetota bacterium | reverse complement strand
ACCGGCTCCACGGCCGTGGGCCGCCGGATCGGCGAGCTCGCCGGCAAGCACCTCAAGCGCGCGCACCTCGAGCTCGGCGGCAACTCCGCGCTGCTCGTCCTCGACGACGCCGACGTCGACGCCGCGGTCAACCTCGCCGCCTGGGGCTCGTTCTTCCACCAGGGCCAGATCTGCATGACCACCGGCCGCCACCTGGTCGCCGACCGGCTCTACGACGAGTTCGTGGAGCGCCTCGCCGACAAGGCCGCGCACCTGCCGGTGGGCGACCCGGCCTCGCAGGAGGTCGCGCTCGGCCCGGTCATCGACGCCGGCCAGCGCGACAAGATCCACGGCATGGTCACCGCCAGCGCCGAGCAGGGCGCCAAGATCGCGGCCGGCGGCTCGTTCGAGGAGCTGTTCTACAAGCCGACCGTGCTGGCCGACGTACCCCTGACCGCCCCCGCGTTCGCCGAGGAGGTGTTCGGCCCGGTCGCTCCGGTGACCCGGTTCGGCTCGGTCGAGGAGGCCGCTGAGCTCGCCGGCGCCAGCGAGTACGGCCTGTCGCTGGGCATCGTCACCAAGGACGTGATGCGCGGCCTCGCGGTGGCCGAGCAGATCCCGACCGGCATCGTGCACATCAACGACCAGACGGTCAACGACGAGGCGAACGCACCCTTCGGCGGCGTCGGTGCTTCCGGCACCGGCTCGCGGTTCGGCGGGGCGGGCGCGAACGTCGAGGCGTTCACCGAGACCCGGTGGATCACGATGCGGGGCGAGCCGGCCCAGTACCCCTTCTGAGCCCACGATGACCGTGGAGGAGGCGCCGCGCTCGGACCACCACGTCCGGTCGCTGGCCAGGGGGCTCAGCGTGATCCGGGCGTTCGGTCCCGACCGGCCCGAGCAGACGCTGAGCGAGGTCGCCCGCCGGACCGGGCTGTCCCGGTCCGGTGCGCGGCGCTTCCTGCTCACCCTCGTCGACCTCGGCTACGTCCGCAGCGACGGGAAGGTCTTCACCCTCACCCCGAAGGTGCTCGACCTCGGCTACTCGTACCTGTCGAGCCTGACCCTGCCCGCCATCGCCGAGCCGCACCTCGAGCAGCTGGTCCGCGAGGTCCGCGAGTCCTCGTCGATGGCGGTGCTCGACGGCGGCGAGGTCGTGTACGTCGCCCGGGTGCCGACGTCGCGGATCATGTCGGTCGACATCAAGGTCGGCACCCGGTTCGCGGCGTACGCCACCTCCATGGGCCGCGCGCTGCTCGCCCACGCCGAGCCGGCCGCGCTCCGGGGCTACCTCGCCGGCCTGCAGATCACGCGGTTCACCGACCGCACGGTCAGGTCCGCCGACGAGCTCGCCGAACGGCTCGAGGAGGTCCGGCGGCTCGGCTACGCCATGGTCGCCGAGGAGCTGGAGGAGGGGCTGATCTCCCTCGCCGTGCCGGTGCGCGGCCGCGACGGCAGGGTGCTGGCGGCGGTGAACGTGTCGTCGCTGGTGACGCGGGTCCCGGCGGAGAAGGTCGAGGACCTGCTGCTGCCGGCGCTGCGCCGCTGTGTCGACGGCATCGAGGCTGATCTGCGGTCCGGGTGAGCTGCGCATGAGAAGGTGTCCGGGTGCAAGATCCGGTCGTCCCCGATGAGCCCGAGCGCAAGGACTACTACGTCCAGTCGCTGGAGCGTGGTCTCGCGGTCATCACCGCGTTCGGTCCGAACTCGCCGCAGCTGACCCTCAGCGACGTCGCCCGCGCCGCGGGGCTGACCCGGGCCGCGGCGCGCCGGTTCCTGCTCACCCTCGTCGACCTCGGCTACGTCCGCACCGACGGCAAGCTGTTCGAGCTCACCCCCCGCGTGCTCGACCTCGGCTACGCCTACCTGTCCAGCATCTCGCTGCCCGGGGTCGCCGAGCCGCACCTGGAGTGGCTCGTGCACGAGACCGGGGAGTCCTCCTCGATGTCGGTGCTCGACGGCCTCGACATCGTGTACGTCGCTCGCGTCCCCACCTCGCGGATCATGACGGTCGCGATCAACGTCGGCACCCGGTTCCCGGCCTACGCCACGTCGATGGGCCGGGTGCTGCTCGCCGGTCTCGACGAGGACCGGCTGTCGTCGTACCTCGCCAAGGTCCACCTCGACCCGCTCACCGAGCTCACCGTCCCGTCCGTGGACGAGCTGCGCGGACGGCTCGACGAGGTGCGACAGCAGGGCTACGCCCTCGTCGACCAGGAGCTCGAGGCCGGCCTGCGCTCGCTGGCGGTGCCGGTCCACGACCGCCGCGGCCGGGTGGTGGCGGCGGTGAACATCTCCTCGCACGTGAGCCGGCTGACCCGGGAGAAGGCCAAGCGCGACTTCCTGCCGCTGCTGCTGGAGACCTCCTCCCGCATCGAGGCCGACCTGCGCCGCTCCTGAGCGCCACCGCCGACGGAGCCCCGTCGGCGCCGTTGGACATCGCGCAGCTGCGCGGGTGTCGACCACGTTCCTCCGGTTCGAGGTTCGAATCGCGCGTGCGCGAAGAACTCGCCCTACCGGAGCGGACAGGGAGCGGGTCGGCAACGACGCCGGAAGGTCTCCGTTGTGTCTCAGATCGCCCCGACTGTGGTCCAGGTCTCCCCAAGAGGGTGTGATCTGTGTATCGTATAGGGAACACATGTTCGGCATGCGAACGTCATGCCCACCTTCCAGGGGAGAACCGCACATGCGCACACTGAGGACGAGGGCCCTCCAGGCCGTAGCCGTCATCTCCGTCCTTGCGGCAACCGCCGCCTGCGGCGGCGAGGACACCGGCTCCACGGGCGACGGCGACGAGATGCGCCAGGTCACCGTCGGCTTGATCCCGATCGTCGACGTCGCCCCCATCTACCTCGGCGACGAGCAGGGCTTCTTCGAGGAGCGCAACATCGAGCTCACCATGGAGAGCGGCCAGGGTGGCGCTGCGATCGTCCCCGGTGTGATGAGCGGTCAGTTCCAGTTCGGCTTCAGCAACGTCACCTCGCTCATGCTCGCGCGCGGCGAGAACCTCCCGCTGAAGATCGTGGCCCCCGGCAACTCCTCCACCGGGGTCGAGGGCGAGGACTTCAGCGCCGTCGTCGTCGCCGAGGACAGCCCGATCAAGTCCGCGGCCGACCTCGAGGGCAAGACCGTCGCGGTGAACACGCTGAACAACATCGGCACGATCACCGTGCGCGAGTCGGTCCGCAAGGCCGGCGGCAACCCCGACAGCGTGAAGTTCGTCGAGCTCGGCTTCCCCGACATGCCCGCCGCGGTCGCGCAGGGCAACGTCGACGCCGCGTGGGTCGTCGAGCCGTTCGTCGCGATCAGCGGGGACCAGGGGCACCGTGTGATCGCCTGGAACCTGGTCGACACCTTCCCCGAGCTGATGATCGCCGGTTACTTCACCTCCGAGCAGCTGCTGGCCGACGACCCCGAGCTCGTCGACGACTTCGTCGCCGCGATCACCGAGTCCCTGGAGTACGCCGAGGCGCACCCCGACGAGACCAAGGCAATCGTGAAGACCTACACCGAGATCGACGACGCGACGCTGGAGAAGGTCACGCTGCCGAAGTTCCCGACCGAGATCAACGAGGAGTCGACGCAGAAGCTCGCCGACCTCGCCGAGGCCGACGGCCTGGTCAAGGAGCCCGTCGACGTCGCCGCCCTGCTGCCCTGATCGGAGAGTTCCAGCAGTAATGAGTAGGTCACGGTTGCTGAAGTGGGGGCAGGGCCTCGTGGGGCTCGTCTCGATGGTCGTCGTGCTCGAGCTCCTGCCTCGGGTCGGCGTCGTCTCCTCCGACTACCTGCCCCCCTTCAGCACCATGATGGAGGCGCTGGTCACCAAGCTCGGCCAGGAGCAGTTCTGGACCGCGCTCGGCCACAGCGCCACCTCGTGGGCGGTCGGCCTCGCGATCGCCCTCGCCCTCGGCATCTCGCTCGGGCTGGTGATCGGCAGCGTCCCGGTGCTGCGAGCGCTCACGCACTCCACGATCGAGTTCCTGCGGCCGATCCCGTCGGTCGCGCTGATCCCGCTGGTGTCCCTGCTGTTCGCCACCGGCATCGAGTCCACCCTGGTGCTGGTCGTCTACGCCTCGCTGTGGCAGGTGCTGATCCAGGTGCTCTACGGCGTCCAGGACGTCGACCCCGTCGTGCGCGAGACCGCCCGGTCCTACCGGTTCGGCGCGTGGGCCCAGGTCCGCAACGTGGTCTGGCCGACCGCGCTGCCCTACGTGATGACCGGCTTCCGGCTGGCCGCCACGGTCGCCCTGGTGCTCACCATCACCGCCGAGCTCGTGATCGGCAGCCCCGGCATCGGAAAGGAGATCGCGGTGGCGCAGAACAGCGGCAACGTCCCCTCGATGTACGCCCTGGTGCTGGTCACCGGGGTGCTCGGCGTGCTGGTCAACCTGTTCGCGCGAGCCGTCGAGCGTCGTACCCTCGCCTGGCACCCGTCGCTGCGGGCGGAGGCGCTGGCATGAGCGCGCTCGCATCGGTGAAGAAGGTCGGGCTGGTGGTCGCCCTGCCGATCGTGCTGCTGACGGTCTGGTGGGTGGCCACCGAAGGCAGCACGGATCCCTACGTCCCACCGCTGCGCGAGATCTTCGCGACCTTCCCGGAGACCTGGACCAGCGCGCGGCTCATGGACGACGTCGTGCCCAGCCTGGTCCGGCTGCTGATCGGCTACGCCCTCGCGGTGCTGCTCGGTGTCGGCCTCGGTGTGGTGATCGGCAGCTTCCGCGTGGTCCGCGGCATCGCCGAGCCGGTGCTGGAGTTCTTCCGCGCGATCCCGCCGCCGGTGCTGATCCCCATCGTGATGCTGTTCGCCGGCATCGGTGACACCATGAAGGTGATCGTGATCGTCTTCGGCTGCATCTGGCCGGTCCTGCTCAACACCGTCGAGGGGGTGCGCGCGGTCGACGAGGTGCTCGGCGACACCAGCCGCTGCTACGGCGTCACCGGGGTGGCCCGGCTGCGGCACCTGACCCTGCGCTCGGCCAGTCCCCAGATCTTCGCCGGCATGCGCCAGGCGCTCTCGCTGGCGATCATCCTGATGGTGATCAGCGAGATGTTCGCCGCGAGCAACGGCCTCGGCTTCACGGTCGTCCAGTTCCAGCGGAGCTTCGCGATCCCCGAGATGTGGACCGGGATCATGGTGCTCGGCCTGGTCGGCGTCACGTTGTCCCTGCTTTTCGGCTTCGCCGAGCGTCGCGCTCTCGCGTGGTACCTCGGTCTGCGCCGCGCCCAACGAGGAGAGTGACCATGTCCAGTCCGTCCCAGAGCACCCAGCCGATGCTGGACGTGCGCGGTGTGAAGAAGGTGTACGGCGGCGGCAACCGCACCGTCGAGGCCGTCCGCGACCTGACCTTCTCCGTCGCGCCGGGCGAGCTGGTGTGCATCGTCGGCCCCTCCGGTGCCGGCAAGACCACGTTGCTCAAGTGCATGGCGGGCCTGCTCGAGCCGACTGCCGGCGAGGTCGTGATGGAGGGGGAGACGGTCTCCGGCCCGCCCGCCGGCATGGCGGTGGTGTTCCAGGAGTACGGCCGCAGCCTGTTCCCGTGGCTCACCGTGCGGCAGAACGTCGAGCTGCCGCTGAAGGAGAAGAAGATCCCCAAGGCGCGGCGCGCCGAGCTGGTGCACGAGGCGCTCGACGCGGTGGGGCTGGCCGACGTGCACGCGGCCTACCCGTGGCAGCTGTCGGGCGGCATGCAGCAGCGGGTCGCGATCGCGCGCGCGGTGGCCTACGAGCCGCACGTGCTGCTGATGGACGAGCCGTTCGCGGCGGTCGACGCCCAGACCCGCGCCGACCTCGAGGACCTGGTCCGGCGGCTCTGGCACCGGCTGGGCGTGACGATCATCTTCGTCACCCACGACATCGACGAGTCGGTCTACCTCGGCGAGCGCGTGCTGGTGCTGTCGGCCTCGCCGACGGTGATCATGGAGGACGTCAAGATCGACCTGCCCGACGAGCGCGACCAGCTCGGCACCCGCTCCAGCGAGCGGTTCGCGGAGCTGCGCACCCGCATCTACGAGCTGATCCAGCAGGCGAAGTCGCACCACTCGCGGGTCCGCCAGGAAGCCACTCCGGAGGTGGCCGTCGGCGAGGAGCAGGCCGTGGACACCCAGGTCTCGGCCCGATGACCACGGTGCGCACCCAGGTCGCGATCGTCGGCGCCGGGCCGGCCGGCCTGCTGCTGGCCCAGCTGCTGGACCGGGCAGGTGTCGAGTCGGTGCTGATCGAGGCGCGCAGCCCGGAGTACGTCGTGAGCCGGATCCGCGCCGGCGTGCTCGAGGCCTCCAGCGTCGAGCTGCTCCGCGAGGCCGGTGTCGGCGACCGCCTCGACCGTGAGGGCATGGAGCACCGCGGGATCTACCTGCAGTGGCCGCACGAGCGGCACCACATCGACTTCGTCGACCACGTCGGCCGGTCGGTGTGGGTCTACGGCCAGACCGAGGTCACCAAGGACCTGATGGACGCCCGGAGCAAGGCCGGCCAGCAGGCCTACTACAGCGCCGCCGACGTCGCGCTGCACGACATCGACGGTGAGGCGCCGTACGTCACCTTCACCGACGCCGACGGCAACCCCCAGCGGGTCGAGGCGATGGCGGTCGCCGGCTGCGACGGGTTCCACGGCCCGTCGCGCCCCGCGGTGCCGACGAGCGTGCAGCAGACCTGGGAGCGGGTCTACCCCTACGCCTGGCTCGGTGTCCTCGCCGACGTCGCGCCCTCGACCGACGAGCTCATCTACGCCTGGCACCCCGAGGGCTTCGCGCTGCACAGCATGCGCTCGCACGAGGTGAGCCGCTACTACCTGCAGGTCACCCCCGACGAGGACATCGCGAACTGGTCCGACGACCGGATCTGGTCCGCGCTGGCCGAGCGGCTCGGCCACGGCCAGGACGGCTGGCACCTGCAGACCGGGCAGATCACCGAGAAGAGCGTGCTGCCGATGCGCAGCTTCGTCTCCACCCCGATGCGCCACGGCCGGCTGTTCCTCGCCGGCGACGCCGCGCACATCGTGCCGCCGACCGGCGCGAAGGGGCTCAACCTGGCGATCGCCGACGTCGCGGTGCTGTCCCGGGCGCTGGTCGACCTCGTGCGGAAGGGTGCGCCCGGGCTCGCGGACGCCTACTCCGACACGGCGCTGCGGCGGGTGTGGCGGGCCACCCACTTCTCGTGGTGGATGACCAGCATGCTGCACACCAGCGGCGACCCGTTCGACGCCCAGCTCCAGCTCTCGCAGCTGCAGTGGGTGGCGAAGTCCAGCGCCGGCGCCGCGGGCCTGGCGGAGAACTACGCCGGCCTCACCATCGGCTACTGACGGTCATCGCTCGTCCGGCTACTGACGGGCGTCGCCGCCGATCTGAGGAGGACCGGGCCCGCCGCATCGGTTGGTGCGGTCACCTCGACAGGCAGGTCGGGCCGCGCGGGGTGGGGAGTCACGCTCAGCCACGGCGTACGGCGGCCAACCTGCCAGTTCGAATGACGACGACACGGCCGGCCGCTCACCGGGGCGCAGACAGTGTCAGGGCTCGCCGATCGCCGCGAGCACCTCGTCGAGGGCGTGCAGGGAGTGCCCGGAGACGAGCACGTCGACGTGGGGGAGCGCGGCGGCCATCCCACCGACCAGAGGCTCGTAGTCGTCGGCCGCCGTGCGCGGGTTCACCCAGACCACCTTGTGCGCGAGCCGGCCCAGCCGCGCCATCTGCTCGCCGAGCAGGCCCGGGTCGGCGCGCTCCCAGCCGTCGGAGACGATCACCACCACCGCGCCGCGGGCCATGCCGCGCCGCCCGTGCTGGTCGAGGAAGGTCTTGAGCGCCTCGCCGATCCGGGTGCCGCCGGACCAGTCGGGCGCCTCCTCGGCGGCGCGGGCCAGTGCCAGGTCGGGGTTGGCGCCGGCCAGCACCCGCGAGAGCCGGGTGAGCCGGGTCGCCATCACGAACGCCTCGGCGCCCGCGCCGCGCACCGCGCCCTGGAGCAGCTGGAGATAGACCCGGGAGTAGGCCTCCATCGAGCCGGAGACGTCGGCGAGCAGGACGATCCGCCGCCGCTGGGTCTGCCGGCGACGGTGCACCCGGCGGACCGGGTCACCGCCGGTGCGGTGCGCGCGCCGCAGCGTCCGGCGGAGGTCGAGGTGGTGCCCGGTCGTGGCCGGCGCCGTCCGCCTCGTGCGCCGGAGCGGCGCGGCGAGCCGGATCTCCTCGGCGAGCCGGCGTAGCGTCAGCAGCTCCTCGGCGGTGTAGTCGGCGAAGTCCTTGCGGCGCAGCCGCTCGTCGGTGCTCGCGGTCATCAGCACCCGGCCCGTGTCGTCGTCGGCCGCACCGTCCCCGCCGCCCGGGGTGGGGGCGGGCGCGGCGGAGTCGGTGGTCGGTGCCTGCTCGGGCGGCCGCACCTTCGGCCCCGGCCGCAGCTGTGGCGGAAGCTTCGGGGCCGCGGTGTCGCCGCGGTCCGCGTCCAGGTCTGCCAGCCCACCGAACACCTCGTCGAAGACCCGCTGGAACACCGGGAGCTGGTCGCGGTCCTCTACCAGCGTCACCCGGGCCAGCCAGTACAGCTCGCGCACCCGCTCGGGCCTGCTCGTCGCCACGGCCGCTGCGAGCCGGGAGGTGCGTTCCGGACCGGCAGGCACATCGGCTGCCCGCAGCCGGGCCGCGAACGCGGCCAGCAGGTCGGCGAGGTCGGGGCCGCGGAGTGTCGCGGTGGTGCTGCCGATGTCAGCCACCGCCGGCCACCCAGGCGAGGCCGCGGTCGGTCGCGACCTCGACGTCCTCGCGGTACTTCAGCGCCGAGCCCAGCGTGCTGCCGGTGACGTCGGCGTCGAGCCGGGTCACCCCGAGCAGCGCCAGCGCCCCGACCCAGTCGATCGCCTCCGCGACCCCCGGCCGCTTCTGCAGGTCGAGGCTGCGCAGCCGGTGCACGGCGCCGGCCACGGAGACGGTGAGCTCCTCGGCCGCCGACGGCACCTGTCTGCGGATGATCTCCGCGGCCCGTTGAACGCTGGGGTAGTCGATCCAGTGGTAGAGGCAGCGCCGCTTGAGTGCGTCGTGCAGGTCGCGGGTGCGGTTGGAGGTGAGTACGACGATCGGCGGCACGTCGGCCCGCACGGTGCCGATCTCGGGGATCGTGATCGCGCCCTCGGCGAGCAGCTCGAACAGGAACGCCTCGAACTGCTCGTCGGCCCGGTCCACCTCGTCGATCAGGAGCACCGCCGGCCGCGGCCCGCGATGGCGCACGGCACGCAGCAGCGGCCGCTCGACGAGGAACTCCGGCCCGAACAGGTCCGCCTCGCGCAGGTGGGTGCCCTCGGCCTCGGCGAGCCGGATCGCGAGCAGCTGGCGCGGGTAGTTCCACTCGTAGATCGCCTCGGCGGCGTCGATCCCGTCGTAGCACTGCAGCCGGATCAGCGGAGTGTCGAGGAGCTCGGCCAGTGCCTTCGCGGACTGGGTCTTGCCGACCCCGGCCTCGCCCTCGAGCAGGATCGGCTGGCCCAGCCGCACGGCGCAGAACAGCGCCGTCGCCAGGCCCTCGTCGGTGAGGTACCCGGTCTCCTCGAGCCCCTTGCGGAGCGTGTCGATGTCCGGGACCAGCTCGGCCAGCGGGGTCTCGACGGGCTCGACCAGCGGCTGGGGCTCGGCCGGCGGGGTCTCGACGGGCGGGTTCGGGCTCCCGGTCACGAGGGCAGGTACCCACCCGGGTCGGCGGCGAAGGCCCGCAGGCAGCCGCTGCCGCAGAACCAGTACCGCTCACCCTCGTGGTCCAGGTGCAGCGAGGTCTCCACGGTCGCCACGCTCATCCCGCACACCGGGTCGAGCGCCGTCCCGGGCGTGGTCGCCGGCACCAGCGGCAGCTCGTGCGCAGCATGTCCGCCACCCGAGGCGGCGTGCCCGGGGTGGTGGTGGCCCCGGTCGTGGGCGGCCTGCGCGCCCTCGTCGACCGGCCGCCCCGAGGCCCGCCGGCGCTCGGCGACCATCTCCGCGAGGATCGACAGCGCCACCTCCTCCGGGGTGCGCGCGCCGATGTCGAGGCCGGCCGGTGTGTGCACCCGGGCACGGGTGGCCTCGTCCACGTCGAGGGAGGCCACCACGGCCTCGCCGCGCTTGCGGCTGGCCACGAGCGCGACGTAGCGGACCCCGGCCGCGAGCGCCCGGCCCAGCACCTCCTCCTCGTCGCGTCCGTGGGAGGCGCACACCAGCGCCGCCGCCGACGACAGGTCCGCCTGGTCACCGTCGGCCACGTCGTAGCCGAGTCGCTCGCCCAGGCCACGGAGTGCCACCGCGATCGGGCTGTCCCCGTGGACGGCCAGCAGCGGTGCGGGGATCACCGGGTCGAGGAAGATCTCCAGGGTCCCCCCGGACAGGCACGGGTTGTGCACGGTCAGCCGGTCCGGTCTCGGCTCCGGCTCCTCCTCGGGGGTGGGCGTGATCCGCAGCAGCAGCGGCTCACCGGAGTCCAGCAGCGTCAACCCCTGCGCGCGCACCGTCGACTCGGCGCAGGTGCCGCCGACGAACCCCTCGATGGTGCCGTCGGGGAAGACGATCGCCTCGTCACCTGGCTTCGCCGAGGTCGGCCGGTCGGCGAGCACCACGCGGGCGTGCACGAACGGCACCCGCTCCGCACGCAGCTCGGCGGCGCGGTGCTCGACCTCGGCCCGGCTCACTGGACCGCCAGGTCGGTGCGCATCGGCCTGCCCTGCATCGCCATCCACACGTTCGCCGGGGTGAGCGGCATGTCGGCGTGGCGGACGCCGTACGGCTCGAGGGCGTCGATCACGGCGTTGACCACCGCCGGTGGAGAGCCGACGGTCGCCGACTCGCCGATGCCCTTGAGGCCCAGCGGGTGGTGCGGCGACGGGGTGACCGTCTCCCCGGTCTCCCAGCTCGGGCACTCCAGCGCGGTGGGCAGCAGGTAGTCCATGAACGAGCCGCCGACGCAGTTGCCCTCGTCGTCGAACGCGATCAGCTGCATCAGCGCCATGCCGACGCCGTCGGCGAGGCCGCCGTGCACCTGGCCCTCGACGATCATCGGGTTGATCCGCGGCCCGCAGTCGTCGACGGCGATGAACCGGCGTACGTCGACCTGGCCGGTGCCCGGGTCGACGTCCACGACGCAGATGTACGCGCCGAACGGGTAGGTGAGGTTCGGCGGGTCGTAGACCACGGACGCGTCGAGGTGGCCCTCGACCCCCTCGGGCAGCTCGAGGGTGCCGTGCGAGAGCATCGCCACCTCCTGGATGGTCTTGCCCTGCGTGCGGTCGCCCTTGACGTACCAGCGGCCCTGCTCCCACTCGAGGTCGTCGGGGCTGCACTCCAGCGCTGCCGCCGTGATCACCCGCGCCTTGTCACGGATCCGTTGCGCGACCACCGCGGCCGCCGCCCCGGAGACCGGCGTGGACCGCGAGCCGTAGGTGCCGAGGCCGAACGGGGTGTTGCTGGTGTCGCCGTGGATCACGTCGATGTCCTCCGGCGGGAGCCCGAGCTCCTGGGACACGATCTGCGCGAACGTCGTCTCGTGGCCCTGGCCCTGGGTCTGCACCGACAGCCGCAGCTGGGCCTTGCCGGTCGGGTGCACCCGCAGCTCGCAGCCGTCGGCCATGCCGAGGCCCAGGATGTCCATGTGCTTGCGCGGCCCGGCGCCGACACCCTCGGTGAAGAAGCTGATCCCGATCCCCATCAGCTCGCCTCGCTCGCGCTTCTCCGCCTGCTCGCGGCGCAGCTCGTCGTAGCCGGCCATGTCGAGTGCCTTCTGCAGCGCGCGCGGGTAGTCGCCGGAGTCGTACTCCCAGCCGGTCTTGGACATGTAGGGGAACTGCTCGGGCCGGATCAGGTTCTTCATCCGCAGCTCGGCCGGGTCGACGCCGAGCTCGTCGGCGAGCAGGTCGACCATCCGCTCGACCAGGTAGACCGCCTCGGTGATCCGGAACGAGCAGGCGTAGGCGACGCCGCCGGGGGCCTTGTTGGTGTAGACCCCGGTCACCTTGCAGTACGCCGCCTCGAGGTCGTAGCTGCCGGTGAAGATGTGGAAGAACCCGGCCGGGAACTTCGTCGGCTGGGCGGTGCCGTTGAAGGCGCCGTGGTCGGCGAGGACGTCGACGCGTACGCCGAGGATCTTCCCGTCGCGGGTCGCCGCGATCTCGCCCTTCATGTGGTAGTCGCGGGCGAACGAGGTCGACATCAGGTTCTCGCTGCGGTCCTCGACCCACTTGACCGGTTTGCCGGTCACGATCGAGCCGACGACGGCGAGCACGTAGCCGGGGTAGATGCCGACCTTGTTGCCGAACCCGCCGCCGATGTCGGGAGAGATGATCTGGATGTTGTGCTCGGGGATCCCGGCGACCAGCGCGTAGACGGTCCTGTGCGCGTGCGGCGCCTGGTTGGTCGACCAGACGGTGAGCTTCCCGGTGACCCGGTCCATGCTCGCGATCGACCCACAGGTCTCCATCGGCGCGGGGTGCACCCGCGGGTAGAGCATCTCCTGGCTGACCACCACGTCGGCCTTGGCGAACACCTCGTCGGCGGTGGCCTTGTCGCCGGACTCCCAGTCGAAGATGTGGTTGTCGGTGCGACCCTCGACGTCGTCGCGGATCACCGGCGCGTCCGGGTCGAGCGCCCTGTGCGCGTCCACGACGGGCGGGAGCACGTCGTACTCGACGTCGATCAGCTCGAGGGCGTCGCGGGCGGCGTACTTGTCCTCGGCGACGACGAAGGCGACCTCCTGGCCCTGGAACCGGACCTTGTCGGTGGCGAGCACGGCCTGCACGTCGGCGCTCAGTGTCGGCATCCACGCCAGGTTCAGCGACTCGAGCGTCGCTCCGGTGATCACCGCCTTGACCTTCGGGTGCGCCTCCGCCTCGGAGGTGTCGATCGAGACGATCCGGGCGTGCGCGACCGGGCTGCGCAGGATCGCGGCGTGCAGCATGCCGGGCAGCACGAGGTCGTCGAGGTAGTGGCCCTGGCCGCGCAGGAACCGGGCATCCTCCTTGCGGAGCATGCGGCCGAAGCCCATCGGGTTGCCGGCGGGGCTGGTGGTCGGGGGCGCGGCGTGCGTGGTCATGCCTGGACCTCCTGGGTCGTCGGCTCGGTCTCGGCGGCCGCGGCCTGCTCGTGCTCGGCGGCCCAGCGGATCGCGCGGACGATGTTCTCGTAGCCGGTGCAGCGGCACAGCTGACCGGAGATCGCCTCGCGGATCGTGTCCTCGCCGGGGTCGGGGTCGTGGTCCAGCAGCCACCGCGCGGTCATCATCATCCCCGGGGTGCAGAAGCCGCACTGGAGGCCGTGCTCCTCCATGAACCCCTGCTGCACCGGGTCGAGCTGCCCGTCGACCTCGAGGCTCTCGACGGTGCGCACGTCGTGCCCGTCGGCCATCGCCGCCAGCACCGTGCAGCTCTTCACCGGCAGCCCGTCGAGCTGGAGCACGCAGGTGCCGCACTGGGAGGTGTCGCAGCCCCAGTGCGTCCCGGTCAGTCCGAGCTCGTCACGGATGAAGTGCACGAGCAGCAGCCGCGGTTCGATCTCGCGGGTCACCTGCTCGCCGTTGACGGTCATCGTCACCTGCATGGTCAGGACCTTCCTTGTGAGCGGTCGGCGCAACGGCGCAGGACACGGCGGGTGAGCTCGTCGGCGAGGTGCACCTTGTAGGCCACCGGACCGCGTTGGTCCGCGCGTGGGTTGCAGGCCTGGGCGGCGATCCGCCCGGCCTCGACGATGTGCTCCTCGGTGAGCGGCTGGCCGAGGAGGTACTCCTCGGCCTCGGGTGCGCAGAAGTGCGGGGCGCCCAGGGCGGTCAGCCCGATCCCGACGTCAGCGACCACCCCGTCACGGAGCACGACGTAGGCGCCCACCGCGGCCGCGGCCCAGTCACCGGTCTTGCGCTTGACCTTGTCGTAGGCGCTGGCCGCGCCAGGCCGGATCGGCACGCGCATCTCGGTGAGGATCTCGGCGTCGCCCAGGACGGTCTCGTAGGGCCCGCTGTGGAACTCCCGCGCCGGGACGGTCCGGGTCCCGCCCGAGGACCGCAGCACCAGCTCGGCCTTCAGCGCCGACCCGACCGCGGCCAGGTCCTCGGCGGGGTCGGCCTGGCAGAACGAGCCGCCCACCGTGCCGCGGTTGCGGACCGGGGGGTCGGCGATCAGCCGCTCGGCGTCGTGCAGGATCGGGTAGTGCTCGCCGACCACCGGGGAGCTCAGCACCGTGGCGTGCCGGGTCATCGCACCGATGCACAGCCGGTCGCCCTCGACGCGGATGTAGTCGAGGTCGGTGAGGCCGTTGATGTCGATGACGCAGTCGGGACGAGCCAGCCGGATCCGCATCATCGGCAGCAGGCTGTGCCCGCCGGCGATGAGTCTGGACTCCGGACCCAGCTGCTCCAAGAGCTCGAGCGCGTGCTCGACGCTGGTGGCTCTGGCGTAGTCGACGGGCGCGGGTGTCTGCACAGGTCTGCCCCTCTCGGTCGGACGGAGAGTCCGGCGGCTCGCCCCACGGTCCCCGAGAGACGAGACCGGATGCGGGTCAGTGTGCTCCAGGTCACACCCCGTCGCAATAGCCCGTCGCGGCCCGCGACCCGTGCCGGTGGTCGAGCCTGTCGAGACCCCGACCCGTGCCGCCGGGGGCCGACTTTCCGCGCGCCATTAGGCTTGGGTCATGTCAGCACCTGCTGCATCCGTCCAGGAGGCGGTTGCGCGCGCCCGCGAGGTCGCCCACGAAGTAGCGGCTCCGCGTGCGGAGCTGGTCGACACCGGCGTGTGGCCCGAGGAGGCACTCCGCGTCCTGCAGACCCGGCTCGGCGGGCTCGTCGTCCCCCGTGAGGACGGCGGTTCCGGGCTCGGCCTGCGTGCCCTCGCGGAGGTGTGCGAGACCCTCGGCCAGGCCTGTGCGTCGACCGCGATCTGCTTCGGCATGCACCACGTCGGCGCAGCGGTGATGGCGGCCAAGCCCACCGAGCGCCAGCGCAAGGAGTTCCTGCGGCCGATCGCGGCCGGCGAGCACCTCACCACCCTCGCCCTCTCCGAGCCCGGCACCGGCGCGGAGTTCTGGCTGCCGCAGACGCGGCTCACCTCCCACGGCGAGGGCTGGCTGGTCAACGGAGAGAAGAGCTTCGTCACGAACGGCTCGAAGGCCGACTCCTACGTCGTGTCCACCGTCGCCGCCGACCCCGACGCCCCGCACGGCGAGTTCTCCGCGGTGGTCGTCTGGGGGGACAGCCCGGGTCTGACCTGGCACGGCACGTGGGACGGCATCGGGATGCGCGGCAACTCCTCCCTCGCCGCCCGGCTGGAGGACGTCGAGGTCGGCCCCGAGGCCCTGCTCGGCGAGGAGGGCGACCAGATCTGGTACGTCTTCGAGGTGGTCGCGCCGTACTTCCTCACGGCGATGGCCGGCACCTACCTCGGGGTGGCTCACGCGGCGCTGGCCGAGGCGACCGAACACCTGAAGACCCGGCGGCATGCGCACACCGGCCGCGCGCTGAGCAGCGAGCCGGTCCTGCAGCACCGCCTCGGCGTGCTCTGGGCACAGGTGCACGCGACCCGCCGGCTGGTGCTCTGGGCGGCCGAGGAGGCCGACTCCGGCGGCCCCGACGCGCTGCCGGCGCTGACCGCGGCCAAGGCGCAGGTGGCCGACACCGCGACGTGGGTGACCAACGAGGCGATGACGCTGGTCGGGGGCATGGGCTACCGCGACAAGCACCCGATGGAGCGCCACCTCCGCGACGCCCGTGCCGCACACGTGATGAGCCCGACGACCGACATCCTGCGGACGTGGACCGGGCGCGCCCTGCTCGACGTACCCCTGCTCGGGACCTGACGCTGCCGTGCCAGATCTCCTGCTCGTCGCGGCCGGGCCCGACGAGGAATCCACCCTGACGAAGACCTTCGCCCCCGAGTGCCGGTCCGTGCCGCTCACCGAGCTCCGCAGCGCGCTCGACGACGACGTGGCCATGGTTGTCCTCGGCACCACCGCGGACAACGCGCTCGCCGCGGTGCAGTGGGTGCATCGGGCGCACCCGCTCTGCGGGGTGGTGGTGCTGACCACGCCGGAGACCGACGCGGAGCTGCGGCGTGCGTCGATGTACGCCCCCGGCATCCCGGCCTCGCTCGCCATCCTCGAGGCCACCGACGAGCGGCTCGTCGAGCGGGTGGGCGAGGTGCTCGAGGCCAGCCGTCTCCAGCGTGCCCACCAGCAGACGCTGTCCGCGGTGACTGCCAAGGAGACGGTGTCGACGCCCCACGCGCTGGCCCCCGCATCGCTCGGTGCGCTGCTCGACCATGCGCCGTTCGGGGTGCTGGTCGGCGACCTCGACGCGCGGCTGGTCACCTGGAACCGGTGGGCCGGGGACCTGCTCGAGCTGCCCAACGAGGCCGCCGGCGCACACCTCCCGGCGCTGTTCCCGTCGCCGGACTACCTGGAGTCGGCCTTCCTGCTCGCCCGAGCCGGCCGGCTGGACGAGGCGGCCGCGACCACCGTCGAGGGTCCCGACGACGCCGCGGTCGAGGTGAGCGCCGCCCCGACCCGGCTCGAGAACGGTGAGGACGCGGTGCTGGTGCTCGTCCAGGACGTGTCCGGCCGCCGGCAGGCCGAGCGCACCCGCGACCGGCTCGCCGAGCAGGTCGGCCTCCTCGGCCGGGTGTCCGAGGCGCTCGCGGGCACCCTCGACGTCGACATGGCGCTCGGCCGTCTCGCCGACCAGCTGGTCCCGATGTTCGCCGACTGGGTCAGCCTGCAGACCTACGACGAGCGGGGCCGCAGCGTCCGGGTCGTCGTACGGCACCGCGACCGGGCCCTGGAACGGGAGTCCGCGACCATCCGCGAGGGCCTGATGGCCGGGCTTGCCGACGACTCACCCAGCCGCACGGTGGTCCGCCTCGGCCAGCCCGTCCTGCGGCCGTCGGTGACCGCCGAGGAGCTCACCTCGTTCATCGACGACGAGACCACCCGCCTGGTCGTCGCCCGGTTGGGCGTGGGCAGCGTGGTCTCCGTGCCGATGCCCGGCCGCGACGAGATCCGCGGCTCGCTCAGCCTGGTCCGGGCTCCGGGGTCACCGGCGTACACGCCGCAGGACCTCGCTGTCGCCGTGGAGGTCGGCCGCCGGGCCGGCGTCGCCCTCGACACCCTGGCGCTCCACGCACAGCAGCGCGAGATCGCTGCGGGGTTGCAGCGCAGCCTGCTCACCGATCCGCCGGAGAACGACCAGACCGAGATCGCGGTGCGCTACGTCGCCGCGATCCAGGAGGCTCAGGTCGGCGGCGACTGGTACGACGCCTTCGTGCAGGCCGACGGCAGCACCGTCCTCGTGATCGGCGACGTCATGGGCCACGACACGCGGGCGGCCGCGGCGATGGGTCAGCTGCGTGCCCTGCTGCGTGGCATCAGCTACACCACCGGCACCGGCCCCGCGGAGATGCTGAGCCGGCTCGACGCCGCGATCGAGGGCCTCGACATCCGTACGACGGCCACCGGGCTCGTCGTACGCGTGCGACCGCGCGAGCCGGGGGACCCGGGCTCCGCGCGGCTGTGCTGGTCCAACGCCGGGCACCCGCCGGCGATCGTCGTCCCGCCCGGCGGCGGAGCGGTCGCCCTGGAGAACGACGAGGCCGACCTGCTGCTCGGGGTGCTCGCCCACACCGAGCGGACCGAGCGCCCGGCGACGCTGGCTCCCGGGGGCACCCTGCTGCTCTACACCGACGGGCTCGTCGAGCGGCGCGGGGAGTCGATCGACCAGGGCGTCCGCACGCTGCTCGACGCGGTCGACCGGCTCGCCGACCTGCCGCTGGAGGCGATGTGCGACCGGCTGCTCGCGGAGATGATCCCCGCGGAGAACGACGACGACGTCGCGCTGGTCGCGGTACGCCTGCGCACCCCCGTCGCACCCTCTGGGCGCGGGGCGGCCACCGTGTCACAGTGGTGAGCATGCCCGAGCACCAGCCCGCCCCCGTCGAGGTGATCACCGCCCGCGACGTGCCGCTCGGCGGCCCGCGGGCCATGACCGTGCGGCGCACGCTGCCGCAGCGCCGGCGATCGATGGTCGGGGCATGGTGCTTCGTCGACCACTACGGGCCCGACGACGTGGAGGTCACCGGCGGGATGGACGTGGCGCCGCACCCGCACACCGGGCTGGCGACGGTCAGCTGGCTGTTCACCGGCGAGATCGAGCATCGCGACACCCATGGGGTGCACGCGACCGTGCGGCCCGGCGAGCTGAACCTGATGACCGCCGGCCACGGTGTCGCCCACTCCGAGGTCTCCACCCCGCAGACCACGGTGCTGCACGGGGTGCAGCTGTGGCTGGCGCTGCCGGACTCCGCGCGTGACATGCCCCGGGGTTTCGCCCACCACGCGCCGCGGCCGGTCGCGCTCGACGGGGCCAGCGTCCGGGTGCTGCTCGGGACGCTCGCCGGGGACACCTCACCGGTGGCGACGCACACGCCGTTGCTCGGCGCCGAGATCCTGCTGGAGCCCGGCGCCGAGCTCGCGCTCGACGTCGACCCGGCCTTCGAGCACGGCCTGCTGGTCGACCTCGGCCCGGTGCAGCTCGGGGACACCGAGCTCAAGCCTGCCGAGCTCGGCTACGTCGCGCCCGGCGCCTCCGAGCTGCGGATCGCGAACACCTCGGGCGAGCCGGCGCGCGTGATGCTGCTCGGCGGCGAGCCGTTCGGCGAGCAGATCGTCATGTGGTGGAACTTCGTCGGCCGCTCCCACGAGGAGATCGTCGAGTACCGCGAGGCGTGGGAAGCCGGCTCCGACCGGTTCGGCCGCGTGGAGGGGTACGTCGGTGAGGTCGACCGGATCCCCGCACCGCCGCTGCCGAACGTGCGGATCAAGCCCCGGGTCAGCCCACCCGGCCCCGGCGACCCGAGCGCCTGGGGCTGACCCGCTCCGCGGCGGCGCAGGTGCCGGTCAGCCGGTGACCTCGCGCCGGTCATCGGGCAGCCGGCGGGTGAGCCCGGCGCGGTCGAGGTGCTCCAGCAGCGGCAGCACCACCCTGCGACTCGTCCCCAGCCGCACCCGCGCCTCGCTGGTGGTGAACGGCTGCCGCAGCTCGGCCAGCCACGAGGCGGCGAGCCGGTCCGCCCCCGGGAGCAGCACGATGCCCGGCGCCGGGCGCAGCAGGAGGCCCGCCTTGGCCGCCGCCGCGGCCGCCTTGTTGTCCAGGCCGACCTCCCGGAGCCGGTCGGCGGTGGGGGCCGCGAACGGGTCGGTCTCGAGGTCGTGCCTGACCGCTTCGACGGCCCGCTGCACCCGCTCGGGGAGTACGACGGTCCGCCTGCTCGTCACCCGTCCACCGTCCACACGCAGCGGCTCACCGACGAGCGCTCGGACCAGTGCGGGGGAGGGCAGCCCGAGCCGCTCGGCGAGCACCGTCAGGGGCAGGCCGGCCTCGAGCGGAGCCGCCGCGTCGTGCTCGGTCACCCACGCCCCGAGCGCCTCGGCTGCCGTGGCTGCCCGCTCCGAGCTCAGCAGCCAACCGTCGGCGGCGACGACGCCGGCCGGGACCGCTCCGGACCCGAGCGCGCCGGACACCTGGCCGACCGGCACCCCGATCCGCCGCAGCAGGTCCACGTGGACCAGCCCGCGGCGGGCCACCTCGCCGGCAAGGTCGGGCACGTCTACCGCGGCGAGCGCCTTGGCCCGTCGTGCGGCGGCCCCGCGCCGGCGCAACCCGGGCGGCGCGGGATCCAGGACCGCCACCCCCCACACCAGCCGGCTACCGGGGTCACGCAGGAGCGCACGGTCCCCGATCCGCAGCGGCAGCCGGCGCTCGAGCCGCAGCCGGACCAGGTCGTCGGACAGCGGACGGCAGTGCACCCCGACCGAGGTGGCGCCGACGTGCAGCACTGGCCGCTCCGGGGGGAGGCCTGCGGCGCCGTGCCCGGCGGAGATCCGCACGTCGACGCTGTCGGTGGGCTCCCAGGCGCCCGGGGTGACCAGCACGGCGCCGCGGTCCAGGTCGGCCAGTCCGTCCCCGGCCAGGTTGAGCGCCACCCGGGCCACCCCTGTCGCCGAACCGATCTCTCGGCCCAGCGACTGCACGCCGCGCACTCTGGCCGCCCGGCCATCGAACGCCAGCGTGTCGCCGACCGCGACCGTGCCGGCCGGCAGCGTGCCGGTCACCACGGTCCCGGCGCCCTTGACGGTGAACCTGCGGTCCACCCACAGCCGGACGTCGGCCGCGGGCTCGGGCTGCGGAAGCGACCGCACCATGGCCACCAGGTGGTCGCGCAGCTCGTCGAGCCCCGCACCCGTGTGGCCGCTCACCGCGACCACCGGCGCCCCGTGCAGCGTGGTCCCGGCCAGCTCGGCGGCGACGCGCGCCATCGCCGGGCCAGGGTCGGCGAGGTCGGCCCGCGTCACCGCGACCACGCCGTGCCGCACACCGAGCGCGTCGAGGGCGGCCAGGTGCTCGGCGGCCTGCGGCATCCACGGGTCGTCCGCGGCGACCACGAACAGCACCGCCGGCACCGGCCCGATCCCGGCGAGCATCGTGGTGATGAACCGCTCGTGCCCCGGGACGTCGACGAAGGCCACCTCGCCGACCGGCGGCAGGTCCGCCCACACGTAGCCGAGCTCGATCGACAACCCGCGCAGCCGCTCCTCGGCCAGCCGGTCCGGGTCCTGGCCGGTCAGCGCGCGCACGAGGGTGGACTTGCCGTGGTCGACGTGACCGGCGGTGGCGATGACGTGCACCCGGTCAGTCCTCCCGCGTCTCGTCGCTGCCCAGGACAGCCCCGGCGGCCCGTCGTACGGCGGTCACCAGGAGCGCGTCCTGCTCGGCCGGCACCGCGACCAGGTCGAGCAGGAGCCGGCCCCGGGCGACGTACCCGACCACCGGCGGGGAGCCCAGACGCAACGGGCCGGCGAGCTCAGCCGGGAGCGCGACCGCGGCGCTCGTGATCTCGACCCCGGGGGCGCCGCCGCCACCGACGGCAGCGGCGGAGACGACCGCCTCGGCGGGGACCACCCCGGCCAGCTCGGCGGCGAGCTTCTCGGCTCGCACCAGGAGCGCTGCGGCGTCGGACTCCAGCGCCGCGGCGACCGGGGGAGTCGGCCCGGTCAGCGTCGCCTCCAACGCCGCCAGGGTCAGCTTGTCCACGCGGAGCGCCCGGGCGAACGGGTGCCGGCGCAGCTGCTCGACGAGGTCGGCGCGGCCGAGCAGCAGCCCCGCCTGCGGGCCGCCGAGCAGCTTGTCGCCCGACGCGGTGACCAGGTCCGCTCCGGCGCGGAGCGCGGCGGACGCGCTCGGCTCGTCGGGCAGCCGCGGATGAGGGGCGAGCAGGCCCGAGCCGATGTCGGCGACCACGGGTACCGGCAGCCCGGCGAGCTCCCGGACGGACACCGAGGAGGTGAAGCCCTCCACCACGAAGTTCGACGGGTGCACCTTGAGCACGAACGCCGTGTCGTCGTCGACGGCCCGCTCGTAGTCGGACAGCCGCACCCGGTTGGTGGTGCCCACCTCGCGCAGCCGCGCGCCGACGGACTCGACGAGCTCGGGGATCCGGAAGCCGTCGCCGATCTCGACCATCTCCCCGCGCGCGACGACCACGTTGCGGCCCATCGCCAGCGCGCAGGTGACCAGGGCCAGGGCGGCCGCACCGTTGTTGACCACGTGGACGCCGCCCGCCTCGGGGACTGCGGCCGCCAGCGCGGCCATCGCCGAGCGGCCACGCCGCCCTCGTCGCCCGGTGTCGAGGTCGAGCTCGACGTCGGTGGCCCCGGCCGCGACGGTGACCGCCTCGACCGCGGCCTGCGACAGCGGTGCACGGCCGAGGTTGGTGTGCACGATCACCCCGGTGGCGTTCACGACCGGGCGCATGCTCGTGGCGCGGGCGGGCACGATGCGGACGGCCTCGTCGGCGACGTCAGCGGGGGAGATGTCGCCGACGCGGCAACGATCCAGCGCCTCGGTGACCGCGGCCTTGACCAGCTTCTCGCCGACCCTGCCCGCCGCCGCGCGCAGCCGCGGGTCCGCGAGCACGTGGTCGGTCCGCGGGGTCGCGCGTCGCTGGTCGGTCACGGCGATCCTCCCGAGGTCGAGCAGGCCTGTGACCTGCGACGCTACCCTGCCGCGCCGCGCCACCCGTGACGGGTCACGCAGGTTGCTGCGGGTACCTCAGGAAGACCGTCTCTTCCTCACCCTGCAGCCGCACGTCGAAGTGCAGCTCCTTGCCCCGCTGCTCGGCGACCAGCGTCCGCGCCCGCTCCTCGGGGAGCGAGCCGAGCAGGGGGTCGCCGGCGTGGTCGTGGCCGGGCAGGTAGACCCGGGTGAAGAGCCGGTTGAGCAGTCCTCGGGCGAAGACCGTCATCGCGATGAACGGCGGCCGGCCGTCCACCGCCCCCGGGAGCACGGTCGTGAAGCTGTAGCGCCCGTCGTTGTCGGTGGAGGTCCGGCCGAAGCCGGTGAAGGTCCAGCCGTCGCGGTGCAGCGAGCCGGCCCGCTGCACGACGTTGCCGTCGGCGTCGGCCTGCCAGATCTCGATCATGGAGTCGATCACCGGCTGCCCGCGGCCGTCGAGCACGCGGCCGGTGAGGCGGACGGCGTCGGCGTGGCCCGGCGGGACGAGCTCGCTGCCGCCGTCGTACGGGAGGGCGAAGTGGTAGAACGGGCCGATCGTCTGGCCGGGGGTCGCCGCCGGCGGAGCTTCGGTCAGGGGAGACTCGGTCACTGCTCGTCCTCCGGTTCCATGTAGGTGGCGCTCGCGCCGGTGAGCACGATGTCCCAGCGGTAGCCGGTGTTCCACTCGTGCGTGGACACGTCGTGGTCGTAGGCCGCGATCAGCCGGTCGCGGGCCCGCTGGTCGGTGATCGACTGGTAGATCGGGTCCAGGCCGAGCAACGGGTCGCCGGGGAAGTACATCTGGGTGATCATCCGCTGGGTGAAGTCGGTGCCGAACAGCGAGAAGTGGATGTGCGCCGGCCGCCAGGCGTTGGTGTGGTTCTTCCACGGGTAGGGGCCGGGCTTGATGGTCTGGAACCGGTAGCTGCCGTCGGGACCGGTCAGGCAGCGGCCCACCCCGGTGAAGTTCGGGTCGACCGGCGCGTGGTGCTGGTCGCGCTTGTGCACGTAGCGTCCGGCGGAGTTGGCCTGCCAGATCTCCACGAGCTGGTTCGCCACCGGCCGGCCCTGGCCGTCGAGCACCCGCCCGGTGACCACGATCCGCTCACCGATCGGCTCACCGGTGTGCTGGATGGTGAGGTCGGACTCGAGGATGTCGACGTCCCGGTGTCCGAAGACCGGCGCGTACAGCTCGATGGTCTCGGGGTCGGCGTGGTGCAGGTCCTTGGTGGGGTGACGCAGGATGCTGCTGCGGTACGGCGGGTAGTCCAGCCGGGGCTGCGTCTCCGGGCGCTCGTCCGCGACCGCGGCGTACTCCTTGGCGATCGTGGCGATCTCCTCGCTCACCGCCGCCTGCGTGGTCGACGCGGCGTCCGACGACGGTACGTCGGGCGGGGTCTGTGCCATGGGTCCCTCCTCTGATGGCTGTGACCGGCCCGCACGGGGCCGCATCGGAGACGGTAGGCGAACCGCTGTGCGCGCCGCGAACGTATGCTTCCACTGAGTGGAAGGGGGTCGGGATTGGCCGGCAACACCTCGCGACCGGGCGCCACCGTGGCGAGCCGGGTGCTCGCGGTGCTCGGCGCCTTCGACGAGCGGCACCGCGAGCTGCGGCTCACTGACATCGCCCGGCGCGCCGACCTGCCACCGGCCACGGCGCACCGGCTGGTCGCCGAGCTGGTCGCCTGGGGAGCCCTGCAGCGCGGGGCCGACGGATACCTGGTCGGGCACCGGCTCTGGGAGCTCGGCCTGCTCGCGCCGGTGCAGACCGGTCTGCGCGAGGCGGCCTCGCCGTTCCTGCACGACGTCTACGGCGCGACGCTGGCGACGGTGCACCTCGCGGTCCGCGACGGCAACCAGGTGCTCTACCTGGACCGGCTGGCCGGACGGATGTCGGTGCCGGTGGTGAGCACGGTCGGCTCGCGGCTGCCGATGCACGCGACCGGGGTCGGGAAGGTGCTGCTGGCCCACGCCCCCGAGGAGGTGCAGCTCGAGGTGCTCTCCGACCTGCGCCGGGTCACCCCGCACACGATCACCCAGCCCGGCCGGCTGCGCCGGGAGCTGGCCCGGGTGCGGCACGACGGCTACGCCACCACGCACGAGGAGATGACGCTCGGCGCCTGCTCGGTGGCGGTTCCGGTGCGCGGCGACGGCGACGAGGTCGTCGGGGCAGTCGGGATCGTCGTGCCCAACCTGCGCCGGGACCGCGGGCGGCTGGTGTCGGCCCTCCAGGTCGCCGCCCAGGGCATCCAGCGCACGCTGGCGCGGCCGCCGTCTCGCTGACCGGTGGCCGCGGCTGCTTGGTTCACCGTCCCCCGGGTGGAGGACCGCCAAACCGGACGACGAGGGACGAACCGTGCACCTGTGGCGACGAACCCCGAAGCCACCGTGCCGGCTGCCGACGGCTGCGAGACTGCCAACGGCCGAGTCGGCCTCGGCCGCGGCGACGCCGACCGCGCCGCCGCCTCAGCAGTCCCCGCGATCGGGGCAACAAGAGGGGGAACACCTACGTGCGTCTGTCCAAGCCCAGCACCTTGCTCGCCTCGGCAGTCCTTGCCGCAGGCACGGCCGTCGTCGCGGCGCCGGCCCTGGCCGCCGGCACCGTGGCCGTCACGCAGACCGACCTCGGCGCCGACTGGTTCACCGCCGACACCCGCGCCGCCGGAGATCTGCAGTTCGCCGACGTCGACGGCCGCGGAGCGGCGCTGTTGTCGACAACCGCCTCGAACGCCGACAAGGTGCAGCTGCTCACCGACCGGTACGACGGAGTGCGGCTCGCCGACCTCACCGAGCTGCGCTACACCACCTACAAGCTGCCCACCGGCGGGTTCGTCGCGGGACTGCCGGCACTCAACCTGCGGCTCGACACCAACGGTGACGAGGTCGCCGACTCCTACCTGGTCTATGAGCCCTACCAGGACCAGGGCAACGCAGCCGTGCTCACCGGCGAGTGGCAGACCTGGGACGCCGTGAACGACGGTGACGCGGTCTGGTGGGGCAGCGGTCCGGTGGCCGCCGCCGGCTGCGGGCAGTCCGCGGACTGCACGCTCGACGACGTCCTCGCGCTGTTCCCGGACGCGACCATCACCGAGGTGCCGGACTTCCCGGGCAGCCTGGGTCTCAACCTCGGTTCCAGCAACCCCGACATCAGCGGAGCGGTGGACTGGCTCAGCGTCGGGGTCGCCGGTGACACGACGACTTTCGACTTCGGTCCGCGCGTGTGGACCAAGGAGGACTGCAAGAAGGGCGGCTGGGCAACCAACTTCCCGGGCGCCTACAAGAACCAGGGGCAGTGCGTCTCGTCGTTCGCGTCCGGCAGGTAGCCGAGCGCTGACGGGCGGCCCGCGCCTCCGGGTGCGGGCCGCGTGGCGCCGGCAACGCTCAGCCGGTGACCGCGGCGAGCGGCGTGTTCTCGTCGCGCAGCCGTGCGGCGTCGACCCGGCCGGCCGTCACGATGGCCCGAACCGGCTCGATGGCGTCCCAGTCGTTGACGTGCATCCCGGCCAGCACCGCCCCCTCGCGCAGCCAGAACGCGGTGAAGACACGCCCCGTGACGTCGCCGCGCAGCACGACCTCGTCGTAGCCGTCGGGGCCGACGTGACCGACGTACTCCATGCCGAGGTCGTACTGGTCGGTGAAGAAGTACGGCAGCCGGTCGTAGGGCTCGGCGGCCCTGAGCAGGTTGTGCGCCGCGGTGACGCCCTGCCCGATCGCGTTGTCCCAGTGCTCGACGCGGAGTCGGTGCCCGAGCAGCGGGTGGCGCGCGTTCGCGACGTCGCCGGCGGCGAACACGTCAGGGTCGGAGGTGCGCAGCTGCTCGTCGACCACGATGCCGTTCTCGGTCTCGAGCCCGGCGTCCGCGGCCAGCTCGGCGTTCGGCTGCACGCCGATGCCGACCACGACCAGGTCGGCCGCGACGGTCGTCCCGTCGCCGAGCGTCAGCAGAGCCCCGTTGTCGCGCCTGTCGACCGCGGCGACCGTGGTGCCGGTCCGCACGTCGACGCCGTGCTCGAGGTGCAGGTCGGTGAGGACTCGCGCCACCTCCGGGCCGAGCACGCGCACCAAGGGCAGCTCCAGCGCCTCGAGCACGACCACCTCGCAGCCCGCGGTGCGTGCCGCGGCGGCCACCTCGAGACCGATCCAGCCGCCCCCGATGATCGCGACCCGGGCGCCCGGCTGCAGCTGTGATCGCAGCCGCCTGCTGTCCTCGATCGTGCGCAGGTACGCCACCGGCGCGCCGCTGTCGTCGGCCGACTGCAGGCGCCGGGGCCGCGACCCGGTCGCCAGCAGTAGCCGGTCGTAGCCGAGCGGCCCGTCGGTGGTGCTCACCGTGTGGCCGGGTACGTCGATCGCGGTGACCGTCGTCCCCAGCCGCAGCTCGACGTCGTGGTCGACGTACCACTCCTGCGGGTGCACGAAGACCTTCTCGAGGTCGCCGCCCATCAGGAACCCCTTCGACAGCGGAGGTCGCTCGTAGGGCCGGTGCGGCTCGCTCGAGACCAGCACCAGCCGGCCGGCGAACCCCTGGCCGCGCAGCTCCTCGGCGGCCTTGGCGGCGGCCAGCCCGCCGCCGACGATCACGATGCTCTCGGGTCCGGCCATCATCCCTCCCTGGTGTGGCGAGCCAGCGACAGGAACTCCGCCCGCGAGGCGGGGTTCTCCCGGAGCGTCCCGCGCAGGGCCGAGGTGACGGTGCGGGTGCCGAGGGCCTGGGCGCCGCGGACGGTCATGCACGAGTGCTCGGCCTCGACCACGACGCCGACGCCGCGCGGCGCGAGCTGGTCCTCGAGGTGCTCGGCGACCTGCTGGGTGAGCCTCTCTTGAGTCTGTGCCCGGTGTGCGAAGAAGTCCACGACGCGGGCGAGCTTGGACAGACCCAGGATCCGCGCGGCCGGCACGTAGCCGACGTGGGCGACCCCCACGAAGGGGAGCATGTGGTGCGCGCAGACCGACCGGACCGGGATGTCGTGGACCAGGACCAGCTCGTCGTAGCCGTCGGTGTTGTCGAAGGTGGTCATCTCGAACTCCGGGGGCGTGAGCAGCTCGGCGTAGGCCCGCGCCATCCGCAGCGGCGTCCGCTCGGTGTCGCCCTCGAGCCTCATGCCCAGCGCCGTGAGCAGGTCGGCGGCCGCCTGCTCCGCCGCCCGGAGGTCCACCGGCGCGCCGTCGTGCACGACCCGCGGCCGCCAGCGGAGGACGGCGTCCTCCGTCTCCGGCCGGGCGGTCACGCCGCGTCCGTCCGGACGCCGGTGCGGCCGGTGCGCGGTGACGAGGCGAGCCGCGCCAGCGCCAGTGCGCCGACGAGCAGGCCGAAGTCGCGGAGGGCGACGTCGAAGTACTCACCCATCGTCACCAGGTTGACGATGATGCCGAGCAGCCAGGCGGCGACGACGTAGCCGCCGAGGACCGGCCGGACCGCGACGAGCACGCCGGCGAGGATCTCGACCACGCCGACCGCGAGCATCGCCTGGTGGGCGTCGCCGGGCACGAGGTCGTTGACCCAGGGAGCCAGGTAGTCCTCCCAGTCGGTGAGCAGGCCGAGGAACTTGTCGAGGCCGAAGGCGATCGGAGCGATCGTGAACACGGTGCGCAGGAGCACGAACGCCTCGCGGGCGGGCCCGTCGACGCTGAGCTCGGCTGCCGGGGTGGGGCGGGTCTGGGTCATGGCTGCCTCCAACGGCTCTAAAGAAGTATTATCTGGACGTTAGAGCGCCCGGGAGGTTTTAGTCAATGGTCTTCTCTTTTAGAAAGCGCGCGGCCGCGCGCGAGGAGCTCGCCCGACAGCTGTCCGGAGTGGGCAGCCTGGTCGAGCCGGCGCGCCGGGAGCTCTACCTCTACGTCGCCGCCCAACCCGATGTGGTGAGCCGCGAGCAGGCCGCGGACGCGACCGCCCTCCCGCTGCACTCGGTGAAGTTCCACCTCGACCGCCTCGTCGACGCGGGGCTCCTCGAGACCGAGTTCCGGCGGCTGTCGGGCAGGTCCGGGCCCGGTGCCGGGCGGCCCGCCAAGCTCTACCGGCGCTCGGCGCGACAGCTCTCGGTCTCGCTGCCGGAGCGGCACTACGACCTCGCCGGTGACGTGCTGGCCGCGGCGATCGACACCTCGATGGCCGAGGGCCGCCCGGTCGCCGAGACCGTGGCCGCAGCCGCGCGTGACGCCGGCAGGCGGATGGTGGCCGGCTACCTCGCGGAGACCGCCGGCGACCCGCCCGCGGGCGAGCTCGAGCAGGTTGCCGACGTGCTCGGCGGGCACGGCTACGAGCCGAGGGTCCTCGAGCGGGAGGTCTGCCTGGCGAACTGCCCGTTCGACCGGTTGGCCGCGGAGCACACCGAGCTGGTGTGCGGCATGAACCACACCCTGATCGGTGCCGTCCTGGAGGGGCTCGAGACCCGCAGCTCGCGCGCCGTGCTCGCGCCGCAGCCCGGGCTCTGCTGCGTCAGGATCGAGGACGCCCGGTAGCGCGGGGGACAGTGGTGGCGGAGGCGGACGGGAATCGAACCCGCCGGACCCGGATGCCGGGCCCCTACGGTTTTGAGGACCGCGCCCGTCACCAGACGAGAAACGCCTCCCCGCGACCACTGGCGTGACACTCTAGGCCCTCGTCGAAACGTCACGTAGAGTGACCTTCGTGACCGCGACCACACCGCAGCCAGCAAGCACGGCCGGTCCGGGCGTGGGGATCCGGCTCACCCAGTACGCCGCGGGCGGCGGCTGTGCGTGCAAGGTGCCACCCGGCGAGCTCGAGGCGATCCTCGGCGACCTGCCGACCAGCCGAGCCGGCGGGGACCTGCTGGTGGGTCTCGACCACGGCGACGACGCGGCGGCGGTCCGGATCGACGGTGACCGGGCGGTGCTCGCCACCGCCGACTTCTTCACCCCGGTCGTCGACGACGCCTACGACTGGGGCCGGATCGCCGCGGCCAACGCGCTCTCCGACATCTACGCCATGGGCGGCACGCCGGTGGTGGCGGTGAACCTGCTCGCCTGGCCGCGCGACAAGATCCCCTTCGAGCTCGCCGCGGAGGTGCTCCGCGGCGGCGCCGACATCTGTGTCGAGGCGCAGACCCATCTGGCCGGTGGCCACAGCATCGACGACCCGGAGCCCAAGTACGGGTTGGCGGTGACCGGGATCGGTGAACCGGACCGGCTGCTCCGCAACGACGCCGGCGTGCCCGGCGTACCCCTCACGCTCACCAAGCCGCTCGGCCTCGGCGTGCTCAACAACCGCCACAAGGCGACCGGTGAGAGGTTCGAGGAGGCGATCGCGCAGATGACCACGCTGAACCGTGACGCCTCGCGCGCCGCCGTCGCCGCCGGGATCCGCTGCGCGACCGACGTGACCGGGTTCGGGCTGCTCGGGCACCTGATGAAGATGTGCCGCGCCAGCGGGGTCACCGCGGTGGTCGACGCGGCCGCCGTGCCGTACGTCGAGGGTGCCCGGGAGTCGTTCGCCCAGGGGTTCGTCCCCGGCGGCAGTCGGCGCAACCTGGACTGGGTCAGGCCGCACCTGAGCTCGGCGCACGGCGAGGACGAGCTCGTCCTGCTCGCCGACGCGCAGACCTCCGGTGGACTGCTCGTCGCCGGCGAGCTGCCCGGCCACCCGGTGGTCGGTGAGCTGGTCCCGCGACGGGAGCACCTGGTCGAAGTTCGTTGAAGCTCGTCGTCCACCCCTCGCATGAAGCTCGGTGGTTGGGGTAGGTTCCGGCGAAACGGGAGGAGAGCAGAGCGATGGTTTCTGGCAAGGCGTTCCTCGGTTGGCCGGTGCTGCGGCAGTTCGCCGGCAAGGACCCGCTCGGGCGCGGCCCGGCGGTGCGCTCCGAGCACACCGAGCAGCTCTCCGCCCGCACCGAGACCGCGGACCGCGTCGCGCGCAGCGTGTGCCCGTACTGCGCGGTGGGCTGTGGTCAGAAGGTCTACGTCAAGGACGAGCAGGTCATCCAGATCGAGGGTGACCCCGACAGCCCGATCTCGCGCGGCCGGCTGTGCCCGAAGGGCTCGGCCAGCAAGAACCTGGTCACCAGCGAGATGCGCCAGACCAAGGTCCGCTACCGCCGGCCGTACGGCACCGAGTGGGAGGACCTCGACCTCGGCACCGCGATGGAGATGATCGCCGACCGGGTGGTCAAGGCGCGCAACGACACGTGGCAGGACCTCGACGAGGACGGCCGCAAGGTGCGCCGCACGCTCGGCATCGCCAGCCTCGGGGGCGCGACCCTCGACAACGAGGAGAACTACCTCATCAAGAAGCTCTTCACGGCGATGGGCGCGATCCAGATCGAGAACCAGGCCCGCATTTGACACTCCGCCACCGTCCCCGGTCTGGGGACCAGCTTCGGGCGCGGCGGCGCCACCGGGTTCCAGCAGGACCTCGCCAACGCTGACTGCATCATCATCCAGGGCTCGAACATGGCCGAGGCCCACCCGGTGGGCTTCCAGTGGGTGGTGGAGGCCAAGGCCAGGGGCGCCAAGATCATCCACGTCGACCCCCGGTTCACGCGGACCAGCGCGCTCGCGGACACGTTCGTCCCGTTGCGCGTGGGCACCGACATCGTGTTCCTCGGCGGGATCATCAACTACGTCCTGAGCAACGAGCTCGACTTCCGCGAGTACGTCGCGCACTACACCAACGCCGCCCACATCGTCAGCGAGGACTACCAGGACGCCGAGGACCTCGACGGGCTGTTCTCCGGCTTCGACCCCGAGACGCGCACCTACGACCCGGCCAGCTGGCAGTTCCAGGAGCAGGAGGCCGAGGGGTCGAGGCGCCAGGACCAGGCGATGCAGCGCGAGACCGCCAGTGCCCTCCAGCACGAGACGCACGGCATCTCGGTGCACGCGCACCCGCCGCGCGACGAGACGCTGCAGCACCCGAACTGCGTCTACCAGATCCTCAAGCGGCACTACGCCCGCTACACCCCGGAGATGGTCGCCGAGACCTGCGGCGTGTCGAAGGAGGCCTTCCTCGAGGTCTGCGAGGCGTGGACGCAGAACTCCGGGCGCGACAAGACCACGGCGCTGGTCTACAGCGTCGGCTGGACCCAGCACAGCGTCGGTGTGCAGTACATCCGCACCGGGGCGATCCTCCAGCTGCTGCTGGGCAACATGGGCCGCCCCGGCGGCGGGATCATGGCGATGCGCGGCCACGCCAGCATCCAGGGCTCCACCGACATCCCGACGCTGTTCAACATCCTGCCCGGCTACCTGCCGATGCCGAACGCCTCGGAGCACACCAGCCTGGCGGAGTGGATCGACGCGGTGCGCAAGCCGGGGTCGAAGGGGTTCTGGCACAACGCCGACGCCTACGGCGTCAACCTGCTCAAGGCCTACTGGGGTGACAAGGCGACGCCGGAGAACGACTTCTGCTTCGACTACCTGCCGAAGATCACCGGCGACCACGGCACCTACCGCACCGTCCTGGACATGATCGACGGCAAGGTCAAGGGCTACTTCCTCCTCGGGCAGAACCCCGCGGTCGGCTCCGCGCACGGCAAGGCGCAACGCCTCGGCATGGCCAACCTGGACTGGCTCGTGGTGCGGGACCTGTTCGAGATCGAGAGCGCGACGTTCTGGAAGAACTCTCCCGAGGTCGAGACCGGCGAGATCGTGCCCGAGGAGTGCCGCACCGAGGTGTTCCTGCTGCCGGCAGCCTCCCACGTCGAGAAGGAGGGCACGTTCACCCAGACCCAGCGGATGCTGCAGTGGCGCGAGAAGGCGTTGGAGCCCAAGGGCGACTGCCGTTCCGAGCTCTGGTTCTTCTACCACCTCGGCCGGCTGGTCCGGGAGCGGCTCAAGGACTCCACCGAGGAGCGTGACCGGCCGATCCTCGACCTCGCCTGGGACTACCCCGTGCACGGCGAGCACGCCGAGCCGAGCGCCGAGGCGGTGCTGAAGGAGATCAACGGCTACGAGGTCGCCACCGGCCGGCCGCTGTCGACGTTCAACGAGATGAAGAACGACGGCAGCACTGCCGGCGGCTGCTGGATCTACACCGGCGTCTTCGCCGACGGGGTCAACCAGGCCGCCCGCCGGAAGCCGGGCTCGGAGCAGTCCTGGGTGGCTCCGGAGTGGGGCTGGGTGTGGCCGATGAACCGGCGGATCCTCTACAACCGCGCCTCCGCCGACCCCGACGGCCGGCCGTGGAGCGAGCGCAAGGCCTACGTCTGGTGGGACGAGCAGAAGGGCGAGTGGACCGGTCACGACGTGCCCGACTTCGAGAAGACCAAGCCGCCGTCGTACCGCCCACCGGAGGGCTCCGAGGGCGTCGAGGCGATCTCGGGCCTCGACCCGTTCATCATGCAGGGCGACGGCAAGGGTGCGCTCTACGTCCCGCAGGGGCTGATCGACGGTCCGCTGCCGACCCACTACGAGCCGGTCGAGTCGCCGTTCCGCAACCCCCTCTACGGGCAGCAGGCGAACCCGACCCGCAAGCAGTACGACCGCGAGGACAACCGGATGAACCCCAGTCCTCCGGAGGCGCACGCGGACGTCTTCCCGTTCGTGTTCACCACCAGCCGGCTGACCGAGCACCACACGGCCGGCGGGATGAGCCGCTACCTCGAGCACCTCGCCGAGCTGCAGCCGGAGATGTTCGTCGAGGTCTCCCCGGAGCTGGCGCGGGAGCGCGGCCTGGAGAACAACGGCTGGTGCCACGTGGTGACAGCGCGGGCCGCCGTCGAGGGGCGGGTGCTGGTCACCGACCGGCTCAGCCCGCTGCGGGTGGAGGGCCGGACGGTGCACCAGGTCTGGCTTCCCTACCACTGGGGCTCCGGCGGCATGGTCACCGGCGACTCCGCCAACGACCTGCTCGGGATCACCCTCGACCCCAACGTCCTGATCCAGGAGAGCAAGGTCGGCACCTGCGACGTCCTGCCCGGCCGGCGCCCCAAGGGCGCCGCCCTGCTCCGGCTCGTCGAGGAGTACCGCGACCGCGCCGGCATCCGGCACGACGTCTACGCCCCGGTGGTCACCGTCGGCGCGGCCGCCGGCTCCGACGACGAGGGCAACCCCACCCCCGATCCCAGTGAGGCTGACACGTGATCGGCAAGAACAGCCTGTTCGGCCCTGTCGACCCGGCGCGGGAGGCGGGGTACGACGACCCGCCTCCGCGCAAGGGCTTCTTCACCGACACCAGCATCTGCATCGGCTGCAAGGCCTGCGAGGTGGCGTGCAAGGAGTGGAACGACGTCCCCGACCACGGCTTCGACATGCTCGGCTCGTCGTACGACAACAGCCACTCGCTCAACGCCAACCAGTGGCGCCACGTGGCCTTCATCGAGCAGCCCAAGCGGCTCGGCGACCAGGAGGCGCGGCTGCGCCAGCCTCCGGTGGACCTCGGGATGCCGACGGTGGGGTCCGACGGTCCGGAGGTCCGGCTGCCCGACGGCACGGAGGCGGAGAAGCCGGACTTCCGCTGGCTGATGTCGTCCGACGTGTGCAAGCACTGCACCCACGCCGCCTGCCTGGACGTGTGCCCGACCGGCTCGCTGTTCCGCACCGAGTTCGGCACGGTCGTGGTGCAGGAGGACATCTGCAACGGCTGCGGCTACTGCGTCCCCGCCTGCCCCTACGGCGTGATCGACCGGCGCAAGGGCAGCAGCGACGGCAAGGCGGTGCTCAACGAGGGCGTCGCCCAGAAGTGCACGCTGTGCTACGACCGGCTCAAGGCCGACCAGAAGCCGGCGTGCGCGCAGGCCTGCCCGACCGAGTCGATCCAGTACGGCGACCTCGACGAGCTGCGCGAGCGGGCCAACGACCGGGTCGCCCGGCTCCACGAGGCCGGGATCATGGACGCCCGGCTCTACGGCAACGACCCCCACGACGGGGTCGGCGGCGCCGGCGCGTTCTTCCTGCTGCTCGACGAGCCCGAGGTCTACGGGTTCCCGCCCGACCCGGTGGTCACCACCCGCGACCTGCCGAAGATGTTCAACCGTGCGACCGCGGCAGCGTTGACCATGCTCGCGGGCGCTGCGATCTCGTTCCTGGGGAGGCGCGGATGAGCCCGGAGGTCGACCGCCACGGACAGACCAGGACCGACCCCGGCCGCACGGCGCCGATCGGGTCCGACGGCGGCCGCCGCCCCGGCCGCAGGGGGGGACGCCGCCGGGCCGGTCGCGGCGGCGAACGCTCGATGGTGCCCGAAGCCGAGTTCACCTCCTACTACGGCCGGCCCGTGGTCAAGCCCTCGCCGTGGGAGCACGACATCCCGGCGTACCTCTTCGCCGGCGGCCTCGCCGCCGGCTCCTCGCTGCTCGCCGCCGGGGCCGACCTCAACGACCTGCCGGCGCTGCGCCGGGTGGGCCGGATCGGCGCCCTGGGCGCGCTCGGCTTCAGCATGGCCGCGCTGGTCCACGACCTCGGCCGGCCGTCGCGGTTCCTGAACATGCTGCGCACGATGAAGCTGACCTCGCCGATGTCGGTCGGCACCTGGATCCTCTCGATCTACGGGCCGTTCGCCGGCGCGGCCGCGGCCGGCGAGGTGGTCGGCCTGCTGCCCGAGGGCAAGGTCAAGGGACCGCTGCGGTTGCTGCGGCTCGCCGGCCGCCCGGCCGGGCTGCTCGCCGGGCTCACCGCGCCGCCGGTGGCCGCCTACACCGCGGTCCTCCTCGCCGACACCGCGACCCCGTCGTGGCACTCGGCCTACAAGGAGCTGCCGTTCGTGTTCGTCAGCTCCGGGCTGGCCGCCGCGGGTGGCCTGGCGATGATCGGCACGCCGACGGACCAGGCCGGACCCGCGCGGCGCGCGGCGGCCGGGGGCGCGGTGGCCGAGCTGCTGGCCGAGCAGCTGATGGAGCGCTCGATGGGGCTCACCGCCGAGCCGCTGCACAAGGGCCACGCCGGCAACCTGATGAAGGCGGCGAAGGCGCTGACCGCCGCCGGCGCCGCCGGCACGTTGCTCTCGGGACGCAGCCGCGGGATCGCGATGCTGTCGGGGGCCGCGCTGATGGCCGGGTCCGCGCTGACCAGGTTCGGGGTCTTCGAGGCCGGACAGGAGTCCGCTCGCGACCCGAAGTACACCGTCGTACCCCAGCGCGAGCGGCTCGACCGAGGAGAACCGATCCGCTACCAGGGCTAGATCCGACGCGCCGCCCCGCTCGGGAGAGGCGTGTGACGAGAAGGAGTCAGACCATGGCGAGCTCGACCCAGGCCGGCGACGCGCCCGGCACGCAGACGCCCTCCGGCAACCGCTGGCTGCTGGTGGCGGCCGGACTGCTGCTGCAGTTCTCGATCGGGGCGGTCTACGCCTGGAGCACCTTCTCCGCGGCACTGCAGGACGCCGGACCGTGGCAGCTGAGCAAGGTCCAGGCGTCGTTGCCGTTCACGGTGACGATCGCGATGATCTTCATCGGCACCTACATCGGCGGCCGGATCCAGGACCGCAAGGGCCCCCGCGTGGTCGCGCTCGCCGGCGGCGTCATCTACGCGATCGGGATCATCCTCGCCGGGTTCGCCCGCGGCGAGGAGCAGCTGTGGCTGCTGATCGCCGGCTACGGCGTGATCAGCGGCTTCGGTCTCGGTGTCGCCTACATCGTCCCGATCGCGATGCTGCAGAAGTGGTTCCCCGACAAGAAGGGCCTGATCACCGGCCTCGCCGTCGGCGGCTTCGGCTTCGGCGCGGTGCTCACCTCCCCGGTCGCGAAGTGGCTCATCGACCAGGACCCCGACCAGCCGACCAAGGCTTTCCTCTGGCTCGGCATCGCCTACCTGGTGATGTCGCTGGTCGGCGCGTCGTTCTTCAAGAACCCCCCGGCCGGCTACGTCGTGCCCGGCTACGAGGGCGGTGCCGGAGGCGCGGAGACCGACGCGGCGGTGAACTACACCCAGGGCGAGGCGCTGCGCACGCCGCAGTGGTACCTGCTCACCGCGATCCTCGCGCTCAACACCACCGTCGGCATCGCACTGATCTCCCAGGCCGCCGGCAGCGCGTCGGGGATCGCCGGTTACAGCGCTGCTGCCGCCGCGACGGTCGTCGGTGTGCTCGCGATCTTCAACGGAGCCGGCCGGATCGTGTGGGCCGCCGCCTCGGACTACATGGGCCGGATGCCGGCGTTCGCGGCGATGCTCGGCCTGCAGGGCATCTGCCTGGTGCTCCTCCCGCACGCGGGCAACGCAGCGCTCTGGTTCGTGCTCGCTGCGGTGATCTACCTCTGCTACGGCGGCGGCTTCGGCACGATGCCGGCGACGGCCGGTGACTACTTCGGCGTGAAGAACGCCGGCGCGATCTATGGCCTGATGCTGATCGCGTGGAGCATCGCCGGCGTCGTCGGCCCGATCGTGATCTCCACCCTGCTCGGTGACGGCGAGCCGAACTACACCCTGGGCTACACCACCATGGGTGTGATCGGGCTCGCCGCGGTGCTGCTCACCCTTATCACGAAGAAGCCCCGCGCCCGCGCCGCCCAGCCCGCGTAGCACCGCCCCCAGCCCGTGTAACGCGGGGTTACGGACGGTCCACACGCGGTGTACGGCCGGGGAACCGTCCACAGCCCCGCATCAGAGCGGAGCGGTGGTACGGCGCTCGGCGACCGCCTCGGCCGCCAGCGCGACGAACCGCCGCACGCCCGGGCTCTCCCGCCGCGGGTCCCACGCCACCACCAACACCGAGGGCTCGAGGTCCTCGACCGGCACGAACGCCAACCCGGGCTTGTGGTACTCCTCGACCAGGCCGGCCGGGACCAGGTTGACCCCCCGGCCCAGGGCGATGTCGGCCAGCCACTCCTCGACGGTGGTCGCCCGGCTGAGCACGGCGTCGACGCCGGCCGCCCGGATCCGGCGCTGGTACCAGTAGTCGGCGAACACCGGGTCGGTGACCAGCCGGGTCTCCAGGAACGGCGTCCGCGCCAGCCGGCGTGCCGGCACCGACGCCAGACCGGCGAGCGGGTGGTCCTCGGCCATCACCGCGACCAGCGGGTCCCTGCCGATCTCCAGCGTGCTCAGGCACTCCATGCCGGTGAACGGCGGTCGCAGGATCGCCACGTCGCTGCAGCCGTCGGCCAGGCCGGCCGACGGGTCGTCCCACTCGTACTGCCGCAGCTGGAGGTCCACGGTCGGCTCCGCGCGACCGAACTCGTTGAGCAGCCGACGCACCGGTGCGGTCAGCGAGAAGGACAGGAACCCGACCTGCAGGGTCGATGCCCGTCCGAGCGCCAGCCGCCGGGCGGTCTCCTCCAGCGCACCCGCACCGGCGAGCGTGCTGCGGGCCAGCGGCAGCAGCTCTGCTCCGGCCGGCGTCAGCCGCACGCCGGCCGCCCCGCGCTCGAACAGGCGCACGCCGAGGTCGCGCTCGAGGACCTTGACCTGCTGGCTGAGCGTGGGGGAGGTGATCAGCAGCCGAGACGCTGCCCTGGCGAAGTGCAGCTCCTCGGCCACCGCGACGAAGTAGCGAAGCTGCCGCAGCTCCATGACCAGCCATGTTAGGCACCGTCGAACGCCGGTGAGACGAAAAGACATCGACCCCGGCCACTGGTCTGCGCCACCTTCGGGAGCGGCCCGGACGGTCCGGGACGTCAACTTCTGGGAGCACTGCATGAGCATGACCAACCCGATCTCGACCGGGACCACCCGGGCGGACCTCGACGCGCTGGCCGCGACGGTCCGCGGCCCCGTGCTGGCCGGCGACGACCCCCGGCTCGCGGACGAGGTGGCCACCTTCAACCTCGCGATCACCCACCGGCCGGCGGTCGCGGTCGGGGCGACCTGTGCCGAGGACGTCGCGGCTGCGGTGACCTGGGCCGGCCGGCACCGGCTCCCCGTCGCGGTCCAGGCCACCGGCCACGGCCCGGTCAAGGGTGCCGACGGTGCCCTGCTCGTCACCACCTCGCGGATGCGCGAGGTCGTCGTCGACCCCGACCGTCGTACGGCGACCGCGGCAGCCGGCGCCCGGTGGGCCGACGTGGTGGCCGCCGCCGCGCCGCACGGCCTGGCCCCACTGAGCGGCTCCTCGTCGCAGGTCGGCGTGGTCGGCTACACCCTCGGTGGCGGGATGGGCGCGCTCTCCCGTCAGCACGGCTTCGCCGCCGACCTCGTGGAGAGCGTCGAGATCGTCACCGCCGACGGGCAGGTCCGCCACCTCGACGCCGAGCACGAGCCGGACCTGTTCTGGGCCGTGCGCGGGGGCAAGGGCAACTTCGGGATCGTCACCTCGCTCGAGTTCGGCCTGGTCGCGGTGCCGGAGATCTACGGCGGCGGCGTGTTCTTCGAGGGCTCCTCGGCCGCGGACGTCCTGCACGCGTTCCGCGAGTGGGCGCCCGCCCTTCCCGACCAGGCCGGCACGTCGGTGGCGATGCTGCGGCTGCCACCGCTCGAGGAGATCCCGGAGCCGCTGAGGGGCACGTTCGTCGTGCACCTGCGCTTCGCCTGGACCGGGGCGGCCGAGCAAGGGAAGCGGCTGCTCGGGCCGATGCTCAGCGCGGGGCAGGTGATCGCACCGATGCTGGCGACGATGCCGTACGCCGAGGCCGACGCCATCCACCAGGACCCGACCGACCCGATGCCGGCCTGGGAGCGCGGACGGCTGCTCGCCGAGCTGCCGGCCGAGGCGATCGACAACCTGCTCGCGGTCGTGGGCCCGGACGTCGAGATCCCGCTGGCGATGGTGGAGCTGCGGCTCATGGGTGGAGCGCTCTCGCGGCAGCCGAAGGTGCCGAACGCGGTGACCGGACGCGAGGCGGCCTTCAGTGCGTTCGTGGTCGGCCCGCTGATGCCGGGTCTCGAGAACGTCGTACCCGCGGTCGGCCGAGGCATCCTCGACGCCCTGGAGCCGTGGCACACCGGCACCGCGCAGCTGAACTTCCTTGGCGACGCGCACACGCCGGAGGCGGTGGCCGCGGCCTGGCAGCCTGACGTCCACCGGCGCCTGCTCGAGGTCAAGCAGGCCGTCGACCCGGGCAACACGTTCTGCCACGGGCACGCGCTGGTCGCCCGGGACTGACCGACGCAGGACCAAGGGATGCCCGACCCGGGACGTTCGGCCCGTTTTCGACCGGCCCCGGGCGGGCTACCTTCCGTGGAGCCGGCCACCCGCGAGGGTTGGCGTTGTCTCGTCGAAGGCGGTCCCTTCATGTCCGTTCAGCACCTGACCGAGCGACGTGCGCGTGACGGGTGGATGGCGGAGGTCGACTTCGACCGGGCACCGTTCACGATCGCCTGGGAGGTGACCCGGGCGTGTGTGTTCGCCTGCGTGCACTGCCGGGCCGACGCGCAGCGGCGGCGGGACCCTCGGGAGCTCACCACGGTGGAGGGCTACGCGTTGATCGACCGGCTCGCCGAGTTCGGGTCGCCGATCCTGGTGTTCACCGGCGGCGACCCGATGATGCGTCGCGACCTCTTCGAGCTGATCTCGTACGCCGACGAGAAGGGGCTGCGCTGCTCGCTGACCCCCACCGCGACCACCTCGCCGACCCGGGAGCGGCTGCGGCTGGCGGCCCTGGCGGGGGTACGTCGGATCGCGCTCAGCCTGGACGGGCCGAACTCGGAGGTGCACGACGCCTTCCGCAAGGTCGACGGGTCCTGGGAGCGGACGATGACGATCCTGCGCAACGCGCAGGAGGTGGGCCTGAGCGCCCAGATCAACACCACGGTCACCGCGCACAACGTCCACCTGCTCCCCGACATGGTGCAGTTCGTGCGCGAGGTCGGTGCGGTGCAGTGGAGCGTGTTCTTCCTGGTGCCGATGGGCCGCGGCCAGGAGCTGTCGATGATCTCTCCCGAGGAGCACGAGCGGGTGCTCACCTGGCTCCACGAGCTCTCCCGGCAGGGCGACTTCGACATCAAGGCCACGGCGGCTCCGATGTACCGCCGCATCGCCGCGCAGCACCGGCACGGGGACGGGCCGGTCGGAGGCGCCGGCTTCGCCTTCCACGACGGCCTGGACCGGCCGGTGCAGGGCGTCAACGACGGGCGCGGCTTCCTGTTCATCTCGCACCTCGGCGAGATCATGCCGTCGGGGTTCCTGCCGATCTCGGTCGGCAACGTCCGCGAGGACGACGTCGTCGAGGTCTACCGAACCAACGAGCTGTTCCGGGCGCTGCGCGACCCCGCCCGCCTGACCGGCAAGTGCGGGGCGTGTGAGTACGCCGACGTCTGCGGCGGCCAGCGAGGCCGCGCGTACGCCGTCACCGGCGACCCGCTGGCCTCCGACCCCGCCTGCGCCTACGTGCCGGCAGGCTGGACCGCGTGAACCGACCCGCACACCGCGTGGTCGTGGTCGGCGGGGGAGTCACCGGCCTGACCACGGCCCACCGGCTGCGTCATGCCGACCCGGGACTGCGGGTGACCCTCGTCGAGGCCTCCGGCCGGCTCGGCGGGAAGCTGGTCACCGAGCGCGTCGCCGGCTTCGTCCTGGAGGGCGGGCCCGACGCCCTGGTCGGCTTCAAGCCGGCCGGGCTCGCGCTGGCCGAGGAGCTGGGCCTGACTCCGCGTCTGGTGCCCGCCGACCCCGGCTCGGCGGGGACCTTCCTGGCCGACGGCGACCGCCTGCGCAGGATGCCGGACGGCTTCACCGGTTTCGTGCCGAGACGGCTGTGGCCGATGGTCACCACACCGCTGCTCCCGCCCGGGGCGAAGCTCAGGCTCGGCCTCGAGTGGGCTGTGCCGGCCGGTGGACCGGGTGACGAGTCGGTCGCGGACTTCGTGTCCCGGCGGCTGGGCCGGCAGTTCTACCAGCGACTCGTGGAGCCGCTCGTCGCCGGCATCTTCGGCGCCGACCCCGCGGAGCTGAGCCTGCGCGAGACCCTGCCGCAGCTGCGCCGGGCCGAGCAGGCACACGGAAGCCTCACCCGGTTCGTGCTCGCCGAGCGCCGCCGGGCTGCGGGAGCGGCCGGACCGGCCGTGTCCTCGTTGCTCGCGCCGGTCGGTGGGATGGCCGAGCTCGTCACGGCGCTGGAGGGCGCGCTGGCCGGGGTCGACGTACGCACCTCGACGACGGTGGAGTCCGTCACCGCGGAGCCCGGCGGCTACCGGGTTGGCCTCGCCGCGGCCGACGGCACCCGCAGCGACCTGCCGGCCGACGCGGTCGTCCTCGCCGTGCCGGCACCGGCCGCCGCGCGGGCGGTGCGCACCCTGGACGCCGCGCTGCCGCCGGTGCTCGACCAGCTCCGCTACGGGTCGACGGTGACGGTCAACCTGGGCTTCGCCGGCGACGCGCCGCCGGTCGGTGGGCACGGCTACCTCGTGCCGGCCCGCGAACGACGCGCCGCCCGGGCGGTGACCTGGAGCTCGGTGAAGTTCCCCGGGCGCGCCCCCGAGGGGCACCTGCTCGCCCGGGTGTCCCTCGGTGGGCCGGGCCGCTCGGTGGGTCAGGCGGACCGGGAAGACCTCGTCGCGCTGGCCCGCGACGAGCTCGCCCGCATCGGGCTGACCGCCGCCCCCGTGCTCGCCCGGGTGCACGACTGGCGCGGGGCGATGCCGTCGTACACGGTGGGACACTCGGACCGGGTGGCCGAGATCGAGTCGGTGCTGGCCCGGCACCCCGGCCTGCTCGTGGCCGGCAGCGCGTTCCACGGGGCCGCGGTGCCCGACTGCATCGTCTCGGCCGGCCGGGCGGCGGACGCCGTGGTGGCGCACCTGTCGCGGACCGGTCCGCCGATCACGGGGACGAGCGCCCGCGTGGTGTGACGGGTCAGTCGTCCGCGGCGGTCGACGGCAGGGTCACGGTGAACGTCGCGCCGAGGCCGAGGTCGGAGTCGATGCCGATCGTGCCGCCGTGCCGCTCCACGATGCGCTTGACGATCGTCAGGCCGAGACCGGTGCCGGGGATCTCGAGCGCGGCCGGGTTGGTGGAGCGGAAGAACTCGGTGAACAGCTGCTCCTGGTCGGCCGGCGAGATCCCGATGCCCTGGTCGCTGCAGCGGAAGGTGACGGTGCCGTCGCCCCGCTCGAGGCTGCAGGTCACCACGCCGCCGGCGGGGCTGAACTTCACCGCGTTGCCCATGAGGTTGCTGACCACGCGGTCGAGCTCGGCGGCGTCGCCGTACGCCGTGACCGTGTCCTGCGTGCCTTCGAGCACGACCCGCACCTGCTGCTTGGTCGCCTGCGGCTCGAGCAGCTCTCCGGCGACGGTGACGATCTCGGCGAGGTCGACCGGGGTCGGCACCAACGGCCGGTGCGGGTCGCCGACCTTGGACAGCAGCAGCAGGTCCTCGACGAGGTCGGAGAGCCGGGTCGCGCCGCGCTCGATCGCGGCCAGGGACATGTCGGTGACCGTGCCGTCCTCGGCGGTCTCGAGCAGCTCGAGGTGCCCGATGATCGCCGTCAGGGGGCTCTTGAGCTCGTGCGCGAGCGTGGAGATCATTTCGGTCTTGTACTGGTCGAGCTGCTGCAGCTCCTTGACCAGGGTGTGCTCGCGCTCGTAGATGCGCGCATGGAGCACCGCGCGGCCGAGGTCACGGCCGATCTCGAGGGCCGCGGCGATCTCCTGGTCGGTCCAGCTGCCGGCGTCGGAGTCGCGGCCGAGGGCGAGGTAGCCGAGACACTCCGGGCCGGCACCCATCGGCACCAGCACGGTGGACCGGCATCCGGCCAGCGCCACGAACCCGAGCGCGTGGTCGATCTCGGCCTCGGTCAGGCCGGGCAGGTCCGACATCTGGGTGCCGGGGAGGACGAACGCCCGCCGACCCCGCCAGCCGAGGTGGGCCAGGCGGGTGGCCACTCCGACGACCTCGTCGGGGGAGACGGCCGGGGCGGGGAAGCTCGCGCTGACCCCGCGGCCGAGCACCTCGCCCTGCCCCTCGAAAGTGCGGATCCACAGGGCGTCGCAGGCCAACCCCTTCACGATCGGGGTGACTGCGGACTCGACCACGCGGACCAGGTCGAGGGCGTTGCCGGCGGTCTGGGCGACCTCGCGGACGACGGCTGCCAGGCGGATCTCCTCGCGGAGCCGCTCGCGGACCTTGGCGTTGCTGATCGCGATGCCGGCCTGGGCGGCGTACATCTCCAGCGCGTCGCGGGCGAACTGGCCCGGGCGCAGCCCGTCGCGCGGCAGGTCGACCGACAGCAGGCCGACCATCTCGCCGGTGGGCCCGGACAGCGGCGCGAGCAGCGCGTCCTCGGGGTGCCAGGCGTTCGGGGCGTCCAGCGGCGCGACGTCGGGGATCCAGCCGCGTCCCACCTCGCCGTTGAGCCGCTCGTGGGGGATGAACCGGAGCAGACCCCAGTGGTCGGCGATCGCGAACTCGTCCTGGATCTCGTCCACGGGGGTGCGCACGCCGATCAGCTGCTCCCGCGCAGTCTCGTCGCCCGCGACGGAGACCACCTCGAGGTGCCGGTCGGGGTGGAGGTAGCTGACCGCGGCGACGCCGAACCCGGTGACGTCGGAGACGCCCTCGACCAGCGACTGAAGGACCGAGGCGAGGTCCTCGCCTGCGTTCACCCGGCACATCAGCTCGTGCAGGCGGCGCAAGGTGGTGACCTCGCGTGGTCCTTCGTAGCTCACGCCGAGTTGCCCCCTGCTCGTTGTCGGCGCCGAACACAGTTGTGGCACCTTCTGCCATTATCCGCTTTCAGTGGCCAAAAGGTTGCTTTTCACGCCATTGCGGTCCAGGCCTCGGGTACACCCCAGGGATCCGCAAGTGACCGTGCGGTAAGTTGCGCACGTGAAGCGATCGATCTTCGAGCCAGACCACGACTCCTTCCGTGACTCGGTCCGCGAGTTCCTCGACCGCGAGGTGCGGCCGCACCTCGAGGAGCACGCCGAGGCGAAGGCGATGCCGCGCGAGATGTGGCTGGCCGCGGGCCGGCAGGGGTTCCTCGGCCTGGAGATCCCCGAGCAGTACGGCGGGTCCGAGGCCGGCGACTACCGCTACAACGCGGTGATCACCGAGGAGCTCGCCCGGGTCAACATGGCGCTGGCCTCCTCCTTCGGCATCCACGCCGACATCGTCCCGCCGTACCTCGTGCACCTGACCACCGAGGAGCAGCGCGAGCGCTGGCTGCCGGGCGTGGCCAGCGGCGAGATCCTGACCGCGATCGGGATGACCGAGCCCTCGGGCGGCTCCGACCTGGCCGCGCTGCGCACCACCGCGGTCAAGGACGGCGACGACTGGATCCTCAACGGCTCGAAGACCTTCATCACCAACGGCTACTCCGCCGACCTGGTCGTGGTCGCCGCCCGCACCAGCCCGGAGAAGAAGGCCCGCGGGATCACCCTGTTCGCCGTGGAGGCGGGCATGGAGGGCTTCTCGCGGGGTCGCAAGCTCGACAAGGTGGGTCAGCCCGAGGCCGACACCGCCGAGCTGTTCTTCGAGGACGTCCGGGTGCCGTCGGCCAACATCGTCGGTGAGGTCGACAACGGCTTCATCCACATGATGCAGTGGCTGCCGCAGGAGCGCCTGGGCACCGCGATCACCAACATCGCCCATGCCGCGCAGATCCTCGACGAGACCATCGAGTACGCCAAGGAGCGCAAGGCGTTCGGCCAGTCGATCGGCCAGTTCCAGCACAACAAGTTCCTGCTCGCCGAGCTGGTCACCAAGATCGAGGTCGCCCAGGCGTTCGTCGACCAGGCGGTGATGGCCCACTCCAAGAAGGAGCTCACCCCGATCGACGCGGCCAAGGCGAAGTGGTGGTCGGCCGACGTGCAGAACGACGTCATCGACCACTGCCTCCAGCTGCACGGCGGCTACGGCTACATGAACGAGTACCGCGTCGCGCGCGCCTGGCGGGACGCCCGGGTGACCAAGATCTGGGCCGGTTCGAACGAGATCATGAAGGAGCTGATCGGGCGCGACCTCGGGTTCTGACCCGCGGCGCACCGCCCGAACGCGTGATGATGGTCTGCGAGCAGGTGCATCCGGGACGGCGACGGTTCCCGCCGCGCCCGTCGAGCGTGGGCCAGGCGCGCGCCATGGTCCGCGAGCTGCTCACGGCGGCCGGCCGTGACGACCTCGTCGAGACCGCCGAGCTGCTGGTCAGCGAGATCGTCACCAACGCGATCGTCCACGCCGGCACCCCGATCGACGTGGCGGTCTCCTTCGTCGACGGTGGCCTGCGCGTCGAGGTGACCGACGGCAGCCCGCACGTGCCGTCGCCGCGGGACTACGGTCCGAGCGCCGGCACCGGTCGCGGGCTGATGCTCCTGGAGGAGCTCGGCGAGGACTGGGGCGTCCTCCCCGAGGATCCGGGGAAGACGGTGTGGTTCCACATCGCGACCGACCCCGGCACGATCGTCGCCGAGGGCCGCCCGCTCGCGGAGCCTTCCGGCCCCGGGCGCAGCCCGGGACCGGAGCCCGTGTCCGTGGCGCTGCTGGACGTCCCGCTGCTGCTGCACGAGGCCTGGCGCCAGCACGCTGAGGCGCTGCTGCGTGAGTACCTGCTGGCCACCATCGACGCCACGACAGCGACCGACCCGATCCTGCAGCACGCCCGGGCCAGCGACGCCATCGCGCTCCTCGCCGAGCACATCCCGCCGTCGGGGGTCGGCGAGGACCCGGCCGAGGTGATGGTCACCGCGACCGAGCCGTTCGTGAGCAGCCCGCTCGTGGAGGTGCCGGTGCCGCCGGACTCGGTGGCCAGCTTCCGGACCCTCGACGAGACCATCACCGCCGCCGCGGCGATGGCCGACGCCGGTGACCTGCTCACCGCCCCGACCCAGCCAGAGCTGCGTTCCTTGCGGGCCTGGCTGTGTGGGGAGGTCCTGGCGCAGAGCGGGGGGAGCGCTCCGACCTCGTGGACCGCGGTGGCGCCGGCTCCACCGGCCGACGCGCCGCCGCCGACCTGGGACCCGGCTCCCGTCCAGCGGTCGACCAGGGGCATGGTCGCCGCCGACGACAACGACCGGATCGCCGCCGTCAGCGGCCCCGCACTCGAGATCCTCGGGTACGACGATCCTGCGGACCTCGTGGGCCGGCGGCTGGTCGAGCTGATCCCACGCCGCTACCGGCAGGCCCACCTGGCCGGTTTCACCATGCACTTCCTCTCCGGCCGGTCCACGCTGATCGGTCGCACGGTGGTCGTGCCCGCGGTGCGCCGCGACGGCACCGAGGTCGAGGTGGAGATGACGATCCGGACCGAAGGCGCCGCCGACGGCCGGACCGTCTTCGTCGCCGAGCTGGCACGCGCCTGACCGGCGGGGTCGCCGTCGCGGCGGCGCCTCAGGCCAGTGCCTGCTCGAGGTCGCCGAGCAGGTCCTCGACGTCCTCGAGCCCCACCGAGAGGCGCACCAACCCGTCGGTGATGCCGACCCGGGCCCGGCCCTCGGCGCCCATCCGGTGGTGGGTGGTCGTCGCCGGGTGGGTGACCAGCGACTTGGAGTCACCGAGGTTGTTGGAGATGTCGATGATCCCGAGCCGGTCGAGCACCGAGAACGCACGCTCCTTGCCGCCGGCGACCTCGAAGGTCACCACGGTCCCGCCGCCGCTCATCTGCCGCCGGGCGAGCTCGTGCTGCGGATGGGACTCCAGCCACGGGTAGAGCACCCGGTCGACCCGCGGGTGCTGCTCGAGCCAGCCGGCGATCCGCTCCGCCGCCGCGGTCGAGTGCAGCACGCGCATCCGCAACGTCTCCAGGCCCTTGGTGAGCACCCAGGCGTTGAACGGGCTCAGCGACGGCCCGGTGTTGCGCATGAGGGTCTTCACCTCACCTTCGATCAGGTCCTTCGGCCCGAGGATCGCGCCGCCGAGGGTGCGGCCCTGGCCGTCGATGTGCTTGGTCGCGGAGTACACCACCACGTCGGCGCCGAGCTCGAGCGGACGCTGGAGGACCGGGGTCGCGAACACGTTGTCCACGATCACGGTCGCGTCGGCGGCGTGGGCGAGGTCGCAGACCGCTCGGATGTCGACGAGCTCCTGCATCGGGTTCGACGGCGACTCGAAGAAGACCGCCTTCGCGGGAGTGGCCAGCGCCTTCTCCCACTGCTCGAGGTCGTGTCCGTCGACGAACTCGGTGGTGACGCCCCAGCGGGGTAACAGGTCGTCGAGGATCGCGAAGCACGACCCGAACAGGCTGCGGGCGGCCACCACCCGGTCACCGGACCGCACCAGGGCCAGCAGCGCGTTGAACACCGCGGCCATCCCGCTCGCGGTGGGGAAGCACGCCTCGGCACCCTCGACGAGCCGCAGCCGCTCGGCGAACCCGGTCACCGTCGGGTTGCTGAAGCGGGAGTACATGTAGTGCTCGGCCTCGCCCTTGAACGCCGCCTCCGCCTCGGCAGCCGAGGAGTAGACGTAGCCGGAGGTGAGGTAGAGCGCCTCGGCGGTCTCCTCGAACTCCGAACGGTGCAGCCCGCCGCGCACCGCGAGCGTGTCGGGCCCCCAGCCGGCCGGGCCGGGACGGTCCGCGCTCACTGCTGCCGCCAGGGCAGACCGCGCGCCCGCCAGCCGGACCCGCCGCGATGACCTTCGGCGTCGAGGTCGCCCTCGAAGCCCTCGGCGACGTTGTACGACGGTCCGATGCCCGCCGCCGTGGCGGCGATGGCCGCCGACCGGGACCGCGCGCCTGAGCGGCAGATGAACAGCACGGGGGTGGTGAGGCCCAGGCCGGCCAGCGTCTCGGCGAAGGTGGGGTTGCGCTCACCGGAGGGCCAGTACGTCCACGAGAGCATGACCAGCTTCTTGTCCAGCTCGGCGAGGTCGGGCGCGCCGACGAACATCCACTCCGCCTCCGAACGAACGTCGACGAGGACGGCCTCGGGCTCGCGCGCGAGCAGGTCCCAGGCCTCGGTCGGGGTGAGGTCACCGGCGTAGGTCATGCTCGAAACGGTACGGACCGGCCGACGGTCCACGACTCAAGCGTCCAAAATATGAACATGAATGTCACATGTTGAGATCCGCTGGGCTTGGAGCGCGGCAGGCAGGCGGGGTTCGGGTGCACGATCGTGCAGTGCACAATCCTGCGTCCGTTTCAGGTGGATTCGAGCAGTTGTCTGGGTCATGCTTCTAGCAAGCGGTTCGGGACAGCCGTGACAAAGAAATAGATTGAGACGAGGGCAAACGAGTCAACCCCCCACTCGACAGTTTGTTCCTAGCGCCATCCTCCCCCCCCGGCCCGTCTCAACTCGCACAAAGGCCGTC
>JBMOMG010000031.1:0-3892 GCA_049323155.1 Actinomycetota bacterium | reverse complement strand
CCTGATGTCACTTCCGCTCGTGACAATCGCGATGATCGCCACGTCGAACCCACTGCCAGCCCTCGTCACCCTCGTCCAAGCCGCCTGGCGCCAAGGCCCCAGCGGCTAACTGCGAGATCGGGTCTGACGCGTGTGGAGCGTCCATAACCCCGCGTTACAGCGGGTTGGGGGGGAGGAGTCAGAAGCGGCGCCACCACAGGTTCACGGCGTAGTCGACGACCAGCCCCTCGTGCTCGGCGACGATCTCGCGGGCCAGCTCCGGGGTGAACTCGATCCCCACGACGGCCTCGAGGTCCTCCCGCCTCTCGAACCGCCACTCGATGTCCAGCGGCATCCGGGTCCAGCCGTGCGAGGACCAGAACCGTTCGACCGCGACCGGGTCCACGTCGGGGTACCCCCGGCGGAACCACCGGCCGAACGTGCTCCGCGTCGGGTCGTTGTCGATCACGAACGCCGCGCCGCCCCGGCGTACCACCCTCGCCAGCGACGCCAGTCCAGGTTCGCAGCCCGGCCCGAAGAAGTACGCCCAGCGCGCGTGCACCAGGTCCACGCTCGCGTCCGGCAGCGGGACGGCCTGCGCGGTGCCCTGCAGCACCGTCACGTTCGGCTGCCTGGAGGTACGACGCCGCGCGACCGCCGCGAGGCCGGGATGCGGCTCCACGCCGACCACCGACCGCGCCGCCTCGGCCCACCGGGGCAGGTGGAAGCCGGTGCCGCAGCCGAGGTCCAGCACGTCGCGCCCGGACCAGTCGAGAACCGTCCGCATCGCGGCCTCGATCCGCCCGTCGGGGTCGACGGCACGGTTCTCGATCTCGTAGGTCTCGGTGTGGTTCCAGATGTTGGGGCTCGGGATCGCCCCGTCGGCCGCCCGCACCGGCCGGGGTCAGATCCGGACGACGCCGTTGGGGGTGTGGAACTGCGCGGCGATCAGGCCCGGGGTGCCGTGCGGGGCGACCCACTCGACCTTCACGTCCTCCAGCGGGTCGCGGTCGCTGCCGAGCCACTCGCGCACCCGCTCGGGGTCGCCGGCGATCTCGAGGCAGTCGAGGTGGAGGTCGCCGCTGGACCCGGTGCTGGGGTGCTCGACACCCTCCTCCCACTGCACGAAGAACGGCAGCTGCGGGTCCGACTGCAGACCCTTCACGCCGATCTGGCGCCAGCGCAGCTCGACACCGTCGGGACGGTGCCGGTTGCCCTGGACCGACTCACGGCCGAGCCGCTCCTCGACCGGCTTGATGTCGTCGACGGCGACGACCCAGCCCATCCAGCCGCCGCCGAGCTCCGAGCGGGCCCGGACGGCCTGGCCGAACGGCGCCTTGTCCGAGGCGGGGTGGTCGAGCACCTCCACGATCTCGAGATAGGTGCCGTCGCTCAGCGGCAGCACCATGTTGCGGGTGCCGAAGCGCGGGTGGATGCCGCCGTCGTGGAACTCCTCCCCGAGCAGCTCGCCGATACGGGCGGCGGTGCTGGTGAGTCCGTCGGGTCCGGCTGCGTACGAGAGATGGTCGAGGCGCATGTCAAGCATTCTCACCGTTGATCTTGGACACGCGGACAGCGGGGTCGGGTTTGAGACACAGAGCCTCGCGGGGGCCGGTGGTGCCGGAGCGAAGACGTCCCATTCGTCCCGTCACTGACCTGACCTTCGACCCCTTGTGCATCCCTCGCGACGGGTGAAAGGTGAGATGCACCGCACGCGAGGAGGTAGATGTGGCCAGCAAGTCATCTGCTCAGCTCGGCGCCGACCCGGTCCCGACGACCGACCGCCCCGAGTCCATCCGCAACGTGGTCCTCGTCGGACCCGCCGGCTCCGGGAAGACCACGCTGGTCGAGGCACTGCTGACCACCGCGGGCGTGATCGGGCGTGCCGGCCGGGTCGAGGAGGGTACGACGGTCAGCGACTTCGACGACGCCGAGATCCGCCAGCAGCGGTCCGTCGGGCTCTCGCTCGCACCCCTGCTCCACAACGGCGTGAAGATCAACCTGCTCGACACCCCCGGCTACGCCGACTTCGTCGGTGAGCTGCGCGCGGGGCTACGAGCCGCCGACTGCGCGATGTTCGTGATCGCAGCCAACGAGGGGGTCGACGTACCCACCCGTGAGGTGTGGCGGGAGTGCGCTGCGGTCGGCATGCCTCGCGTCGTCGTGGTCACCAAGCTCGACCACGCGCGGGCCGACTACGACGCCGTGGTCGCCGGAGCCCAGGCGGCGTTCGGGGAGAAGGTCGTGCCGGCGTACCTGCACGAGAACGACCAGATGGTCGGCCTGCTCACCGGCGACGACCCCGCCCACGAGGAGCAGAGGGGGGCGCTGATCGAGGCGGTGATCGAGGAGTCGGAGGACGAGACCCTGATGGAGCGCTACGTCGGCGGTGAAGCCGTCGACCGTGACCTCCTCGTCAAGGACCTCGAGCGCGCTGTCGCCCGAGGTTCTTTCTTCCCCGTGGTCCCCGTGTGCTCCTCCACCGGTCTCGGCACCACGGAGCTGCTCGACCTGGTCGTGTCCGGCTTCCCGTCGCCGCCCGAGCACGCCCTGCCCGAGGTGTACACCCCGGAGGGCAAGCGCGGACCCGAGATCGCCTGCGACCCCGACGGCCCGCTCGTGGCCGAGGTCGTGAAGACCTCGACGGATCCGTACGTCGGTCGGGTCAGCCTGGTGCGGGTCTTCTCCGGCACCATCCGCCCCGACATGACCGTGCACGTCTCGGGTCACTTCAGCTCCTTCTTCGGCGAGCAGACCATGCACGAGGACCACGACGAGGACGAGCGGATCGGCGTGCTCTCCGTGCCGCTCGGCAAGCAGCAGCGGCCCGTCGAGCTGGTCGTCGCCGGCGACCTGTGCACCATCGGCCGGCTGAGCCGCGCCGAGACTGGCGACACGCTCTCGGACAAGGACCAGCCGCTGGTGCTCAAGCCGTGGAACATGCCCGAGCCGCTGCTCCCGGTCGCGGTCCAGGCGCACGCCAAGGCCGACGAGGACAAGCTCTCCTCCGGCCTGCAGCGGCTCGCCGCCGAGGACCCGACCCTGCGCGTCGAGCACAACCCGGAGACCCACCAGCTGGTGCTGTGGTGCCTGGGCGAGGCGCATGTCGACGTCGCACTCGAGCGGCTCGCGAACCGGTACGGCGCCACCGTCGACCAGGTGCCGCTGCGGGTGCCGCTGCGGGAGACCTTCGCCGGCCTCGCCAAGGGACACGGCCGCCACGTCAAGCAGTCCGGCGGCCACGGCCAGTTCGCGGTCTGCGACATCGAGGTGGAGCCGTTGCCGGAGGGCTCGGGCTTCGAGTTCGTCGACAAGGTCGTCGGCGGTGCGGTGCCCCGGCAGTTCATCCCGAGCGTGGAGAAGGGCGTGCTCGCCCAGATGGAGAAGGGCGTCGCCAACGGTTACCCCGTCGTCGACATCCGGGTCACCCTCACCGACGGCAAGGCGCACCCGGTCGACTCCTCGGACATGGCCTTCCAGACCGCCGGCGCGCTCGCGCTCCGCGAGGCCGCGGCGGCCACGAAGATCGCGATGCTGGAGCCGGTCGACGAGGTGTCGGTGATCGTGCCCGACGACCTGGTCGGCACCGTGATGAGCGACCTGTCCGGCCGGCGTGGCCGGGTGCTCGGCAGCGAGTCGGTCGGCGACGACCGGACGCTGGTGCGGGCGGAGGTGCCGCAGGTGGAGATCGTGCGCTACGCGGTCGACCTGCGGTCGTTCTCCCACGGCACGGCGTCGTTCAGCCGCAAGTTCGTCCGCTACGAGCCGATGCCGGCCAACGTCGCCGAGCGCTACCTCAAGGAGGACTGAGCGCCGCCGGGTCTCGACGAGCTCGACCACCGGGCGACGTCACAGTCGTTCAGCTGAACGGTTGTGACGTCCGATCCGGCCGAACCGGCGTCAGAACCGTTCA
>JBMOMG010000030.1:0-3892 GCA_049323155.1 Actinomycetota bacterium | reverse complement strand
GCGCGCCGCCGCGACCACGGTGCCGAAGGAGAGCCTCTGCCGGGCCTGCTTCGACGGGGTCTACCCCGTCGCGCTGCCCGAGCCGGAGCACCTCGGCAAGCACCTGCTCGAGCTCACCGACATCACCGACGCCGACGGGGTCTCCACCTCGGTCGGCGGAGGTGGCGCCTCCGACGCGCTCGACCGGCCCTGAGCGCCGTCCCGAGTCCCGACCGACCCGTCCCGTGACCGAAGAGGACCGCATGCCCGACCAGCACCCGCCCAGCCCGGGCAGCACCTACGAGGCCGCGGGGGTCTCCATCGAGGCCGGCGACAAGGCCGTCGAGCTGATGAAGACCTGGATCGACAAGGCCCGCCGCCCGGAGATGGTCGGCGGGATCGGCGGCTTCGCGGGGCTGTTCGACGCCAGCGCGCTGAAGAAGTACGACCACCCGCTGCTCGCCAGCTCCGCCGACGGCGTGGGCACCAAGGTCGCCATCGCGCAGGCCATGGACGTGCACCACACGATCGGCTTCGACCTGGTCGGGATGCTCGTCGACGACCTGGTCGTGGTGGGTGCCGAGCCGCTGTTCGTCACCGACTACATCGCCACCGGCCGGGTCGTCCCGGAGCGGATCGCGGCGATCGTGCAGGGCATCGCCGAGGCGTGCGTGCAGGCCGGCGCGGCGCTGATCGGCGGGGAGACCGCCGAGCATCCCGGGCTGCTCGGCCCCGACGAGTACGACGTCGCCGGGTCCACCACCGGGGTGGTCGAGGCAGCCGGACTGCTCGGACCGGGCCGGGTCCAGGCCGGTGACGTGGTGCTGGCGATGGCTTCCTCGGGGCTGCACTCCAACGGCTACTCCCTGGTGCGGCACGTCCTGCTGGAGAAGGCCGGCTGGTCCCTGGACCGCCACGTCGACGAGCTCGGCCGGACCCTGGGCGAGGAGCTCCTGGAGCCGACCCGGATCTACGCCAAGGCCTGCCTCGACCTGGCCCGCAACACCGGCACCCATGCGATGTCCCACGTCACCGGCGGCGGCCTCGCCGCCAACCTCGAGCGGGTCATGCCCGACAGCCTGGTCGCCACCATCGACCGGGCCTCCTGGACGCCCCAGCCGGTCTTCGACCTGGTCCGCCAGGTCGGCGCGATGGAGCTGGCCGACCTGGAGAAGACCCTGAACTGCGGGGTCGGCATGGTCGCCCTGGTCGCGCCCGAGGACGTCGAGCGCGCGATCACGATCCTCGACGGCTACGGGATCCGGTCCTGGGCCGCCGGCGAGGTCAGCGCCCCCGACCCGGCCGGTGCCGGCGGCGGCTCGGTCACCCTCACCGGGCAGTACGCCGGCTGGTGATCCACTCGGTCCGTCCGGGTTCCCGGACGGATGTGCGAGTTCACCAGGGGCCAGGTAGCCTTGCCTCAGGACGAATACGAACGAGAGACCGGACGCGCGGGCTCTTCGTCGGCTACGGGCCTCCCGCCCCGCGCCGTTCGAGGCCGCTCGTGACTCCGGCCGAGTGTGCGAGGGGGTCGACCCTATGGGGCGCGGCCGAGCGAAGGCTAAGCAGACCAAGGTTGCCCGCGACCTGAAGTACCGCTCTCACGAGACGGACCTCAGCGCGCTGGCCCGGGAGCTGCACGGCGAGTCGGGCAAGGCGTCGGACGACGCCGGCGAGCCCGACGAGTACGACGAGTGGGCGGACTACTCCGAGCCCAGCCGTCGCGACTGACCTCGCTGATCAGCCACTGACACGCGACAGCCCGCGGTCCTCGCCTTCTCGACGAAGGTGACGGCCTGCGGGTTTCGCATGCGCGGTTGGCGCCGGTCCGCGCGCCGGCGGCCGCCTCCGGTCCCCGGCAGGGGAGGGGCGGCCGCCGTACGACGGGCAGCTCAGTCGGCGAGCCAGATGCCGCGGAGGCGACCCACCTCGGCCATCCGGCGCTCGGCGAGCCGGTCGGCGGCGACGGCCGGGGGGACACCCTCCTCGGCGGCGAGCGCGAACACCCGGGCCGTGGTGTCGTAGATCTTCTCCGCACGCTGCTTGGCGCGGTCGAAGGAGAACCCCTCGAGCTCGTCGGCGACCTGGATCAGGCCACCGGCGTTGACCATGTAGTCGGGGGCGTAGAGGATCCCGCGGTCCTGCAGCTGCTTCTCGATGCCCTCGTGGGCCAGCTGGTTGTTCGCCGCGCCGCACACCACGCGGGCGCTGAGCACCGCGACGGTCTCGTCGTCGAGCGCGCCGCCGAGCGCGCAGGGCGCGTAGACGTCGAGCTGCTCGCGGACCAGGGCCGCGGTGTCCTCGACGGCGCGGACACCGGGGTGCTGCGCCTGGACCCGGGCCACCGCCTCGGGGTCCACGTCGGTGACGACCACCTCGGCGCCGTCGTCGACCAGGTGGGTGACGAGGTGGTGGCCGACCTTGCCGACCCCGGCCACCCCCACGGTGCGCCCGTGCAGGGTCGGGGCGCCCCAGGTCACCTCGGCCGCGGCGCGCATGCCCTGGAAGACGCCGTAGGCGGTGAGCACGGACGAGTCGCCGGCGCCGCCGTGCGGCTCGGTGCGCCCGGTGACGAAGGAGCACTCGCGGGCGATGTCGTCCATGTCCTCGGGGAAGGTCCCGACGTCGCAGGCGGTGTAGTAGCGGCCGCCCAGCGACTCCACGAACCGGCCGTAGGCGCGCAGCAGCGCCTCGGTCTTGATCTTCGTCGGGTCGCCGATGATGACGGCCTTGCCGCCGCCGAGGTCCAGGCCCGCCAGGGCGGCCTTGTAGGCCATCCCCTTGGATAGGTTCAGGACGTCCTCGAGGGCGTCGGCCTCGCTGGCGTAGGGGTAGAACCGGGTGCCGCCGAGGGCAGGGCCCAGGGCGGTGGAGTGGATGGCGATGATCGCCTTGAGACCGGTCGGGGCGTCGTGGCAGAAGACGACCTGCTCATGACCGGTGCCGCGCTCGAACACGAGGCCGGACTGCTCTGATGCGGTCACGGTGGTGACCCTTCCTCATCGGGCCCGCGGGGGTGGTGCGGGCGACTGGGTGGGTGACGAGCGCGAGGGGTGGTGCGTCCGTCACGGCCTAGACTACGAACAACGCGGGCCGGGTGCGACCTCGGTCACACTTTCGGGTGTCCGGGTCTGGGCAGTCCAGACCACTAAGTGGTCCATAGAGACCATTGTCCGAATTTTGGCCCCTGCCTACTCTCATAAGTGACACCATTGAGGTGTGCATGACCAGGGTCTCCTCCCTGGTCTGGGTGGGTACCGACAGTGAGGGAGGTTCGCATGAACGTGCGACCGCCTGAGTCCGAGGCGCTGCTCACGCCTGCTGAGGTCGCGGCCATGTTCCGCGTTGACCCGAAGACGGTCACGCGGTGGGCCAAGGCCGGCAAGCTGAGCTCGATCAGGACTCTCGGAGGACATCGCCGTTATCGCGAGTCCGAAGTGCGCGAACTGCTGACCGGGATGGTTCCCGAGCAGCGTCGCGGGGATGAGAGCTGAGCTCGACCGAATCATCCCGGGGGGACGTTGAGGCTTTGGAAGGGGCGCCGGGGGGCAGCCAGGACCTCAGTTCAGACGTTCAGGGACCTAGCACCGCAAGGTGCTAGGTCCTTTTTCGTGCGCCCCGGATCCGTCGCTGTCACCCGAACGGGGCGTGGACCGGCCGGTCGGGGGACGGCGCGGTCCCCCGACCGACTGCGCGATGCTCAGCGAAGTCCGCGCACGTAGCCCGCGACCGCCCGGGCGTCGCGCACCCGGCGTTCCCAGGTGATGCCCATGGTCACCAGCAGCGCGCCCGCGGCACCGATCAGCGCCCAGCGCGGAACCGCCTCGGCGAGCGGGGTGGCCAGCCTGAGCACCAGCACCGCCCCGACGACACCGCCGTGCAGCACCGGCCCGGCCCAGTGCAGCAGCACGCC
>JBMOMG010000029.1:0-3903 GCA_049323155.1 Actinomycetota bacterium | reverse complement strand
ATCAGCAGGGAGGCCAGCGCGACGACGTACACCAGCACCAGCCAGGCCAGTGGTGCGGACAGCAGCAGGCCGAGCCGGAGCCACCGCAACCTGCTGAGCTGGGAGGAGATCCGCCGCGCGGCCGTCGCCCGGGGGACGGGGACGGCCGTGCGGGCGGTGTCGGAGGACATGCAGGGTCAGCCCTTGATCTCTGTCCAGGCCTGCGTCCACTGGGAGTAGTCGGTGCACTCGACGTCCTCGCGGCCGTCCAGGCACTCCTTGACCGGGGTCCGCCAGTACCAGAGCTGGTCGGAGTAGGACTCGTCCCCGGCGTGGAAGATCTCGCAGTGGTCGGGGTTCTCGGTCTCGGCGCAGGCGGCCTCGCTGTTCGGCGCCTCGCCGAAGTACTCGGTGGCCTGGGCGTTGGCCTCGGGGCTGACGATGTGGTTCATCCAGGCGTAGGCGCAGTTCACGTTCTCCGACTGCGAGGACAGCATCCACGTGTCGTTCCACGCGGTCGCTCCCTCCTCGGGCAGCACGGCCTTGATGTTCGGCTTGTCGATCGCGTTCACGATCACCTGCCACGTCGTACCGATCACGCTGTCGCCGGTCTGGAAGGCCTGGATCTCCTTGAGGTAGTCCGACCAGTACTCACCGACGTACTCACGCTGGGTCTTCAGCAGCTCCACCGCAGCGTCGAGCTGCTCCTGGTCCAGCGCGTAGGGGTTCTCGATGCCGAGGTCGGGCTGGGTCTTCATCAGGTACAGCGCCGCGTCCGCGATGTAGATCGGCGAGTCGTAGGCGGTGACCTTGCCCTTGTACTTGTCCATCTCCGACGGCTCGAAGACCGCACCCCACGAGCTCGGCTCGTCGACCACATCGGCGTTGTACATCAGCAGGTTCGCGCCGTACCCGTGCGGGATGCCGTAGTTCACCCCGTCCACGGTGTTCCACTCGGTGTCCTTGAGGAAGTCGAAGATCCCCTCGTAGTTCTCCACCAGGTCGGTGTTCACCGGCGCGGCGTCGCCGCTGGCGATCAGCCGCAGGGAGAGGTCGCCGGAGGCGGCGATCACGTCGTACTCACCGGTCTTGGCCAGGTTCAGCGCCTCGTCGGAGGTGCCGTAGACCTTGCTGGTCACCTGGCAGCCGGTCTCCTCCTCGAAGGAGCTGACCCAGTCGACGGCCGGGTCGTTGCTGCCGTCCTCGACATAGCCGGGCCAGGCCAGGATCGACACCTGGCCTTCGTAGTCGCCGAGCTCCTGGAGCGCCTCGCCGCCGCCGTCGCCCCCGCCGTCGTCGCCGCCGCCACAGGCGGAGAGCGCAAGGAGGGAGCCTGCGGCGAACGCCGCCGCCACGGCGCGTCGGCCGCGCCCGTTCATCGTGTGCTTCATCGGTTCTCCATCTCGAAGGGGGGAGTGGACAGGGCCGTCTCCGGCTCCGTCGACTCCTCGGTGAGCGGGACGAGGTCGTCGGTGGACCAGGCGGCGACGACGCTGTCGCCGCGCTGCTCGGACTCGGCGTGGCTGCCCGTGCTCTGCTCGAGCACGACCAACGGCGTGCCGTCGGCGAGCCGCACGTGGATGCGATGCCCGGTGCCGAGGTAGATCGCCTCGGTGATCTCGCCCGCGACGCGGATCACGCTGTCGCCGGAGGCCGGTACCTGCCCCGCGGAGGCGGGGGAGAGGGTGATCTTCTCGGGACGCAGGGCGTGGCTGCCGCCGCGGCCGAGCAGACGGCGCGAGGTGGCGTCGTCGAAGATGTTGGAGGTGCCTACGAACGAGGCGACGTACGGCGTCTCCGGCCGCTCGTAGACCTCGGCCGGCGTCCCGAGCTGCACGATCCGGCCCTCGCTGAACACCGCGATCCGGTCGCTCAGCGTGAGCGCCTCCTCCTGGTCGTGGGTGACGAAGACGAACGTGATGCCGAGCTCGCGCTGGAGCTGCTTCAGCTCGACCTGCATCTGCTCGCGCAGCTTGAGGTCGAGGGCACCGAGGGGCTCGTCGAGGAGCAGCACCTTCGGTCGTACGACGATCGACCGGGCCAGCGCCACACGCTGCCGCTGCCCGCCGGAGAGCTGGTTGGGTCGCCGCGCCGCGAGATGTCCGAGCCGGACCGTCTCGAGCGCTTCCCGAGCGAGGGCGTGCCGCTTGCTCTTGCCGACCTTGCGGACCCGGAGGCCGTAGGCAACGTTGTCGAGGACGTTCATGTGCGGGAACAACGCGTAGTCCTGGAACACGGTGTTGACGTTGCGGTCGAACGGCGCGGTGTCGGTGACGTCCTCGCCGTCGAGCTCGATCCGCCCCTCGCTGGCAGTCTCGAACCCGGCGATCAACCGCAGCACGGTGGTCTTGCCCGAGCCGGACGGGCCGAGCATCGAGAAGAACTCCCCGTCGAGGATGTCCAGGTCGAGGCGGTCGACCGCGGTGACGTCGCCGTAGCGCTTGGTCACCGAGCGCAGCGAGATCGCGGTCGGTTGCGGCTCGGGCAGGGCAGTCATCGGCGTCCTTGTCTCGTCGGCGGCCGTCGGCGCGGGGTGCGACGTGGGTCACAGTGCGGATAACATATAGAAGCAGAGGTTAAAGGTCTAGGCCTTCCGGGCTACAGTCCTGCAACGCGTCTCGAAAACGGACAATCGGGGAGGAATGTCGATGGGGAGGGCCACCCGCCACGCCTCGCGCGCCCGTTCGGCGGTGTTCGCCCCGCTCGGCGACCCCGGCCGGGCCGCCCGGGTGGAGCAGCGACTGGCGGAGGCGATCCGGGCCGGTCTACTCGCCGACGGGGAGCGGCTGCCCAGCGAGACCGAGCTGGCATCGATGCTCGGAGTGGCGACCGTGACCGCCAGGGAGGCGCTCGTCGCGCTCCGCGCGCAGGGGCTGGTCACGACGGTGCGGGGCCGCGGCGGCGGCAGCTTCGTCACCCGACCCAAGCACCCTGACGAGAACCTGCTCAGCAGCCGGCTGGCGGCCATGTCGCGAGTCGAGCTACGCGACCGAGGCACGGTCTACCGGATCATCCTGGCCGGCTGCGCCGAGCTCGCCGCCGAGCGCGCGGACGAGTCCGACGTGCGGGACCTGCGCGACCTCCTGGTGCCCGCCGACGAGCCGGACGTCGCCCGATGGCGCCACGCCGACTCCGAGCTGTTCCTGTCGGTGGCCGCCCTCACCCAGTCCGCCCGGATGACCCGCGAGGTGGTCCGCCTCGAGGCCGACTTCGGTGCGGTGCTCCGGCTGCCGTTCGCCGACGGCGACTTCCGCGATGAGACCGCCGACCGCCACGCCGCACTGGTCCAGGCCATCGAGGCCCGCGACGGTGCCGCCGCCCGCTCGGTGGTGCACCGGCACGTGGACGATGCCATGGCGCGTGTGGTCGAGAGGCATCTCGAGGTGCGACGATGACCGACGGGCCTTACCCCCTCCACCGGCCGAGGAAGTGATCGACATGCCGACGACGACTGCCACCCTGGGTCCCGCACTGGAGCAGGTCAGCGCCCTCTTCAAGGGGCTGTTCGCCGACATCGACCGGATGCGCGCCCGCCTGGAGGGCCTCTTCGCCGGCGGCGAGGTCGACGCCGCCGCGGTGCTGACCGTGGCCGAGCCCCATGCGCGGGCGCTGTTGGACCGTGGGGTCGTGCTCGGAGCCGGCTACGTCGCCGGGCGTGACGCCCTGGTGGACCGTGAGCTGTTCCTCGCGTGGTGGCAGGGGGACGACCAGCAGCTGCTCGGCGAGTCCGACGCCCCCGCCAGCGGAGACCCGTTCGACTACACCCGGCGCGAGTGGTTCCGGGTGCCACAGGAGACCGGCCGGCGACACGTGACCGGCCCCTACGTCGATTACGTCTGCACTGACGAGTACGTCGTCACGTGCACCGCCCCGGTCGTCGTCGGCGGCCGCACGGTGGGTGTGGTGGGGGCCGACATCCTCGTC
>JBMOMG010000028.1:10000-51355 GCA_049323155.1 Actinomycetota bacterium | reverse complement strand
CCGCCCCGGATGGGAGCCCGGCGGACCGGCCCTCCACCTCCCCCACGCCCGAGTCCACCCTCCCGTCGGCCGACGACCTGCTCGACGTCGACGACGCGAAGCGGCTGACCCCGAAGGGCAAGTGGTCGGTCACCGCCACCCACGACAACACCTCGGGCGAGGGCATCAACTACGTGTGCCAGCAACAGCGGTTCGCCGACCCCGAAGGGCTCGCCACCCTGGTCCGCACCCTGGAGAGCTCCCGCGGGGCCACGCGGTCGGTGGTCCAGGTCGTGGAGATCTCCGAGTCCGCCGCGGCTGCGTCGGCCACCTACGACACCATCGCGTCCTGGTTCGCCGGGTGCGAGGACGGTGAGCTCCAGCTGAAGCAGGCCTACGCCGTGGACGGGATCGCCGAGCGGGCGATGCTGCTCGAGCTCGAGTCGTGGGACACCCCCCGCTCGTCGTACACCGTCGGCGTGGCCGAGGTCGGCCAGGTGGTCACCACCACCGTCGTCGACACGGTCAACGGTCGGCCGCCCAAGCGACATCTCGCCGCACGCACCCTGGCGGCCTCGAGCCGGATGATCTGCGAGCGGGCCGGCCGGAGCGACTGCGGCGGCAGGCCCGAGGTCCGGCCGGTGCCTCCGGACCCGTCGGGCCAGGCGCCCGGCATCCTCGCCACCCTCGACATGCCACCGATGGCCGGCGTGAGCCTGCCCTGGGTCGCCACGCAGACCGAGTCCACGCGGACCAACCCGGCCGCGACCCGCTGCGACAAGGCGGCGTTCCGGCGGGCCGGGGCGGTCCGCAGCCGGACCCGCACGTTCTTCGCCCCGCCTGAGGCACGGCTGCCCGACCAGTTCGGGCTGACCGAGACCACCGGTGAGTTCCGTGACCCCAGGGCGGCCAAGGCGTTCCTGCGCGCCGTGCGCGAGCGGATGGCGTCCTGCGAGGAGCGCGACCTGGCCACCGAGGTCGAGGCCCCGCGTTCGCTGCGGGAGGGCCTGCTGGACGGGTCGACGTGGCGGCTGCGCACCGAGGTCTCCGAGAACCGTGACGTGGTCTTCGACGTCGGCTTCGTCCGCCGCGGCAGGCACGTCGCCCAGCTGCTGTTCGTGCCGGCCGGGCGGGCCGACCTGCGGCCAGGCGACTTCCGCGCCCTGGTGATCCGAGCCGGGGAGCGGCTCCGCGAGGTCGAGTGAGCCCGGCGGACTATCGTCTGCTGCCATGACCTCCGTGCCCGAGCGGCTCTCCCGTGCCGCTGCGCTCGCCCGTGACGAGGCCGGCCCGCTGCGCGACCGACGTTCGCTGTTCGCGCTGCCCGACGGCGTCGTCTACCTCGACGGCAACTCGCTGGGGGCGCTGCCGAGGGCCGTCCCCGAGCGGGTCGCGAGCGTGGTGCGCCAGGAGTGGGGACAGGACCTGATCGCCTCGTGGAACACCGCCGGCTGGATCGACCTCCCGCGTCGCGTCGGTGACCGGATCGCGGCGCTGCTCGGCCTGCCCGCGGGCACGATGATCGTCGGCGACAGCACGAGCGTGAGCCTGTTCAAGACCCTGGTGGCGGCCTGCCGGCTGCGGCCCGACCGCCGCGTGCTGGTGGTCGAGAGGGGCACCTTCCCCACCGACGGCTACATCGCCGCCAGCGTCGCCCGAATGCTCGGCCTCGAGCTGCGGTGGGCCGACTCCGCGACCGTTACCGCCTCGTTCGACGAGGACGTCGCCGTGGTCGCGTTGACCCACGTCGACTTCCGCACCGGCGAGATGTTCGACGCCGCCACGGTCACCGCGGCCGCGCACGACGCCGGCGCGCTGATGCTCTGGGACCTGTGCCACACCGCCGGAGCGGTGCCGGTCGACCTGGTCGCCGCGGACGCCGACTTCGCGGTCGGCTGCAGCTACAAGTACCTCAACGCCGGCCCCGGAGCGCCCGCGTTCACCTACGTCGCGCCGCGGCACCTGGACTCGGTCGACCAGCCGCTGACCGGCTGGATGGGCCACGCCCGGCCGTTCGCGATGGAGCCCGGCTACGAGCCCGCGCCGGGGGTGGCCTCGATGGCGTCCGGCACCCCGCCGGTGATCGCGCTGTCGGCGCTCGATGCGGCGCTGGACGTGTTCGACGGCGTGGATCCTGCCGACCTGCGCGCCACGTCGCTGTCCTTGACCGACTGGTTCATCGAGCTGGTCGACGTACGCCTGCCCGGGGTGTTCGAGCTGCTCACCCCGCGCGACCACGCGCGCCGCGGCAGCCAGGTCTCGCTCCGGCACCCCTCCGCCTACGGCATCGTGCAGGCGCTGATCGCGCGCGGGGTGGTCGGCGACTTCCGCACCCCCGACGTGGCCAGGTTCGGCTTCGCGCCGCTGTACGTCACCCACACCGACGTGTACGACGCCGTCGAGCAGCTCGTCGCGGTGATGGCGGAGAGCGAGTTCGAGCGTCCCGAGTACGCCGTGCGACACGCGGTCACCTGAGCGCTCCTCCGGCACGCGGGACACCCGTGCCGCTGCCCAAGTCGTTCATCTGAACGGTTGTGACAGCGCCTCCCCGGCTTCTGCCGTCAGAACCGTTCAGATGACCGCTTGTTGCGCCGGGCGCCGCTGCCGGACAGACGGAGGCCGCCGCACCCGAAGGGGAACGGCGGCCTCGTCGCTGTGAAGCGGGGTGGTCAGAGCTTCTCGAGGACCTCGCGCATCAGCTGCGCGGTCTCCGACGGGGTCTTGCCGACCTTGACGCCGACCGCCTCGAGGGCCTCCTTCTTGGCCTGCGCAGTGCCCGACGAGCCGGAGACGATCGCGCCGGCGTGGCCCATCGTCTTGCCCTCGGGCGCAGTGAACCCGGCGACGTAGCCGACGACCGGCTTGGTCACGTGGTCCTTGATGTAGGCCGCCGCACGCTCCTCGGCGTCGCCGCCGATCTCGCCGATCATCACGATCGCGTCGGTCTCCGGGTCCTCCTGGAAGGCCTTGAGACAGTCGATGTGCGTCGTACCGATGATCGGGTCGCCGCCGATGCCGACCGCGGAGGAGAAGCCGAAGTCCCGCAGCTCGTACATCATCTGGTAGGTCAGCGTGCCCGACTTCGACACGAGGCCCACGCGGCCGCCCTTGGAGATGTCGGCGGGGATGATCCCGGCGTTGGACTTGCCGGGGCTGATCAGTCCGGGGCAGTTGGGGCCGATGATCCGGGTGGTGCCCTTGGCCTGGGCGTAGGCGAAGAACTCCGCAGTGTCGTGCACGGGCACGCCCTCGGTGATCACGACCACCAGCGGCATGCCCGCGTCGACGGCCTCGATGACCGCGGCCTTGGTGAACGCCGGCGGCACGAAGACCACCGAGACATCGGCGCCGGTGGCGTCCATGGACTCCTTGACGCTGCCGAACACCGGGACCGAGGTGCCGTCGAAGTCGACGCTCTCCCCTGCCTTGCGGGGGTTCACGCCGCCGACGATCGTGGTGCCCGAGGCGATCATCCGGCGGGTGTGCTTCTGGCCCTCCGAGCCGGTCATGCCCTGGACGACGACCTTGCTGTTCTCGTTCAGAAAAATAGCCATGTCCTCAGCCCTTACTTCGAAGCCAGCTCGGCGGCGCGGTCGGCCGCTCCGTCCATCGTGTCGACCATGGTCACCAGCGGGTGGTTCGCCTCGTTGAGGATCCGCCGGCCCTCCTCGACGTTGTTGCCGTCGAGCCGGACGACGAGCGGCTTGTTGGCCTCGTCGCCGAGCATCTCCAGCGCGTGCACGATGCCGTCGGCGACCGCGTCACAGGCCGTGATGCCGCCGAAGACGTTGACGAAGACGCTCTTGACCTGCGGGTCGCCCAGGATGATGTGCAGGCCGTTGGCCATCACCTGCGCGGACGCACCGCCACCGATGTCGAGGAAGTTCGCGGGCTTGACGCCGTTGTGCTTCTCACCGGCGTAGGCGACCACGTCGAGGGTCGACATGACCAGCCCGGCACCGTTGCCGATGATCCCGACCTCGCCGTCGAGCTTGACGTAGTTCAGACCCTTCTCCTTGGCCTCCGCCTCGAGCGGGTCGGCCGAGGCCTTGTCCTCGAACTGCGCGTGGTCCTCGTGGCGGAAGTCGGCGTTCTCGTCGAGCGTGACCTTGCCGTCGAGCGCCTCGAGGTTGCCGTCGCCGAGACGGACCAGCGGGTTCACCTCGACCAGCGTCGCGTCCTCCTTGATGAAGACGTCCCACAGCTTCTTGATGACGTCCTTGGCCTGGTCGGCGACCTCGGCCGGGAACCGGGTCGCGGCCACGATCTCGGCCGCCTTCGCGTCGTCGACACCGGTGCCCGGGTCGATCGAGATCTTCGCCACGGCGTCGGGGTTGGTGCGCGCGACCTCCTCGATCTCGACACCACCCTCGATGCTCGCGATGCACAGGTAGTCGCGGTTCGCGCGGTCGACGAGGAAGGAGAAGTAGTACTCCTCCGCGATGTCGGCGGTCGGTGCGACGAGCACCCGGTGGACCGTGTGGCCCTTGATGTCCATGCCGAGGATGTCGCGCGCGCGGGCGACCGCCTCGTCGGGGTTCTCCGCCAGCTTCACGCCGCCGGCCTTGCCGCGGCCGCCGGTCTTCACCTGCGCCTTGACGACGACCCGGCCGCCGAGCTTCTCCGCCGCCGCAGCTGCGTCCTCGGCCTTCTCCACGACGCTGCCGAGGGTCACCGGCACGTCATGCTTCGCGAAGAGCTCCTTCGCTTGGTACTCCATCAAGTCCACGGTTATAGGCCCGTCCTGTTCGGTTACCACGGTCTCCCCCGCGGCACGACCGGCCCGCCGGAGGGCGCAGGGGTGGATTGTCCAGGGCCCGAGGGTAGACCTGTTAGCCAGGTCACCACCACGTAGGGTGCGTCACATGGACTACGTCGCCTCCGGGGATCTGAGCCTCGCGGTCCGTGAGTACGACGTCCCGGGCGGTCGGCCCGGGGCGCCGCACGTCGTGCTGGTGCACGGCTTCCCGGACAACCAACGGATGTGGGAACCGGTCGCCGAGCGGCTCCGCGGCGCCGGCATGCACGTGATCACCTATGACGTCCGAGGCGCCGGCGCCTCCGACGCTCCGCCGGACGTGTCGGGGTACCGCACCGACCGGCTCGTCGACGACCTCGTCGCCGTCGTCGACGCCACCGTGCCGGAGGGCGACCCGGTGCACCTGGTGGGGCACGACTGGGGCTCGGTCCAGCTGTGGGAGGCGGTGCTGTCGGCGGCCGACGACCCGCGGCTGCGAGGCCGGATCGCGTCCTTCGTCTCGGCGAGCGGGCCCGCCCTGGATCACATGGCCTACCTCGCCCGGCACACCCACGGTCGGCGGCTCCGGCTGCTCCAGCAGGCCGGGAGCTCGTGGTACGTCTACTTCTTCCAGCTGCCGTTCCTGCCCGAGCTGGTGTGGCGCGCCGCGCACCGGCCGATCGGGGCCCTCGCCGCACGCATGGAGCCCGGGCTCGAGCACAGCCACTGGGGCCCCGAGGTCGCCCGTGACGCCACCAACGGCGTGAACCTCTACCGCGCGAACATCGGGCGGATGCGGAGGCCCCGCGAGCGGCACACCGCCGTACCGGTGCTGGTGGTGGCGCCCAGGCACGACCCCTACCTGCGCTCGGTCACGGTCGAGGACCTCGACCACCTGTGCTCGGACGTGACCGTGGTGCGGCCCGACACCGGGCACTGGCTACCGCGCAGCCACCCCGACCTGATGGCCGACCTGGTCCGCGAGCACGTCGAGGCTCACCGCTGAGGTTCGAGCGCCCTTCCGGCGAACCGGCGCGGCAGCCGGCCTGACTCGACGAGCCAACGGGTGGTGTCCCGGATGCTCTGTTCGAACGGCACCGGCACCACCCCGAGCTCGACGCGCGCCGGGCTGTCGTCGAACCGGGTGTCGCGGATGGCGAGCTCGGCGCCCTCGACGTCGGCCGGGTAGTGCCACCGCGACGGCAGCGGACGTTGCACGGCTGCGGTGACCCGGGCCAGCGGCACCGCGAGCGACCTGGGGACCACCACGTGCGGCAACCGGCGGCCGGTGACGGCGCGCACGGTCGAGAACATCAGCTCCGCGTCGAGCCGCCCCCCCGGCACCACGAAGCGCCGTGGTCCGGCGCCGGGCTCGAGCACAGCCAGCACGGTCTCGGAGACCGTGCGTACGTCGACCGCGTGCGTCGAGCCCGCGGGGAACATCGGGAACAGCCCGAGCAGGATCCAGCGGAGCAGCTCGCTGTTCACCCCGCGGTACGGGTCGTGCGGCCCGTAGACGCCACCGGGGTAGACCGTCACCACCGGCGCACCCTCGGCCTGCAGCCGTCGGGCGACGACCTCCGAGGCGATCTTGGAGCGGCTGTACGGCGAGGACACGTCGCCGAGCGGCAGATCGGGACCGCACTCACCGGCGCGGGTCAGCGCCACCGTGCTGGAGATGTGCACGACCGGGTCCAGCCCTGCTCGCACGGCATGACCGAGGACGAGCTCGGCCGCCCGGGCGTTGGTGCGCTCCATCTCCGCAGCACGGGAGATGTCGAGGGCGAAGACCGCGGCGGCATGCACGACGGCGTCGCAGCCGTCCACCGCGGCAGCGACGGCGGCTTCGTCGGTCACGTCGCCGACCACCACCTCGTCCGGCTCCACCTCGTAGGGTGCCAGCGAGACGGGGACCTGCTCGGGCCGGCGGACGAGCAGCCGCAAGGCGTGCCCGGCCGCGACGAGGTCGGCGACGATCCGCGCGCCGACGTACCCGGTGCCACCGGTGACCAGAACTCTCATGGCGGCGTTTCTACCGCGCCCGGGAGCGCCTCGACCACCCCTCGGGGGTGTGCGACCAGCAGCTCAGGCGTCGACTGCGGTGGCGTCGGTGACGTTGTCGCGGACCCAGCCGACGATCTCGGTGGTGGTCGCGCCGGGCGTGAACACCTTCGCCACCCCGGCCTCCTCGAGCAGCGGGATGTCGGCCTCGGGGATGATCCCGCCGCCGAAGACGACGATGTCGCGGGCGTCGCGCGCGTCGAGCAGCTCGATGACCTTCTTGAACAGCGTCATGTGGGCGCCGGAGAGGACCGAGAGGCCGATCACGTCGGCGTCCTCCTGGATCGCGGTCTCCACGATCTGCTCCGGGGTCTGGTGCAGGCCGGTGTAGATCACCTCGTAGCCGGCGTCCCGCAGTGCCCGCGCGACCACCTTCGCGCCGCGGTCGTGCCCGTCGAGCCCGGGCTTGGCCACCACGATCCGGATCGGAGCCACCATCAGAACTGCCACCACCTTGGACGTGCCGGGGGGACCGAAGGGCCGGCCCCCGGACTCTGGGAAGTCGGGAGAAACCTGTTGGCCGCAGAGTATCCGACGCTCGGCGCGGGCCGACTAGACAGGCGGTTGACGAGACGTGACCCCGGGAACGCTTGGCCCGTTGGACCAGCCAGTACGGGACACGCCGCCACCCCTGAGCCGACGTGACCTCGTCCACAAGTAAGGTGACTGCCGGCGCAAAGCCGTAATACATCCGTTATGGTTGTGCGTCGCTGCTCAATCGACGTAAGGACACCGTTTCGTGGCAAACCACCGCGCACCGAGGCGATCTGCCTCGGCCACCGGCTCCACCGACGGCACCCTCCAGCGCGTGAGCTCCCCCGCTGCGCCCGCCTCGGTGGGCGGCAAGCGCAAGGCCGTGAAGCCCTCGCGGGCTGGCCGTACCCTGGGCCGCGCGGTTCAAACCCCCTCGGTCTCGGCCGCTGCCACCAATAGTCACACCGGCAGCCGCAAGGCGCTCTTCCCGCTGCTTCCGTCGGCGCCGACCGCCGTGGGCGCCGCGGCACTCATGATCGCCGCGACCGGCGCGGTCACCCTCACCGGCTCGTCCGAGGAGCTCGCAGCCGCGAGCAGCAAGCCCTTCGTGCCGGCCAGCGCGCTCACCGGCACCTCCCAGGCCACGTCCAGCCTCGAGCTGGACAGCCGGACGCAGGCGGTCAGCCGCGACTCCGAACGAGCCGCCCTCGACGACGCCTCCGAGGAGGAGCTCCAGGCGGCCGTGGAGGCACAGGCCGAGGAGCGCAACGCCGCGCTGGCTCAGCTCGCGGCCAGCGCCGAGCGCTACGCCGGCCAGATCGCCGCCAACGCCTGGCACCTGCCGGTGCTCAGCTACAGCCTGAGCGCCCGGTTCGGCTACTCCTCGAGCCTGTGGGCCAACACCCACACCGGGCTCGACTTCGCCGCCCCCTCCGGCACCCCGGTCCTGTCGGTGGCCAAGGGCACCGTCCGCTCCACGGAGTACGCCGGGTCCTACGGCAACCGCGTGATCGTCGTGCTCGAGGACGGCACCGAGATCTGGTACGCCCACCTCTCCTCGTTCACGGTCAGCCCCGGCGAGACCGTGAACCCCGGCGAGCAGCTCGGCACCGTCGGGTCCACCGGCAACTCCACCGGACCGCACCTGCACCTCGAGGTCCGGCCCGGCGCGGGTGACGCGGTCGACCCCTACGCCGCGCTGCTGGCGCACGGCCTCACGCTCTGACCCGCCGCCCCGGCGCTCCGGGCGCGGCGCGGACCGTCCGGCCGCGACAGGCATCCGCTGCCGGGTCATAGGCTCAGGGCCGTGGTCCCGCGCAAGCCCCTCCCCCGCGATGACTCCTCCCCGTTGTTGCTCGACCTGCCGTTCGCGGGCCGGTGGCTGGTGCAGAACAGCCCGGCGCGGCGGGTCCCCAGCCACGGCACCGACCTGCTCGGTGCGCGCTACGCGATCGACTTCGTCGGGGTCGACGACCACCGGCGAACCGCCACGGTCCGGGACTGGCGGACACTGGTCGCCTCGGAGCCGGTGGAGCGGTTCGTCGCCTTCGGCCGCCCCGTGCTGGCCCCGGCCACCGGCACCGTCGTGCACGTTCACGACGGCGAGGTCGACCACGCCGGCCGGCGCTCCCAGCCGGCGCTGGTGCCCTACGCACTCGGGCAGCGCGCCCGGTTCCGCGCCGGCGCGGGCGCCATGGCCGGCAACCACGTCGTGATCGCGACAGCCGGGGAGACCCGCTTCGTGGTCCTGGCCCACCTGCGCGCGGGGTCGCTGCGCGTCGACGCCGGCCAGCAGGTCGTGGTCGGCCAGCCGGTCGCGGAGTGCGGCAACTCCGGCAACTCCACCCAGCCACACGTGCACCTGCAGGTCATGGACCGTCCCGACGCCTATGGCGCGGACGGCGTGCCGATGGTGTTCCACCGCTTCCGGGAGTGGCCCCGTGGCGCGCGGGGGCCACGGCTGCGTGAGGCCTCTCTTCCCGACGAGGGCTCCGTCGTCGAGCCGGTCCCCGACGGCACCGGCGTCGGCGGCACCCGCGTCGGCGGGTAGGCCCAGGAGCGACCCGGCGTCAGAGCTTCTCGACGGGGGCGTAGCGCAGCAGCAGCCGCTTGACCCCGCCGGACCCGAAGTCGATCGAGGCGACCGAGCTCTCACCCGCCCCCTCCAGGGAGACCACGGTGCCCATGCCGAAGCTGTCGTGCACCACCCGGTCACCCGGTGCGAGCGAGGGGATCTCCCGGCTGGTCTTGGCCTTGGCCGAGGAGTCCGCTCGGATGGCCGCCGTGCCGAACCGGCGTACGGCGCCCGCAGCACGCTGTGACAGCGACGGCGCGGCCGGACGGTTCCACGAGGTCTGCGCCGCCTCGGTGCGACGCCAGTCCACGAGGTCCACCGGCAGCTCGTCGACGAACCGGGACGCCGGGTTGTGCGAGGGCGCGCCCCACGCGGAGCGGACGACGGCCCGAGAGACGTAGAGCCGCTCGCGGGCGCGAGTCAGCCCGACGTAGGCCAGGCGCCGCTCCTCCTCCAGCTCGGTCTGGTCGCCGAGGGAGCGCATGTGCGGGAACACCCCGTCCTCGAGCCCGGTCAGGAACACCACCGGGAACTCCAGCCCCTTCGCGGTGTGCAGGGTCATCAGCGTGACCACGCCGCCGTCGTCCTCCCGCGGCTGGTCGGGGATCTGGTCGGAGTCGGCGACCAGCGCCACGCGCTCGAGGAAGTCGCCCAGCGTCGCGGCGCCCTCCTCGGTGTCCGGCGCGTCGGCGAACTCACGCGCGACCGCGACGAGCTCGGCGAGGTTCTCCACCCGGGTCTCGTCCTGGGGGTCGTCGGAGTCCTCGAGCTCCTTGAGGTAGCCGCTGCGTGCCAGCACCTGCTCGAGGACCACGTCGGCGCGCTCTCCGGCGTCGACCATCGACTGCAGCTCCTCGACCATCGCGACGAAGCCGCGAATCGCGTTGAGGGAGCGGCTGGCGATCCCCGGCGCGTCCTCGGCCCGGCGCAGCGCGTCCCAGAAGCCGATCCGGTCACGCTGCGCGAGCGCCTCGACGCACGCTTCGGCACGGTCCCCGATCCCGCGCTTGGGCACGTTCAGGATCCGGCGCAGCGAGATCTCGTCGGCCGGGTTGACCAGCATCCGCAGGTAGGCCAGGGCGTCCTTGACCTCCTTGCGCTCGTAGAAGCGAACCCCGCCGACCACCTTGTAGGGAAGGCCGACCCGGATGAACACCTCCTCGAACACACGCGACTGGGCGTTGGTGCGGTAGAACACCCCGACGTCTCCTGGCCGTGCCGCCCCGGAGTCGGTGAGGCGGTCGACCTCCTCGGCGACGAACCGGGCCTCGTCGTGCTCGTCGTCGGCGACGTAACCGACGATCGGTTCACCCTCGCCCGCGTCGGACCAGAGGTTCTTCGGCTTCCGACCGGCGTTCTTGCTGATCACGGAGTTGGCCGCGGTGAGGATGGTCTGGGTCGACCGGTAGTTCTGCTCGAGCAGGATCGTCCGGGCGTCGGGGAAGTCCTCCTCGAAGGCCAGGATGTTGCGGATGTTGGCGCCCCGGAAGGCGTAGATCGACTGGTCGGCGTCACCCACCACCATCAGCTCCGACGGCTCGACCGCGGCGCTGCCCTCGGGGGCCTCCACCGGCCCGCACAGCTCGCGGATCAGGGCGTACTGCGCGTGGTTGGTGTCCTGGTACTCGTCGACGAGCACGTGCCGGAACCGGCGGCGGTAGGTCTCGCGGACCTCCGGGAACGCCTGGAACAGGTGCACCGTGGTCATGATCAGGTCGTCGAAGTCCAAGGCGTTGGCCTCGCGCAGCCGACGCTGGTAGATCGCGTAGGCCTCGGCGTAGGTCTCCTCGAGGTGGTTCTTGGCATCCTTCGCCGCCTGCTCCTCGTCGAGCAGCTCGTTCTTGGCGTTGGAGACCCAGTTGAGCACCGCGCGCGGCTGGTAGCGCTTCGGGTCCAGGTCCAGGTCGCGCAGCACCAGGGTCATCAGCCGCTTGGAGTCCGCGGCGTCGTAGATGGAGAACGACGACTTGTAGCCGAACCGCTGGATCTCCTTGCGCAGGATGCGCACGCAGGCGGAGTGGAAGGTGGAGACCCACATCAGCCGGGCCCGTCGGCCGACGAGCTCCTCGACCCGCTCGCGCATCTCGGCCGCGGCCTTGTTGGTGAAGGTGATCGCCAGGATCGACCCGGGGTGGGCGTCGCGCTCGGCGATCAGCCAGGCGATCCGGCGGGTCAGCACCCGGGTCTTGCCGGACCCAGCACCGGCCACCACCAGCAGCGGGGCGCCTGCGTGCACGACGGCCTGTCGCTGCGGCTCGTTGAGCCCCTCGAGCAGCTCCTCGGGGTCGAGGCGGTGGCCTCGTCGTGCCGTGCCGGCGCCGTGGCCGTCGGTCGCGTCGTCGACCGTCCGCCGCCCGTCAGGGGACGTGTCGCGGACGCCGGAGGGGGCGGGGGCCTGAGGGATCGGGAACAGCGCGCTCATGTCCTGCCAAGCCTACGTCCGACCCCCGACACTCCCGGACCCCGTCGGGTCAGGCCTCGCGTGGGAGTCGGGTCACCAGAAGACGGCGACCGCGATGTTGAGCGCGGTGAGACCCATCAGCCCGAAGTAGAGGCCACCGGGGATCGCGGACTTCTTGCGGTTCGCGAAGGCCAGCACCGTGATCACGAGGGCCACGGCGAGCTTGACGCCGATCTTGGCGTTGTTGACCTCGGCATCGTCGGCCTCGAGCACGCCCACGAGCAGCAGCCCGGTGACGACCTGGGTGAGCGCACCGTGGATCACCGCGTTGTTGATCACCCGCGGGTCGGCCTTGATCTGCACGAAGAGACCGCCGAACAGGGCGGCCAGACCGATGAAGTGGAAGAAGACGAGGACGTCACGCAGGATCTCCATGCGTCACATCCTCACAGAAGCCGCCTGTCGCTCGCCCAGCGGGTGAGCTCGTGACGTGAGGACAGCTGCAGCTTGCGCAGCACGCTGGAGACGTGCGTCTCCACGGTCTTGACCGAGATGAACAGCTCGGAGGCGACCTCCTTGTAGGCGTACCCGCGAGCGATCAGTCGCATCACCTCACGCTCGCGCTCGGTGAGCCGGTCGAGGTCCTCGTCGACCTGCGCCACCTCGATCGACCCGGCGAACGCGTCGAGGACGAAGCCGGCCAGTCGCGGCGAGAACACCGCGTCGCCGTCAGCGACCCGGTCGATCGCGGCGAGCAGCTCGGGTCCCGTGATCGACTTGGTGACGTACCCCCGCGCCCCGCCTCGGATCGTGCCGATCACGTCCTCGGCAGCGTCGGAGACGCTCAGCGCGAGGAAGCGCGTCTCGGGCACGCGGTTGCCGACCCGGCGCATCACCTCCACGCCGCCACCCCCGGGCAGGTGTACGTCGAGCAGCACCACGTCCGGCCGGGCCGCCGCGATCACGGCGACCGCCTCGTCCACGTCGGCGGCCTCCCCCACGACGTCGACGGAGGAGGCGATCTCCGCCCTCACCCCCGTGCGGAACATCGCGTGGTCGTCGACGATCACGACACGTCTGCTGCTCATCGGTCCTCCTCCGTGCTGCGCCGCGACAGCGGCATGGCCAGTCGTACCTCGGTGCCGTCGCCCGGCGTCGAGCGGACCGTGGCCGTCCCCCCGTGACGCTCCATGCGGTCGATGATGCTGCGCCGCACGCCGAGGCGGTCCTCGGGCACCTGCTCGGTGTCGAACCCGCGGCCGCGGTCGCGGACGAACACCTCCACCCGGGCGGCACCCGACTCGGCGTAGACGTCGATCTTGTCAGCCCCGGCGTGCTTGGCGGCGTTCACCATCGCCTCCCGCGCGGCGAGCACCACCGGGGTGACGTCGGGCCCGAGCTCGGTGTCGCCGACGGTCACGACCTCCACCGGCACCCCGTGGGCGTCCTCGACCTCGGCGGCCGCCGAGCGCAGCGCCCCCGCCACCGACGTTCCGGCGGCCGCCTCGTCGCCGTACAGCCAGGCCCGCAGGTCCCGCTCCTGGGCGCGCGCAAGACGGGAGACCGTCTTGCCGTCCTCGGCGTGCTTCTGGATCAACGCGAGGGTCTGCAGCACCGAGTCGTGCAGGTGCGCTGCGACGTCGGCCCGCTCCTGCGAGCGCACCCGCGCCGCACGCTCCTCCGAGAGGTCGCCGGCCAGCCGGAACAGCCACGGCCCGACCGTCAGCGCCAGACCCAGCATGCCGAGCACCCCTGCGACCAGCACGTCGCGCGCGACGGCCACCTGGCCCGACTGCGCCGCGAAGAGCATCAGCGCGGCCACCAGCAGCGAGACCCCCGCCAGCAGCCGGGCATAGGACGCCGGACCGCCCTGGCCGAGGACCGCGCGGACCGGGTCGATCCGGCCCGTGGAGTCCACCCACCGCTCGCGCTGTGCCTCGTCGGCCTGCCGCCAGAGCACGGCCAGACCGACCACGCCGAGCAGGACCGGCCAGAACACCAGGCCGTTGCCCAGGAAGGTCTGCACGAGCACGACCACGCCGAGGGCGACGGCACTCAGCGCGACCAGCCAGCCGCCGTCCTCGAGCCGCGAGGTCCGGCCGGGGCGTTTCCCCTGCCGGGTGGCCGCCTCCAGTCCTGGTGCGGCGTTCTCGAAGCGTGCGTCGCTGGGCAGGATCATCCAGAGACCGGCGTACATCGCCAGCCCGAAGCCGCCGAGCAGCGCGGTGGCCAAGAAGGCCACGCGCACCAGGGTCACGTCGACGCCGAGGTGGTCGGCGAGCCCGGCGGCGACGCCGCCCAGCACCCGGCCGTCGGTACGACGGGCAGCCCGGCGAGCTGGGCTCACGGGCTCGCGGTGCACGGCGTTGCTGGTCATCGCCGCCCATCGTCACACAGCCGACGGGGCCGAACCATGAGTTTCACCCCTGGCCGGACCCTGGCGTGCACCCTCGGCCGACCCTGACCGTCCGGGACCTTCGGCGCAGCAGGATCAGGGCTTCCCCCGATGGTGGATGCGTCCGGGAGGGAGAAGGATCGAGGCATGACCGAAACTCCGCAGCAGGACCGCGTGAACACCGAGCACCTGCGTGACTACAGCCAGCTGCGCCGCAGCGTCTCCGACCGCAAGGTGGCCGGTGTCGCAGGCGGTCTCGGCCGGCACCTCAACATCGACCCCACGATCCTCCGGGTGGCCTTCGTCGTGCTGGCCTTCTTCGGCGGCGCCGGGTTCATCCTCTACGGCGCGCTGTGGCTGTTCGTGCCTGAGGAGGGCTCCGACGAGGCGCCGATCGCGACCAACGCCACCACCCGCAACGCGATCCTCGCGGTCGCCGCGGTCATCGCGGCGCTGCTGCTGATCGGGGACAGCTGGGGCGGAGGGGTCGGGTTCCCGTGGCCGCTGGCGATCCTCGGCCTGGTCGTGGCCATCTTCCTGATGAATCGAGACAAGCCCATGAGCAGCACCAGCACTCCGAACCAGCCAGGGACGTCCGCGGGCCCGCCCACGGCACCTCCTCCGCCGCCCCCCGCCGGCGCCGAGCAGACTGCAACGTTCACGACGCCGACTGCTGCCGGGACCGAGCAGACCGCGTCGTTCACCACGCCGCCACCGCCGGACTACCCGGCCTACCAGTACCTGCCCCCGCAGCCGCCACCGGCCCCGAAGCCCTACCGCGGCCCGAAGCTGTTCGCCTTCACCCTTGCGCTGCTGGCGGTCACGCTCGGCACCCTCGGGCTCTACGACGTGGCCCAAGGCGGGGTCGCCGACGGCGCCTACCCGGCACTCGCGCTCGCGGTGATCGGCCTGATGCTCGTGGTCGGTGCCTGGTTCGGCCGCCCCGGCGGGTTGATCGCGCTCGGTCTGGTCGCCCTGCTCGCCCTGCTCGCGACCTCGGCGGCCGAGCCCCGGTTCGACGGGGACCGCCGGATGGTCCACACGCCGACGAGCGCGACCCAGCTCGAGGACCGCTACTTCGTCCCCGCCGGCACCGTGACCCTGGACCTGTCCGGGATCCGGGACATCGAGGCCCTCGACGGGCGCTCGGTGGAGGTCGAGGCGAACGCCGGCGAGCTGGTCGTGATCCTCCCCGAGGACGTCGACGTGGACGTCGACGCCGACATCGGCCTGGCCGGAGAGATCACCGTCCTCGACGAGCGGCGCGGAGGCGCCGGCGGGTTCTCCGTCCAGCGCAGCGTCGACGGTGGCGAGGACGCCCCCGAGATGGACCTCAACCTCGACCTCGTGGTCGGCAGCATCGAAGTGAGGCAGTGATGAGCACTCCCAACAGCCCGCGTGGCACCCACCCGCTCAACGTCAGCTACCTGGTGGTCGGCCTGGTCTTCCTCGGCCTGTCCGGCTCCTGGGCCCTCCGTGAGGCCGGGGTCGTGGATCTCGCCGAGGTCCGCTGGCTCCTTCCCCTGACCCTGGTCGTCGCCGGCCTGGTCGGCGTGGTCGCGATGGCTGCCAAGGGCCTGTCCCGCAGCCGCGCACAGCAGGCCCAGGACACCGACCACGAGACCGGCTACGACGCACCGACCGACTACGACGAAGGAGAACTGCGATGAGCGAGCACACCACCCCGCCTCCGGCCGCACCGCGGCCCAAGCGGCTCGTCCGCAGCCGCGACGACCGGTGGATCGCCGGCGTCTGCGGCGGCATCGCGGCCTACCTCGGCGTCGACGCGAACCTGGTCCGGCTGGTCGTCGTGCTGGGCACGCTGCTCGGGTTCGGCAGCTTCGCGATCGCCTACCTGGTCGCCTGGATCCTCATGCCGGAGGAGTGAGCAGCCAGCTCCTCGCGGGCAGCGACAGCGGTGTCGGGGTGGTCGGAGAAGACTCCGTCCACCCCGGCTGCGTACATGTCGGCGTACTCCGCCAACGCGTCGCCCTTGGCGTCGGGGTCGGTGCCGTTCCAGTAGTTGGTGGCCATGAACCGGTTCTCGTCCCGCATGGTCCACACGTGGACGTCGAGCCCGGCGGCGTGGGCGTCGTCCACGAGCTCGCTCGGCGTCGTGGTCTCACCCGCGGCGTTGCGGGGCAGCACGAGGTCCTTGTTGGCACCCACGGCGTCGGCGTAGGTCGCGATCTCGCGCAGCCCGGCCGGGGTGACCAGGTCGGCGTAGGTGCGGCCGTCGCCGGAGGCCTCGAGGTCGTACGGCGCACCGGTCGCGTCGACGAGCTGCACGAGCGGCACCCGCACCGACCTGGCGAGCTCGCGGAGGTTGCCGGTCTCGAAGGACTGGATGAACACCTGGGCGTTGGGCCGGTCGAGGTGGTGCGCCCTCAGCGCCCGCACGAGCGGCTCCTCGAGCGCCAGGCCGATCTGGCGGAAGTACGTCGGGTGCTTGGTCTCCGGGTACACCCCGATCACCTCGCCACGACGCCGGCTCTCCTTCGCCACCAGCGCGAGCACCTCCTCGAAGGTCGGGATCTCGTAGCGGCCGTCGTACCGGGTGTTGGCCGGACGGGTCTCGGGCAGCCGCTCGACCGCCCGCAGCGTCTTGAGCTCGGCGAGGGTGAAGTCCTCGGTGAACCAGCCCGTGACGCGGCGACCGTCGACGGTCTTGGTGGCGCGCCGGTCGGCGAACTCGGGGTGGTCGGCCACGTCGGTGGTGCCGGAGATCTCGTTCTCGTGGCGGGCGACGAGCACGCCGTCCTTGGTCGACACCATGTCCGGCTCGATGTAGTCGGCGCCCATCGCGATCGCAAGGCGGTAGGAGGCCAGCGTGTGCTCGGGCCGGTAGCCGCTGGCGCCGCGGTGGCCGATCACCAGCGGAGTGTCGAGGTCGTGGCCCCGCTCCTCTGGGCGCTCGGGCGCTGGTGCGCCGAGTGCCACAGCGGCGGTGGTGGAGGTCACGATCGTGGTGAGGGCCATGGCGAGTGCTCCCCTGGAGAGCCGGGACGTCCCGAGAGTGGTCATGGCCCGAGCAAACCGGGAGGGTCTGTCGCCGCGGTGACGAGAAGGTGAACGGCGTGCAGGCGCAGGCGAAAACCATTCGCTGCAACGGATGTCCGATCCGTACCGTTGTCCGGTGCGACACCTTCCCCTCGACCACCCCGGCACCGCCGATCACCGCAGCCCGCTGCGGTTCCTGTGGTGGCTGGTGCTCGGCCAGTGGCACACGATGCTGCTGGCGATGTTCTTCGGGATCGTCTGGATGGTCGCCCAGGCGGTGATGCCTGCGGTGATCGGCCGGGCGATCGACGAGGGCATTGCTGCGAAGGACACCGGCGCCCTGGTGCTGTGGACCGGCACCATGCTCGGTATCGGGCTGGTGCAGGCTGCCGCCGGGATCATGCGACACCGGTTCGCCGTCACCAACTGGCTGACCACGGCCTACCGCACCGTCCAGCTCGTCGCCCGGCAGGCGGTGGACCTGGGTGCGACGCTGCCGAAGAAGGTCGCCACCGGCGAGGTGGTCGCGATCGGCACCAGCGACCTGTCCCACCTGGGCAACGCGATGGACATCACCGCGCGCGCCGCGGGGGCGCTGGTGTCCTTCCTCGTCGTCGCCGTGATCCTGCTCCGCACCTCGGTCACGCTGGGGCTCGTGGTGCTCCTCGGCGTGCCGCTGCTGCTGGTCGCGGTCGGCCCGCTGCTCAAGCCGCTGCAGCGCCGCACGCTGGCTCAGCGGGAGATGATGGGACAGCTGTCCAACCTCGCCACCGACATCGTCAGCGGCCTGCGCGTGCTCCGCGGCATCGGCGGGGAGCGGGTGTTCCACGACCGCTACGCGCGGGAGTCGCAGCGGGTCCGCGCCGCCGGGGTCCGGGTCGGTCGGCTGCAGTCGGTGCTCGACGCGCTGCAGATCCTGCTGCCGGGGGTCTTCGTCGTCGTCGTGGTGTGGCTCGGCGCACGGTTCGCGGTCCAGGGCCGGATCAGCCCCGGTGAGCTGGTCGCGTTCTACGGCTACGCGGCGTTCCTGATGATCCCGCTGCGCACTGCGACCGAGCTGGCCAACAAGTGGATCCGCGCGTTCGTCGCCGCGCGCCGGGTGGTCCGCGTCCTCGCGCTCGAGCCGGAGGTGCCGACCGGGCAGGGCAGGTACGACGAGCCGCCCGTCGGTGCCGAGCTGGTCGACGTCGGAAGCGGACTGCGCGTCCCGGCGGACCAGGTCACCGCGATCGTCTCGGACCCGCCCGAGGACGCCGCCGCGCTGGCAGACCGGCTGGGCCGCTACGCCGAGGGCGAGGTGCACTGGGGCGACGTGCCCCTCGACGGCGTTGCCCGGGAGGTGGTCCGGCGCAGGATCGTCGTCTCCGACAGCGGCAGCACGCTGTTCTCCGGAAGGCTCGAGGAGCAGATCGACGTACGCGGGTCGGGACGCGCGGACGTGGTTGCCGCGCTGCACACAGCCTCGGCCGAGGACGTGCTGGAGGCGCTCCCCGACGGGCTGGACACCGTCGTGACCGAGCGCGGCCGCTCGTTCTCCGGTGGTCAGCGGCAGCGGCTGGTGCTCGCCCGGGCGCTCGCCGCCGACCCCGAGATCCTGGTCCTCGTCGAGCCCACGTCGGCGGTCGACGCGCACACCGAGGCCCGTGTCGCCGAGCGGATCCGCGCCCACCGCGAGGGGCGTACGACGGTCGTCACCACGTCGAGCCCGCTGCTGCTCGACCGGGTGGACAACGTGGCGTTCCTGCACAACGGCAAGGTCGTGGCCTGGGGCCGGCACCGGGAGCTGCTCGACACCGTGCCGGAGTACCGAGCGGTCGTCACCCGTGACGAGGAGAGCGTCGACGCCGAGATGGTGGACCGGTGAGCACGCAGACCCTGCCCGTCGCGACCACCCGCCAGGTGGCCAGCTACGCCGTTGCCCTGCTGCGCCGGCAACGCCGGCCGGTCGCGGGCGCCGTGGCCCTCAACGTGGCGGCCGCGCTGGCGGCGCTCGCCGCGCCACGGCTGCTCGGCAACCTCGTCGAGGCGGTCGAGCAGGGCACCACGCTCGCGCACGTCGACGACACGGTCCTGCTGCTGGCCGGGTTCCTGGTCCTGCAGACGGTGCTGACCCGCTATGCCCGCTACCTCTCCTACGTGCTCGGCGAGAAGATCCTCGCCGAGCTGCGCGAGGACTTCGTCGAGAACAGCCTCGCCCTGCCGGTCGGGGTCGTGGAGAGCGCCGGCAGCAGCGACCTGCTCACCCGCACCTCGCGCGACGTGGAGCAGCTCGGCTGGTCGGTGCGCTGGGCGCTGCCGGAGTGGAGCATCGCCGTGCTCACCGCGGTGATGACGTTCGGCGGGGCGCTCGCGGTCGGCTGGTGGGTGGCGATCCCGTGTGCACTGGGCATCCCGCCGCTGGTCGTCGGCCTGCGGTGGTACCTGCGCCGGGCCAAGGACGGTTACCTGCGCGAGAACGCGTCGTACGCCGCGATCAACGCCTCGCTGACCGAGACCGTCGAGGGTGCGCGCACCGTCGAGGCGCTGGGGCTGGGCCGGCAGCGGCTCCGGCGGATCGACGACGACATCGCCGGCTCCTACGCCGCGGAGAAGTACACGCTGTTCCTGCGCACGGTGTTCTTCCCCTCGGTCGAGGTCGCGTACCTGATCCCCACCGTGGCGACGCTGCTGTTCGGCGGCTACCTCTACACGCAGGGCTCCGTCTCGCTCGGCGACGTCACGGCCGCGACGCTGTACGTCCAGATGCTGATCGACCCGGTCGACCGGGTGGTCGGCATCCTCGACGAGCTCCAGGTCGGCGCGGCCTCGCTGGCCCGGCTGCTCGGCGTCGCCCACGTCCGGGACGACCGGACCGCGACCGGCCGGCGGCCGCTGGGCGAGGCGATCGAGGCCGACGACGTCCGGTTCTCCTACGTCGACGGCCGCGACGTGCTGCACGGCGTCGACCTGTCTGTGGGCGTGGGTGAACGGATCGCGATGGTCGGCCCGTCCGGCGCCGGCAAGTCCACGCTCGGCCGGCTGCTGGCGGGCATCCACCCGCCGCGCACCGGCTCGGTCACCGTCGGCGGGGTCGGGCTGACCGAGCTTTCGCTCGGCGAGCTGCGCGGCCACGTCGCCCTGGTGACCCAGGAGCACCACGTGTTCGTCGGGACGCTGCGGGAGAACCTCGCGCTCGCTCTGGACGGACCGGCCGACGACGAGCGGCTGCTGGAGGCGCTCGACGCGGTCGACGCCCGGGGCTGGGTCGAGGCGCTCGCCCAGGGGCTGGACACCGTGGTCGGCTCGGGAGGACGCGCACTGACCGCGCCGCAGGCGCAGCAGGTCGCGCTGGCCCGGCTGGTGCTCGCCGACCCGCACACGCTGGTCCTCGACGAGGCAACCTCGCTGATCGACCCGCGCGCCGCGCGCCGCCTCGAGCGCTCGCTGGCTGCGGTGCTCGAGGGACGCACGGTGATCGCGATCGCGCACCGGCTGTTCTCCGCACACGACGCCGACCGGGTCGCCGTGGTCGAGGACGGCCGGATCACCGAGCTCGGCTCGCACGACGACCTGGTCGCCCAGGGTGGCTCCTACGCCGGCCTCTGGGGAGTCCTGGCACGGCAAGTAGCTCCCCCGACAGGTGGGGGTCAGCGGCGGAGCAGCTCCCGGAACGCCGGGCTCATCCACCCCGTCCCGGAGTGCGCCGGCAGCCGGGGCAGGTTGCGCCCGCCGTACACCACGTCCCCGTCGGCGTCGGCATAGGTCAGCCAGGTCTCCGCGGGCCCCTGCCCCTGTCCCGGGCGGCTCCAGTCGCAGACGCCGTCGGGGAAGACCCGCTCGAGAGTGGCCCACTGCTCGTCGGTGAACGGTACGAGCAGGAAGTCGTAGTCGGCGCGGTCCAGCGGTCGCAGCTCACAGGCCATCCGGTCGTTGGCAGTGTCGTCGCCGGCGACCTCGCGCGGGGTGCTGAGCCGGGTCTGGAGGGTGGGGTTCTCACAGACCACGTCCCCACCGGGCAGGACGGTCATCTCGACGCCGGGGACGTTCTGGCAGCGGTCGGTGACGTCCTCGGGCCGGTCCTCGACGACCTTGCGGGACAGCGGGATCCTGCGCCTGTCGGCCTCGACCGCGGTCAGCCAGCGGTCCATGGCCAGGAACGCCTCGGTGGCCCACCGCAGGTCCCCGACCAGCGGGGTCTCGCCGAACCACATCACCCGGTTGTCGGTGTGGCCCTGGTCGCGCTGGAGCCGCTCCTCGGTCCAGAACGCATGCGCGTAGTCGTGCGCGATGCCCGGGTCGGGGCCGCCGTGGTTGATCATCGCGACCTCGTCGAGGTGGTTGGCCTCGTTGACCAGGCCGGTGCGGTAGACGTTGCGGATTGCCCCCGGGTCCCCGGAGATCCGGGTCTCGACGGGGTCGGCGTTGACGTCGAGGCCGCCGACCTTCGCGTTGAGGTCGACGAACTGCGCCGGCGTGATCAGCCCCTTCTCCAGCGCCCCGAGGCCGTACTGCACGCCCTGGTTGGCGAACGGGATGCCCGCGAAGCCGTGCCCGGCGGCCTTCTCCTGCGGGCTCCAGTCCTGCTCTGCCCTCGGTCCGAGCGGGTTGAGCATCATGTCCAGGATCGAGCAGCGCACTCCCGCGGGGTTGGTCTCGGAGTCGAACCGGGTGCTCGGGTCACCGGCGACCGGGTCCTTGGTTCCCGAGCAGTCGTTCTCGGGGTTGATCGCCCCCTTGAAGAGACCCTCGTCGGCGGTCACCGCGTTGAGATGGGTCAGGTGCCCCTCCACCTGGGCGGCCTGGCCTGGCAGCCACACGACACCCTGCCCCCATCGGGACGGGTCCTCAAAGTAGCGGCGCAGCAGGTGGTAGTCGGCGAACTGCGCACCGGCGGTCAGCACGTCGGGGTAGGAGCAGGTGGTCACCAGGCCCTGGTAGATGCCCGGGTAGGCGTTGGCGATCGTGTGCTGGGCGATCGAGCCGCCCGAGCAGCCGGTGCCGATCGTGTAGCGGATCGGCCCGTAGCGCTCGACGATGCGCTCCTTGGCCATCATCATCGACTCGGCCTGGGTCACGAGGTTGCAGTTGTGCCCGGTGTTGTTGAGCGCGGTCGACATCACCGCGAAGCCGCGCCCCAGCGCGGTGACGTAGCTGTTCTCCACCACCGGTGCGTCGGAGAAGGTGCCCGAGTAGTCGTCCAGGTGCGGGCTGCCCGGCGCGTACGACGCACCGCAGCCGCCGCCGTGGGTGGCGAGCACCTTGCCGTTCCACTGCTTCTGCGGCCGCCAGGGCTGCCACGGCTTGCCCGGCCGGAACAGGATGAGGATCGTGTAGCGGTCCCGCGCCTGGAAGCCGTCCTCGCGCCTGACGATGAACGGCACGTCGACCCCCTGATCGGTCGTCGTGGTGGCGACGTCGGCCGGCGGGTTCTTCGGGTCGAAGGGTTGCAGGCCCCGCTTGGTCGGGTCGGTGGACTTGTAGAGCAGCGTGTACGTCGCCGGCTGGTTGCACTGCTCGTCGACCGCGGTGTCCTGGCACTGGTACGGCCCGTGCTGGGGTCCGGAGAACACCGGCCCGCCGTTGGGGTGGTTGGTGATCACCTGCCGCCCGGCGTACCCCGGCGCCCAGACCCGGACCACGTTGCGGCCGACCTCGAGCCCGGTGAGCAGGCCCTGGAACCGGCCGTTGGGGCGCACCCGGAACCGGGCCGTGACGTCGCGGCCGCCGACGCGGACGCGCACCCGGTCCGCCTCGAGTCGTCGCGGCAGCCGGACCGACACCAGCGCGTCGCCGCCGGACACGAGGTCGGCCCGGTTGGAGAGCACCTCGACCACGAGCGGGCGTGGAGCGGTCCGCTGCGGCTCGGCCGCAGCGGGGTCGGGCCCCGCGAGCGGTGCCACGGGCAGCGCGAGGGCGAGTGTGATGAGCAACGGGGCGAGACGGCGAGCGCGCACGGGTCCTCCTGGGCTGGTTGCACTGCCCAACGACGACCGGCCGCTCCGGCTACGCGGGGCTCGTCAGTCGGCCTCGGCAGCAGCGCGCTCGGCACCCACCTCCGCCGCGTGGGCGATGTGCAGGAAGGACCGCCACATCACCGCGGTGAGCAGGGCGGAGCCGACGAAGCCGAACCAGTACGGCGCGACCACCCCCCACCGCTGCGCGAGCAGACCGCCGACCAGCGAGCCGAGCGCGAGACCGCCGACGCCGCCGAGCAGGTACACGCTGGTGACCCGGCCGAGCAGCCGCGCCGGCACCGCGCGCTGGCGCACCGTGGTCGACGTGGTCCCCCAGACGATGGCGTGGATGCCGAAGAACACCATGATCGCGCCGGCCACCCAGGGTGAGCGGGTCAGCGCGAGGCCCAGGTGGGTCAGCGTCTCCACGATCAGCCCGACCCGCATCAGGGTGGCCAGGCTGAACCGCTGCTCCAGCCAGCGGTAGGTCCCGGCACCCACCAGGCCGCCGACCGCGCTGGCGGTCATCAGCATCCCGTAGCCGATCTCGGCGAGGCCGAGCCGCTCGTGGGCGTAGAGGACGTAGACCGCCATCGCGGCGCCGAAGGTGACGTTGAAGGCGGTGATCGTGAGCGCCAGGGTCCGCACCGGCGGGTGTGCCCAGAGCCAGCGCAGCCCCTCGGCGACCTCGTGGCGCATCGCCCGCGGCTCGGCCTCGCGCTCGACCACCGGCCTGGAGATCCGTGAGATCAGCACCGCGGCGAGCAGGAAGCACAGCGCGTTGGCGCCGAACGGCACGGCCATCCCGACGCCGAACAGGAACGCACCGAGCGGCGGCCCCGCGAGCTGGTTGCCGAGGATCGAGGTCGCGAACAGCCGCGAGTTGGCCAGCCCGAGCCCCTCCTTCGGCACCGCGGTGGCCACCAAGGTGCTGGCGGCGTTGTCGGCGAAGGTCTCGGAGGTGCCGAGCAGGAACACCGCCACGAGTACGACGGGCAGGGTGGCCGTCCCGGTCGCGACGGCGACGGCGAGCAGCCCGATCACCGCGAACCGCAGCAGGTCCACCACGATCGTCAGCGTCCGGCGGTCCACCCGGTCGATCACCGCGCCCGCGGCCATGCCGAACAGCAGCCACGGCACCTGCTGCAGGAAGGCGGCCATCGCCACCGCGAACGGCTCCCGGCTGATCGAGGCGACCAGCAGCGGACCGGCCGCGAGCACGATCCCGTCACCGAGGTTGGACGCGGAGGAGGCCGCCCAGATCCACCGGAAGTCCCTCCCGAGGCGCGGCGGGGCGAGGGCGGCGAGAGTCACGCGCCCGATTGTCCCTGCGAGGACTGGACCGCTCCAGCGGTTTTCGCCCGGTGTGCCGCCCACCACAGCGGACCCACCGTGACAGTGTTACTGTCACGGCCACTCCTCAGACCCAAGCGAAGGCAGCGCCATGAAGCTCTCCATGCCCCTGATGTATGCCGGAAACCCTCGCGAGGCCGCCGACCAGGTGGTCGCACTGGAGCGGGCCGGCCTGGACACCGTCTGGGTCGCCGAGGTCTACGGCTTCGACTCCCCCACGCTGATGGGCTACCTCGCCGCCAAGACGGAGACGCTGGAGATCGGCGCCGCGATCCTCAACATCTACTCGCGCACCCCCGGCACGCTCGCGTCGACGGCGGCCGGGCTGGACAACGTCTCCGGCGGGCGCGCGATCCTGGGTCTCGGCGCCTCGGGCCCACAGGTGATCGAGGGCTGGCACGGCATGGCCTACGACAAGCCGCTCACCCGCACCCGCGAGGTGGTGGAGATCATCCGCGCGATGATCCGCCGGGAGACGATCGAGTACCACGGCAAGGTGTTCGACCTCCCGCTGCCTGCCGACCAGGGCCTCGGCCTCGGCAAGCCGCTGAAGATGCTCACCAAGCCCGAGCGCCCCGCCGTCCCGATCTACATCGCCGCCCTCGGTGAGAAGAACGTCCAGGGCACCGCGGAGTACGGCGACGGCTGGCTGCCGTTCCTCTACGCCCCCGAGAAGGTGGGCGAGATCTGGGGCGACGCCCTCGCCAAGGGCAAGGCCAAGCGTTCAAGCGACCTCGGGCCTCTCGAGATCGCCGCGGGCGGCATGGTCGCGGTCGGCGACGACGTGAAGGGCATGCTCGACTTCGCCCGCCCGATGTTCGCCCTCTACATCGGCGGCATGGGCGCGAAGGGCAAGAACTTCTACAACCAGCTGGTGTCGCAGTACGGCTTCGAGGAGGAGGCCGCGAAGATCCAGGAGCTCTACCTGAACGGCAACAAGCGCGACGCCGAGGCGCTCGTGCCGCTGGAGCTGCTGGAGATGTGCAACCTCGTCGGACCCGAGGCCTACGTCAAGGAGCGGATCGAGGCGTTCCGCGAGTCCGGTGTCACCAGCCTGCAGATCACTCCGGTCGCGGACGACCCGGCCGCGCTCGTCGCGCAGATGAAGGAGTGGGTGTCCTGACCATGAGCGAGTCCAGGGAGATCTTCGAGCCCGAGCACGAGTCGTTCCGCAGCACCGTGCGCTCCTTCATCGAGAAGGAGATCACCCCGCACCACGCTCAGTGGGAGGTCGACGGCGTGGTCGACCGGGCGGTGTGGACCAAGGCCGGCGAGCTGGGACTGCTCTGTTTCGACGTCGACGAGGAGTACGGCGGGGCCGGCGTCAAGGACTTCCGCTACAACATGGTGGTCGCCGAGGAGCTCACCCGGGCAGGTGCGAGCGGACCGGGCTTCCCGGTCCACACCGACATCATCGTCCCCTACATCAGCAGCCTGGGCACCGACGAGCAGAAGCGCCGCTGGCTGCCCGGCCTGGTCAGCGGCGAGACGATCAGCGCGATCGCGATGACCGAGCCCGGCGCCGGCAGCGACCTGCAGGGAATCCGCACCACCGCCGTCGACAAGGGCGACCACTACCTGCTCAACGGCCAGAAGACCTTCATCAGCAACGGGATCCTCGCCGACCTGGTGATCGTGGTCGCGAAGACCGACCCGGAGGCGGGCCACAAGGGCGTCAGCCTTCTGGTCGTCGAGCGTGGCATGGAGGGGTTCGAGCGCGGTCGCAACCTCGACAAGGTGGGGTTGAAGGCGCAGGACACCGCCGAGCTGTTCTTCGACGACGTGGCCGTCCCGAAGGAGAACCTCCTCGGCGAGGAGGGCAGCGGCTTCATCTCGCTGATGGTGAACCTGCCTCAGGAGCGGCTCTCGATCGCGATGATCGCCGCCGCTGCCTGCGAGCGGGTGCTGGAGCTGTCGCTGGCCTACGCCAAGGAGCGGGAGGCGTTCGGCAAGCCGATCGGCAAGTTCCAGCACAACCGGTTCCTGGTCGCGGAGATGGCCACCGAGGCCCACATCGCCCGGGTCTTCGTCGACGACTGCGTCCGCAAGCACAACGAGGGCCGGCTGGACGCGAAGCTGGCCTCGATGGCCAAGTGGTGGACCACCGAGCTGCAGACCAAGCTCGTCGACCGGGCGGTCCAGCTGCACGGCGGCTACGGCTACATGATGGAGTACCCGATCGCCAAGGCGTTCGTGGACAGCCGGATCCAGACCATCTACGGCGGCACCACCGAGATCCAGAAGGAGATCATCGGCCGGTCGCTGGGTCTGTGACGCCCGCCCACCGCTCCGAGGGGCGCCTCCGGCTCAGTCCTTGGCCAGCGAGCGGCTGATCACCTGGTCGGCTGCTCGCTGGAAACCACTCACGACCGCCTGGAGCGTGAGCTGGCGCAGCCGCGACATCGTCGACTCGAACCTGGCGGCGTCGGTGTCGGCGGGCCTGCTCCGGCGGTACGGCGCGAGCACCCGGGTGCGGAGGATGACCGTGAGCTCGTCGGCGAGAGCGTCCATGTGCCGGCTGATCGCCTCGCTCGCCGCGGCGATGCTGTCCAGCGGCAGATCCATGTCGAGCATCTGCAGCCCGACCTCGAAGCCGGGCAGCACCTCGAAACCGCGCTCCGTGGGGGCCACGGCTCCGGTGACGACCAGCTGCTCGACCTGGGAGTCCTCCAGACTGCGACCGGCACGTTGCTCCAGCTGTCGGCGGGTCAGCTCCTCGCGAGGCCCGGGCGCCCACGAGGTGAGCATGGCGCGCTGGATCGCCAGATCCTCGACGGTGGCATCCTCGGGCAGCCTCTTCAGGTACCGCTCGATCGCGGCCAGGGTGAACCCGTGGCTCTGGAGCGCGCGGATCAGCTCCAGGCGGGCGAGGTGGGCCGCGGAGTAGTACGCCATCCGCCCTCGGCGCAACGGCGGTGGGAGCAACCCCAGACTGGCGTAGTACCGCGTCGTGCGCACCGTCATCTGGCCGCTCGCGGCCAGCTCGTCGATGGTGAGCAGCTCCTCCGCGGAGTCTTCCTGCGCGCTCATGGGCCCCTCTCCGGCCTGTGCTCCCGCGGATCCCAGCCCGGGATCCGCGCTGTCACAGTATTACTGGCACATTCTGGCTGCAAAAGTGGGTGCTCAGGACCCCTGATACTCCACGATGCGCGCTGCGACCTGCCGATCCGCGCGCTCGCGCAGCAGGCGCCGGCCGCCCGGCACGAGGCGGGCGGCGGCGTGCTTGGCGAGGTTCGCCGGGATCGCGACAGCCGGGTACCAAGGCAGGCTCGCAGGCAGACCCAGCTCCGCCATCCCCGTGCGCCCCTGGAACAGCGCTACGAGGCTGAGGTGCCGGTGGTAGGCCCAGCGCTGCCGCAACCTCGGCAGGCGTTCGAACCGGGTCTCCAGATGCGAACGGGCCAGTGCCCGGGCGAGCACCCGGGAGTTCTCGTCCGGCCCCGGGGACAGCAGCATGGCGTGGTAGAGGTTGCGCCGCCCCTCCGCCTCCGACCGTGCCAGCCACTGCTCGTCGACCCCCATCAGCCAGCCGACATAGCGCCACAGGTGCATCACCGCCGCACCTTCACGGCGGGTGACCGGGATGCCGAGTGCCCGCACGCTGAGCAGGAACGACGTCGAGAACAGCGCGAGGGTCCCCGCCTGGTCGTACTGGTTCACCGGCAGGCCCCAGTCCTCGACGTCCCAGCCGGCGTCCAGGAACCTGCGGTTCATCAGGGCGTGCATCAGCCGCACGTGCACGGTCAGCTTCCAGCCGGCCCCGTCGCGGTCCATGCCGTGCGGGCGCACGCACTCGAGCCACCACTGGGAGGTCTCGCCGACCCGGCGGTTCACCTGGCCGGTGAGGAGCAGGCCCGTGCCGACCAGGACCGCGGTCGTGGCCGAGGAGCGGTACCCGCCCATCAGGGACGAGTCGCCGAGCACGTCCGCGCCGGTGAGCCCGGTCTCCAGGCAGACCTCGGCACCGCGCCGGAGCAGCTCGTCGTCGACCCAGTCCGGCCGCGGTTCGAGGTGGCAGAAGAACTCGCGCAGCGCGGCCGGCGCGTCGGGGACCGCGGCGACTCCCTCGTCGATCGCCTGACGGAACTGGGCCATGGTGACCGACCGGTCGTCCTTGATCGCCGACACCAGGGCGTCGGCCACCGGGTCCCCTTGGAGGAGAGCGCGCGCCTGGCGCCGGTGTTCCTCCTCGGTGGGCTCGGGGTCACCCGGCACGAACCGACCCACGCTCCGCGCCGTGCGGCGGGCCCATTCGGGCGACATGGCGAACCGACGAGGGACCACGTGGTCGGTATCGGCTGTTCCACTCATGACGGCCCTCCGAGATGTGCCGCGAATCCACACAGGCATACTGTTCCAGTAATCCTGGCAAGGTAAAGCCGCGGCGTCCAGCCCCGTGTCTGCTCCGCAGACAGGGTGTCCGCCGACCCCGTGGGCCTCGATACCCTCGCCAGAGGGAAGCCGACGCCCACGTGACCTCCGAGGGAGCCCAGTGACCGCCACGCACGACCAGCCAGGAGTCACCGCCCAGGCGATGCGGCGAGCCCTCGCCCGGGCCGCTCGGGGAGCGACCCTCGACGAGTCCGAGGCCGCCGTACTCCTGACCGCCAGGGGCGCCGACCTCGACGCCCTCTGCGCGACGGCCGCGCGGGTGCGGGACGCAGGGCTGGATGCCGCCGGCCGTCCGGGCGTGGTCACCTACTCCCCCAAGGTGTTCATCCCGCTCACCCGGCTGTGCCGGGACCGTTGCCACTACTGCACGTTCGTGACCACGCCGGGCAAGCTCGCCGCCGACGGACAGGCGCCTTACCTGTCGCCGGACGAGGTGCTGGCCATCGCGACCCAGGGCGCGGCGCTGGGGTGCAAGGAGGCGCTGTTCACCTTGGGTGACCGGCCTGAGGACCGCTGGCCCGCCGCCGCACAGTGGCTGGACGAGAAGGGGTACGACTCCACGCTCGACTACGTCCGGGCGATGGCCGTGCTGGTGCTCGAGGAGACCGGCCTGCTGCCGCACCTGAACCCCGGCGTCATGTCGTGGGAGGAGATCAACCGCCTCAAGCCGGTCGCCCCCTCGATGGGGATGATGCTCGAGACGACCTCCACCCGGCTGTTCACCGAGAAGGGCCAGGCCCACTACGGGTCACCGGACAAGGACCCGGCGGTGCGGCTGCGCGTCCTGGAGGACGCCGGCCGGCTCAACGTGCCGTTCACCACCGGGCTGCTCGTGGGCATCGGCGAGACCGTCGCCGAGCGCGCGGAGTCGGTCTTCGCGCTGCGCAGGGTCGCCCGGGCCTACGGCCACGTGCAGGAGGTGATCGTCCAGAACTTCCGCGCCAAGCCGGACACCGCGATGCGCGCCGCCGACGACCTCGCGCTGGAGGAGTACCTCGCTGCGATCGCGGTGACCCGGATCGTGCTGGGGCCGAAGATGCGGGTGCAGGCACCGCCGAACCTGGTCGACAGCTCGGAGTGTGCAGCCCTGCTCGGTGCCGGTGTCGACGACTGGGGCGGGGTGTCGCCGCTGACCCCCGACCACGTGAACCCCGAGCGACCGTGGCCGTCCCTGGACCGGCTGCGCTCGGTCACCGCGGCCGCGGGCTTCTCGCTCCAGGAGCGGCTCACCGTGCACCCGGAGTACGTGCGCGCCGGCGAGCCGTGGATCGACCCCCGCGTCTCCGGGCACGTCGCCGCCCTGGCCACGGACACCGGGCTGGCCGTCGCGGGCCTCACGCCGGTCGGTCGCCCGTGGCAGGAGCCGGACGGAGGTTTCGCGTCGGTCGGTCGCACCGACCTGCACACCGCGATCGACACCGAGGGCCGCACGAACGACCGCCGTGCGGACTTCGACGACGTCTACGGCGACTGGGAGCTGCTCCGCCAGTCGGTCCCGGCGATCGAGCAGCCCGACCCGGTGGTCGAGGATGGAGCCCTTCGAGACGGCTCGGCCCTCGTCTCCTCAGGAACCACGCCGCGAGCGTCCCGAAAGCACCGCACCGGCACGCCCGTCGATCCCGGCACCCTCGCCGCACTGAAGGTCGCCGAGCACGACCCTCGAGCCCTGACCGACGCCCAGGCGCTGACCCTGATGACGGCCGAGGGCGACGCGCTGGCCGAGGTGTGCCGGATCGCCGACGGCCTCCGCCGGTCCGTGGTCGGCGACGAGGTGACCTACGTCGTCAACCGCAACATCAACTTCACCAACGTCTGCTACACCGGGTGCCGGTTCTGCGCCTTCGCCCAGCGTCGCACCGACGCCGACGCCTACTCCCTCTCCCTGGACGACGTCGCCGACCGGGCCGAGGAGGCCTGGGCGCTCGGCGCGACCGAGGTGTGCATGCAGGGCGGGATCGACCCCGAGCTGCCCGGCACGGCGTACTTCGACCTGGCCGCCGCGGTGAAGGCGCGCGTGCCCGGCATGCACGTGCACGCCTTCTCCCCGATGGAGATCGTCAACGGCGCGGCACGCACAGGGCTGTCGATCCGCGACTGGCTGGTCCGCGCCAAGGAGTCCGGCCTCGACAGCATCCCCGGCACCGCGGCGGAGATCCTCGACGACGACGTGCGGTGGATCCTCACCAAGGGCAAGCTGCCGACCTCGACCTGGATCGAGGTGATCAGCACCGCGCACGAGGTCGGCATCCCGACGACCTCGACGATGATGTACGGCCACGTCGACAACCCGGCGCACTGGGTGACCCACCTGCGCGTGCTCACCCGGATCCAGGACGCCGCGTTGGAGCGGGGCTACGGCGGGTTCACCGAGTTCGTCCCGCTGCCGTTCGTGCACACCAGCGCACCGATCTACCTCGCCGGCGTCGCGCGCCCGGGACCGACGCTGCGCGACAACCTGGCGGTGCACGCGATGGCCCGGATCATGCTCCACGGGCGGGTCGACAACATCCAGACCTCCTGGGTCAAGCTCGGCGTCGAGGGGACCCGGGCGATGCTCCGGGCCGGCGCGAACGACCTGGGCGGCACGCTGATGGAGGAGACGATCTCGCGGATGGCCGGCTCCGAGCACGGGTCGGCCAAGACCGTGGCCGAGCTCGAGGAGATCGGGGCCGGCATCGACCGACCGGTCCGGCAGCGGACGACCACCTACGGCCGGATCCCGGTCTCGTCGTAGCCGGAGGCTATCCGCCGCGCAGCAGCGCGCGCCGGCGGAGGTACTCCTCCTCGTCGATGTCACCGTAGGCGAACCGCTCGTCGAGCATCTGCAGCGCAGGGCTCTGCACCTCCGGCGTGGCCGGAGCCGCCGGCTGCGTGCTCGGGTGCGGTCGGCGGGTCGACCAGGCGATCAGCGCGATGATCCCCGCGATCAGCATCAGAAGCAGCAGGACCAGCAGTACGACGAGCAGCCAACCGCCCCAGCCGAGACCGGTGCCCATGCCGTCGTGCATGTCCCACCACCCGTCGTCACGCCAGCGGCGTTCGTTCCCCGGCCCCATGGGCCCCAGGTCATCGATTCTCATTCCCTCACCCACCCCCGACCGACAGTCGCAGGCGGCGACTCGGCCGGTCAAGGCACAAGGGCCCGAATCACCCACTCTGGGGAGATCCCGGCGCGCCGGGCTCGCCGGCGCTAGGGTCGACGGCTGTGACGGTGCGGGACCTGAGTCGACATGCGCTGGTGGTCGTGGACGTCCAGTCCGGCTTCGACGACCCGGGGTGGGGTCGGCGCAACAACCCGGCGTGCGACGGCAACATCGCAGCACTGGTGGAGCGCTGGCACGGCACCGGGCGGCCCGTCGTACACGTGCGGCACGACTCCACCGACCCCGCCTCGCCGCTGCATCCGAGCTCGCCGGGCAACCGGCTCAAGCCCTACCTCGCGACGCCCCCGGACCTGCTCGTGACCAAGAGCGTCAACTCCGGCTTCCACGGGTGCCCGGACCTGCACGCCTGGCTGGTCGCGCATGACGTCCGCGGGATCGTGGTCTGCGGGATCACCACCAACCACTGCTGCGAGACGACCGCGCGCGTCGGCGGGAACCTCGGCCACGACGTGCTGTTCGTGCTCGACGCGACGCACACCTTCGACCGCACGGGACCCGACGGGACGACGATGACCGCGGACGAGCTGGCCCGCGCGACCGCGACCAACCTGCACGGGGAGTTCGCCACCGTCGTGGCGACCGCAGACCTCCTCGGCGGTCAGGCGTAGCGCCGGGTCACTCCCACTCGATCGTGCCCGGCGGCTTGCTGGTGATGTCGACGGTGACCCGGTTGACCTCGCGCACCTCGTTGGTGATCCGGGTGGAGATCGCCTCGAGCACGTCGTAGGGCAGTCGCGCCCAGTCCGCGGTCATCGCGTCCTCGGAGGTGACCGGCCGCAGCACGACCGGGTGCCCGTAGGTGCGGCTGTCGCCCTGGACCCCGACGGAGCGCACGTCGGCCAGCAGCACCACCGGGAACTGCCAGATGTCGCGGTCCAGACCCGCCTTGGTCAGCTCCTCCCGCGCGATCGCGTCGGCCTCACGGAGGATGTCGAGTCGCTCCTGGTTGACCTCGCCGATGATCCGGATGCCCAGCCCGGGGCCGGGGAACGGGTGCCGCCAGACGATCTCCGGCGGCAGGCCGAGCTGCTCCCCGACGAGGCGCACCTCGTCCTTGAACAGCGTGCGCAGCGGCTCGACCAGCTCGAACTCGAGGTCCTCGGGCAGCCCGCCGACGTTGTGGTGAGACTTGATGTTGGACGTGCCGGCACCGCCGCCGGACTCGACCACGTCGGGGTAGAGCGTGCCCTGCACCAGGAAGGACACCTTCTCCCCGTGCTCGGCAGCCTCGCCGACGATCTCGAGCTCGGCGGCCTCGAAGACGCGGATGAACTCCCGGCCGATGATCTTGCGCTTCTCCTCGGGGTCGGTGACCCCGGCCAGCGCGTCGAGGAACCGCTGCCGGGCGTCGACCACGTGCAGCGAGACGCCGGTGGAGGCGACGAAGTCCCGCTCGACCTGCTCGGCCTCGCCCTTGCGGAGCAGGCCGTGGTCGACGAACACGCAGGTCAGCTGGTCGCCGATCGCACGCTGCACCAGCGCGGCCGCCACCGCGGAGTCGACGCCACCGGAGAGCCCGCAGATCGCCTGCTTGTCGCCGATCTGCTCGCGGATCCGCTCCACCTGCTCGTCGACGATGTTGACCATCGTCCACGTCGGGCGGCAGCCGGCGATGTTGTGCAGGAAGTGGGTGAGGACCGCCTGCCCGTGCTCGGTGTGCAGCACCTCGGGATGCCACTGCACCCCGGCCAGGCGCCGGTCGAGGTCCTCGAACGCCGCGACCGGGGACCCGGCGGAGGTGGCCAGGGCGGTGAAGCCCTCGGGCGCTGCAACGACCGAGTCGCCGTGGCTCATCCAGACCTTGTGCTGCTCGGGCACCTCGGCGAGCAGCGTGCCGCGCTCGGTGACGGAGACCGGCGTCCGGCCGTACTCCGAGAGGCCGGTGCGACGTACCTCTCCCCCGAGCGCGAGCGCCATCGCCTGGAAGCCGTAGCACATGCCGAAGACCGGCACCCCGGCCTCGAAGACCGCCGGGCCGACCTGCGGGGCGCCGGGTTCGTAGACCGAGGAGGGGCCGCCGGAGAGGATGATCGCCTTGGGGTTGCGGGCAAGCATCTCCTCGATCGGCATCGTGTGCGGGACGATCTCGGAGTAGACCCGGGCCTCACGCACCCGGCGGGCGATGAGCTGGGCGTACTGCGCCCCGAAGTCGACGACGAGGACGAGGTCGTGGTCGGTGGTCATCAAGCCCCTTCACATGGCGTGCGGCGGAGGTCCCAGTCTATCCGCGACCCGTCACCGGGCCGCGGCCCGTCCAGCCCGCCGAGAGGGCCCGGGACGCTTCCCGGAAAAACTTCCAGAAATCGGTCGGTAACCGCGTAACCCCCCGCAGCCCCGCTCGTTGAGCCTGTCAGATCCGGTGGCTTTGCTCCCTCCCAGGCCGGATCTCTCGGTCCGTGCACTGTCCATCAGGTGCGTGGACGGTTCAGGGCCCGACCAACCCTCCCTCCCCGGTCGGGCCCTGAGTCATTTCCGGGGCGCCGGCCGGCCGGACCGAGAGGCGCGAGGCGGTCACTCGCGCACGACACAGGGGCCGCACCACCGGTATTCGGTGGACACGGCCCCTGAGCTCAGAGCAGGTGGGCTCGGAGCACCCCGCCTCTGTGCCTCAGGAGACCCCGACGATCGGCAGTCGCAGCGCGGCCGGGGCGGTCGGCGGGACGGCCGGCTCCCGGGGCTCGACGGGCGCCACCCGCTCGTACGGCGAGCCGAGCTCGGGGCGCGGGTCGGCCTCGCCCTTGTTCGGCCAGAACGCCATCGCGCGCTCGGCCTGGGCGGTGATCGTGAGCGAGGGGTTCACCCCGAGGTTCGCCGAGATGGCCGAACCGTCCACCACGTGCAGGCCGGGGTAGTTGAACACGCGCTGGTAGGGGTCGATCACACCCGTCTCCGGCGTCTCCCCGATCGTGCAGCCACCGATGAAGTGCGCGGTCAGCGGGCGGTTGAACGGCTCGCCGATGGAACCGCCCGGCTTCCCGCCGATCACCTGCGCCATCTTGCGGACCGCCTGGTTGGCCACCGGGATCCAGGTCGGGTTCGGGGCGCCGTGCCCCTGCCTGGAGCTGAGGTGCCAGCGGCCGGTGAGCCGGCTGCGCTTGGAGTAGGTGGTGATGGAGTTGTCGATGGTCTGCATCACCAGCGCGATCACCGTCCGCTCCGACCAGTGCCGCAGGTCGTAGAGGTCGAGGACGTTGAGCTTCTCCTTCCACATCTCCTTCAGCCAGGTCCGCCAGCGCGGCGCCGGGCCGTCACCGTCGGTGAGCACGGTCTGCAGCAGCGACATCACGTTGCTGCCCTTGCCGTAGCGGACCGGCTCGATGTGGGTGTCCTCGTCGGGGTGGAACGACGAGGTGATCGCCACCCCCTGGCTGTAGTCGACGGTGGTGTCGGGCGCGATCGCGCCGAGGATCGACTCGGAGTTGGTCCGGGAGAGGTAGCCCAGACGCTGGGACAGCTCGGGCAGGTGGCCCTGGTCCCGCATCTTGAACAGCAGCCGCTGCGTGCCCAGCGCGGAGGCGGAGAAGATCACCTGCTCGGCGGTGAGAGTACGACGGGCCGCCTTCCGGCGTAGCTTGGCCTTCGTGAACCGCACGTCGACCGCATAGCCACCGTCGTCGAGCGGGCGGACGGTCTCGACCGTCGTGAGCTCGTGCACGCGGGCACCCTTGCTCTCGGCGAGGTACAGGTAGTTCTTGACCAGCGTGTTCTTCGCGTTGTGCCGACACCCGGTCATGCACTCGCCGCAGCCGAGGCAGGTGTTGCGCTCCGGTCCGGCCCCGCCGAAGAAGGGATCCGCGACCCGCTCCCCCTGGGGCTGCTCCGGCCCGCCGAAGAAGACGCCGACGGGCGTGGGGTGGAAGGTGTCGCCGACGCCCATGTCGTTGGCGACCTTCTCCATGACGTCGTCCGACGGCGTGCGCAGCGGGTTCTCCACCACGCCGAGCATCCGCTTGGCCTGGTCGTAGAACGGCGCCAGCTCGTCGCGCCAGTCGGTGATGTCTCGCCACTGCGGGTCGCGGTAAAACGCGGGCAACGGCTCGTAGAGCGTGTTGGCGTACACCAGCGATCCCCCGCCGACGCCGGCGCCGGACAGGATCAGCGCGTCCTTGAGCGCGTCGATCCGCTGGATGCCGTAGCAGCCGAGCTCGGGACGGAAGAGGTACTTGTCGAGGTCGAAGGAGGTGTCCGCGAAGTCCTCGTCGCGGAAGCGGGCCCCCGCCTCGAGGACACCGACGCGGTAGCCCTTCTCGGTGAGCCGGAGCGCGGAGACCGAGCCCCCGAAACCCGAGCCGATGATCAGGACGTCGTAGTCGAAACCTGCTGCACTCATGGGAGCTCCCTCACGGACGCTTGGTCTTGCGCATCAGGCGCATCTGGGCCGACATCACCTTGGCAAACGTCTCGTCGCTCATGCCGAGCACCGGTGAGAACCGGAACAGGCGCTGGACGGCGACGGCCTGGGGGTCGGTGTAGCGATGGATCCCTTCGGCACCCTGCCGTCGGCCGAGGCCGGACTCGCGCATGCCACCCATGGGGGCATCGAGGCTGCCGAAGGTGGCGGCGAAGGCCTCGTTGACGTTCACGGTGCCGCACTTGATCTGCTTGGCGATCTGCCGGCCGCGCTTCACGTCGCGGGTGTAGATCGAGGCGTTGAGGCCGTACTCCCCGGCGTTGGCACGGGCGATGGCATCGGCCTCGTCGTGGAACCGGTAGAGGGACACGACGGGGCCGAACGTCTCCTCGCCGAAGCAGGCCATGTCCGGGTCCACGCCCTCGAGGATCGTGGGCTCGTAGAAGTACGGGCCGAGGTCGGGACGTGCCCGGCCGCCGGTGAGCACGCGGGCCCCCTTGGCGACCGCGTCCTCGACGTGGGCGGAGACCGCGTCGAGCTGCTGCTGGGAGATCAGCGAGCCGATGTCGGTGCCCCACTCCAGGCCGGGGCCGAGCTTCTGCGCCTTGGTGCGCTGGACGAACCGCTCGACGAACCGGTCGTAGACCTGGTCGGCGACGAACAGCCGCTCCATCGACACGCAGAGCTGCCCGGCCGAGGAGAAGCAGGCCCGGACCGCGCCCTCTGCCGCACGCTCGACGTCGGCGTCGCGCAGCACCAGCATCGGGTTCTTGCCGCCGAGCTCGAGCGAACAGCCGATCAGGTTGCGGCCCGCCTGCTCGGCGATCACGCGACCGGTGGCCGTGGAACCGGTGAAGCAGACGTAGTTGGACCGGTTGATGATCTCGCTGCCGAGGACCCGGCCGGGCCCGGCGACGATCTGCCAAAGATCCTTGGGGAAGCCGGCCTCCTCGAGGAGCCGTACGCCGAGCAGCGCGGACAGCATCGTCTGCGCGTCGGGCTTGTGTACGACGGCGTTGCCGGCCATCAGCGCCGGCAGACCGTCCGACAGCGCCATGGTGAACGGGTAGTTCCACGGCGAGATGATCCCGACCACCCCCTTGGGCACCCGGTTGACCTCGACCTGGGTGAGCACGGGAAGGATCCCGACGCGCTTGGCGGAGGCGAGATGCCGGTGCGGTGTGCGCGCGTAGTAGCGCGCGGTCATCGCCACGTGCAACGGCTCCTCGAAGGCGTGCTTGCGGGACTTGCCGGACTCCCAGCAGATCAGGTCGGTGATCTCGTCCTGGCGGTCCAGCACCAGGTCGTGAAGGTTCAGCAGCCGTTCGGCGCGGTGCTCGAGAGACGTCTCGGCCCAGGCCTCCTGAGCCCGGCGGGCCCGCCGGAAGGCCTCCGCGACGTCCTCCGCGGAAGACTGCGGGATGGCAGCCAGCGGCTGGCCGTTGAAGGGACACGAGGTCGACACGGACTCGCCACTGGTCGCGACGACGCGACCGGTCAGGGACCGGACGTAGGCAGGGTCCAGCGCGTAGGTGGCAGTGGGGTCGAGCTCCGGGTCGGCGGGACCGGTGGCGCCGAGGGCACCGCCCTGGTGACGGGGATCAGGCATGGCAGACATGATACCGAGAGTATGTGACCGCGGTCTCAGCACCCAAGCCGGGCCGGCTGCTGAGACGCGCGAAGGCCCAGTGCACTAGACCGCTGCGCCCCAGCTCGCACCAGCGGAGCCGGTCGCCGAACACGACAAAGCCCCCGCGAGACGAGCCCGCGGGGGCTTTGTGCAAAGTTAGGTCCGGCGACGTCCTACTCTCCCACACACTCGCGTGTGCAGTACCATCGGCGCTGAAAGGCTTAACTTCCGGGTTCGGAATGGGACCGGGTGTTTCCCTTTCGCTATGGCCGCCGAAACTCTATGGAGTAATCAAAACGGTGCACCACCACTACTGCTGGTGGTGGTTGGGGTTCCCGTTCGTTACTCGGGAACCACACAGTGGACGCGTAGCATCTTTGTAAGACAAGCCCTCGGCCTATTAGTACCGGTCGGCTCCGTGCATTACTGCCTTCGACCTCCGGCCTATCAACCCAGTCGTCTACTGGGGGCCTTACCCCATCAAGTGGGTGGGAAACCTCATCTTGAAACGTGCTTCCCGCTTAGATGCTTTCAGCGGTTATCACTTCCGAACGTAGCTAACCAGCCGTGCTCCTGGCGGAACAACTGGCACACCAGAGGTTCGTCCATCCCGGTCCTCTCGTACTAGGGACAGCCTTTCTCAAGTTTCCTGCGCGCGCGGCGGATAGGGACCGAACTGTCTCACGACGTTCTAAACCCAGCTCGCGTGCCGCTTTAATGGGCGAACAGCCCAACCCTTGGGACCTACTCCAGCCCCAGGATGCGACGAGCCGACATCGAGGTGCCAAACCATCCCGTCGATATGGACTCTTGGGGAAGATCAGCCTGTTATCCCCGGGGTACCTTTTATCCGTTGAGCGACGCCGCTTCCACATGCCAGCGCCGGATCACTAGTTCCGACTTTCGTCCCTGCTCGACATGTCTGTCTCACAGTCAAGCTCCCTTGTGCACTTACACTCGAAACCTGATTGCCAACCAGGCTGAGGGAACCTTTGAGCGCCTCCGTTACATTTTAGGAGGCAACCGCCCCAGTTAAACTACCCACCAGGCACTGTCCCTGATCCGGATAACGGACCTAGGTTAGACATCTAGTACGACCAGAGTGGTATTTCAACGATGGCTCCACCCGAACTGGCGTCCGAGCTTCACAGCCTCCCACCTATCCTACACAAGCCGAACCAAACACCAATACCAAGCTATAGTAAAGGTCCCGGGGTCTTTCCGTCCTGCCGCGCGTAACGAGCATCTTTACTCGTAGTGCAATTTCGCCGAGTCCACGGTTGAGACAGCGCCCAAGTCGTTACTCCATTCGTGCAGGTCGGAACTTACCCGACAAGGAATTTCGCTACCTTAGGATGGTTATAGTTACCACCGCCGTTTACTGGGGCTTAAGTTCTGCGCTTCGCCATTGCTGGCTAACACGTCCCCTTAACCTTCCAGCACCGGGCAGGAGTCAGTCCGTATACATCGTCTTACAACTTCGCACGGACCTGTGTTTTTAGTAAACAGTCGCTTGGGCCTGGTCTCTGCGGCCATCACCGCTTTGCACCGCAAGGGTGCTCACGGATCCGGCCCCCCTTCTCCCGAAGTTACGGGGGCATTTTGCCGAGTTCCTTAACCATGGTTCACTCGATCGCCTTGGTATTCTCTACCTGATCACCTGAGTCGGTTTGGGGTACGGGCGGCGCACAGCTCGCTAGAGGTTTTTCTCGACAGCATAGGATCACCCACTTCGCCCCTACGGGCTCCCCATCAGATCTCAGCCACATGAGACACGGATTTGCCTATGTCTCGGCCTACATCCTTGGCCGTGGTCTACCATCGCCACGGTTGGACTACCTTCCTGCGTCACCCCATCGCTTGACTACTACCAGCTCGGGTCCCGCGCTACTTGCACCCTCACCCCGAAGGGATCAGGTGCGTTCGGGCGGTTAGCATCACCGGGTTCGTCATGGGCGCTGTTTTGCCGGTACGGGAATATCAACCCGTTGTCCATCGACTACGCCTGTCGGCCTCGCCTTAGGTCCCGACTTACCCAGGGCAGATTAGCTTGACCCTGGAACCCTTGATCATTCGGCGGACAGGTTTCTCACCTGTCATTCGCTACTCATGCCTGCATTCTCACTCGTGTGGCGTCCACGGCTGGATCACTCCGCCGCTTCACCCCCCACACGACGCTCCCCTACCCATCCACACACCTGAACCACGAAGGCTTAGCTGTTGTGTGAATGCCATAGCTTCGGTGGATAACTTGAGCCCCGCTACATTGTCGGCGCGGAATCACTTGACCAGTGAGCTATTACGCACTCTTTCAAGGGTGGCTGCTTCTAAGCCAACCTCCTGGTTGTCTGTGCGACTCCACATCCTTTTCCACTTAGTTATCGCTTAGGGACCTTAGCTGATGGTCTGGGCTGTTTCCCTCTCGACTACGGAGCTTATCCCCCGCAGTCTCACTGCCGCGCTCTCACTTACTGGCATTCGGAGTTTGGTTGATTTCGGTAAGCTTGTGGGCCCCCTAGACCATCCAGTGCTCTACCTCCAGCAAGAAACACGCGACGCTGCACCTAAATGCATTTCGGGGAGAACCAGCTATCACGGAGTTTGATTGGCCTTTCACCCCTATCCACAGGTCATCCCCCAGGTTTTCAACCCTGGTGGGTTCGGTCCTCCACGCCGTCTTACCGGCGCTTCAACCTGCCCATGGATAGATCACTCCGCTTCGGGTCTAGATCATGCGACTAAAACGCCCTATTCGGACTCGCTTTCGCTACGGCTCCCCCACACGGGTTAACCTCGCCACATAACACTAACTCGCAGGCTCATTCTTCAAAAGGCACGCCGTCACAGTTACAAGTAACTGCTCCGACGGATTGTATGCACATGGTTTCAGGTACTATTTCACTCCCCGCCAGGGGTACTTTTCACCTTTCCCTCACGGTACTTGTCCGCTATCGGTCACCAAGGAGTATTTAGGCTTAACGGGTGGTCCCGCCAGATTCACACGGAATTTCAGGGGTTCCGTGTTACTTGGGGTAACGCTCCAGAGCCACCAGCTTACGTCTACGGGGGTATCACCCTCTACGCCCAGGCTTTCCAACCTGCTTCGACTTCACTGATGGTTTATGACTCTGCGTCGGCGCGGCAGCACCGACCGAACGGCCCCACAACCCCCACTCCGCAACGCCTGCCGGCTATCACACGAAGTAGGTTTGGCCTCTTCCGCTTTCGCTCGCCACTACTCACGGAATCACTGTTGTTTTCTCTTCCTGTGGGTACTGAGATGTTTCACTTCCCCACGTTCCCTCCAACTGCGCTATGTGTTCACGCAGAGGTAACTGGACATGACTCCAGCTGGGTTTCCCCATTCGGACATCCCCGGATCACAGCTCGGTTGCCAACTCCCCGGGGCT
>JBMOMG010000028.1:0-7500 GCA_049323155.1 Actinomycetota bacterium | reverse complement strand
GGGCCCTGCCTTGCGGCCTTGCCCTCCGTCGCTCCCGGCGACAGGAGAGAACATTACGCAGCCCTCTCCCTTCGCGCAAATCCAAAACCTGTGGCCCCGGTCACTGCGCCGACGCGAGGTTCAGACGATGTCGGGGGCGCTCACGCGGGCCTCGTCGGCCTCCCGGTCGGACAGCGCCAGCTGGCTCTGCCGCTCCGCCTCGACCCGGCGCAGGTAGTGGTCCACCTCGTCGTCGCGACGTGCGCGGTCCCAGCCGAGCTCGCCCGCCATCAGGTCCGCTGCGGGACCGGCGGCCTTGACGCCGCGGTCGAAGGTCTCGATCGAGATCCGGGTGCGCCGGGTGAGCACGTCGTCGAGGTGACGGGCCCCTTCGTGGCTCACCGCATAGACCACCTCGGCGGCGAGGTAGTCCTCGGCTCCGGCGAGTGGTTCGCCCAGCTCGGGGCGTTCGGCGACCAGCTCGAGCAGCTCGTCGACCAGACCGCCGTACCGGTTGAGCAGGTGGTCGATGCGGGCGACGTGTAGCCCCGACCGGCGAGCCAGGCTGTGGCGCTGGTTGCGCCGCGTCTCGTAGCCCTCGGCTCCGGCCAGCAGGACCCGGTCGGTGATCGACTCCGGCACCCGCTCGCCCAGGCAGTGCACGGCGGCGTCGACGGCATCGCGCCCCATCACCCGGTAGGTGGTGAGCTTGCCGCCGGCGATGATCACCAGGCCCGGGACCGGCGTGACCACGGTGTGCTCCCGGGAGATCCGGCTCGTCGGCTCGGACTCCCCGGACAGCAGCGGCCGCAGACCGGCGTACACGCCCTCGACGTCGTCGTGGGACAGCGGCTCCTTGAGGATCCGGTTCACCTGCTCGAGCAGGTAGTCGATGTCGCGCCGCGAGGCCGCCGGGTGCGCCTTGTCGAGGTCCCAGGGCGTGTCGGTGGTGCCGATGATCCAGTGCCGTCCCCAGGGGATCACGAACAGCACCGAGACCGACGTGCGCATGATCAGACCGGCCTCGGACCGGATCCGGTCGCGGGGCACCACCAGGTGGATGCCCTTGCTGGCCTGCACGTGCAGGGCACCACGGCCGCCCACCATCTCCTGGATCTCGTCGGTCCACACGCCCGCGGCGTTGACCACGGTCCGGGCCCTGACCTCCAGCTCCCGTCCGGTCTCGAGGTCCACGGCGCGCACGCCGGTGACCCGGTCGTTCTGGCGCAGGAAGCCGACCACCTTGGTGCGGTTGACGCACAGCGCCCCGTGGGAGACCGCGGTGCGGGCGATGGTCACCACCAGGCGCGCGTCGTCGACCTGGGCGTCGTAGTACCGGATGGCCCCGGCGAGATCGTCGACGCGGAAGTCGGGGGCGATCCGGCGCACCTGGCGGCGGAACAGGTGCCGGTGCGTGGGGACCCCCATGTCGTACTTGCCGGCCATCGCCATCGCGTCGTAGATCGCGAGGCCGGCGCCGACGTAGGGCCGCTCCCAACCCTTGCCCGTCAGCGGGTAGAGGAACGGCACCGGCTTGACCAGGTGCGGGGCCAGCCGGGTCAGCAGCAGACCGCGCTCCTGCAGCGCCTCCCGGACCAGGCCGAAGTCGAGCATCTCGAGGTAGCGCAGGCCGCCGTGGACCAGCTTGCTCGACCGCGAGGAGGTGCCGGAGGCGAAGTCGCGCTGCTCCAGCAGGCCCACGCTCAGGCCCCGGGTGACCGCGTCGAGCGCGGTGCCGACGCCGGTGATGCCACCACCGACCACGAGTACGTCGAGCTCGTCCCGCTGGAGCCGCGCCAGCGCGTCCTCGCGGCCCTGGGGGCTGAGCCTCCCGTCGTGGTTCATCGTGCTCCCAGGTCGTGTCGGGTGCGGGCGCCGAGACTGGGCAGCCGGTCCCGGCCGATCGGGTTCATCGCCTGGACCCGGAGCACCTCGTCGGCGTGGAGATCGGCGACCGCCAGGGCGGGCGACTCCTCCCCCACCCGGTCCAGCGGCCGGCCCTCCGGGTCGTAGACCGCGCTGCCGCCGTTGAACGTGTGCTCGCCACAACGGCCGGTGAGCCCGGAGAACAGCACGTAGATGCCGTTGTCGAGCGCGCGGGCTGCGTAGTACAGGTCTCTGCGATGCTCCGACCCGGTGTAGTACGCCGACGGGCACAGGTAGGCACGCGCCCCGTCCGCTGCAGCCGCGGCGGCGTGCTCGGGAAAGCAGCCGTCGTAGCAGATGCCGAGGCCGAGCTCCCAGCCGTGGAGCACGATGCTCGCGCCGTGGTCGCCCCGCGCGAAGAACTTCGCCTCCTCGTCGAAGAGGTGCTGCTTGTCGTACGGCGCGCTGACTGCGCCGTTCTCGGCGACGACCAGCAGGCTCAGCGTCGTGCGGTCCGGTGACCGGCGTACCGCCGCCCCGGCGACGACCACGATCCCGAGGCCGGCCGCGGCATCCCGCAGGGGCGTCAACCGGGCGTCGTCGAGCGAGACCCCGTGGCCGGAGACCCACACCTCGGGGGCGTAACCGGTCAGGAACAGCTCGGGCAGCACGACCAGCCGGGCCCCCCGCTCCCTCGCGGCACCGACCAGCTCCACCGCCGTGGCGACGTTGGCGGCGACGTCGTCGGGGACCGACTCCGCCTGCGCAGCCGCCACGCGCAGGACCACGCTCACCGGCTGCTCGCCGTCACTGGACGACGACCTCCACGCGCTGGAACTCCTTGAGCTCGGTGTAGCCGGTGGTCGCCATCGCCCGACGCAGGGCACCGACCAGGTTCATCGTGCCGTCGGCGACACGGGAGGGCCCGAAGAGGATCTCCTCGAGCGTGCCGACCGTGCCGATCTCGACCCGCTCGCCGCGGGGGAGCTTGGAGTGCCAGGCCTCGGCGCCCCAGTGGAAGCCGCCGCCGGGCGCCTCCTCGGCGCGCGCCAGTGGAGAGCCGATCATCACCGCGTCGGCGCCGCAGGCGATCGCCTTGGCGACGTCGCCGCTGCGGCCGATAGAGCCGTCGGCGATCACGTGTACGTAGCGGCCGCCGGACTCGTCGAGGTAGTCACGGCGCGCGGCGGCGACGTCGGCGACCGCCGAGGCCATCGGCACCGCCACGCCGAGCACCGTGCGAGTGGTGTGCGCCGCGCCCCCGCCGAAGCCGACCAGCACGCCCGCGGCGCCGGTGCGCATCAGGTGCAGCGCGGCCTGGTAGGTGGCGCAGCCGCCGACGATCACGGGTACGTCGAGCTCGTAGATGAACTCCTTGAGGTTCAGCGGCTCCGACTGGCCCGAGACGTGCTCGGCGGACACCGTGGTGCCCCGGATCACGAACATGTCGACACCGGCGTCGACCACCGTCTTGGCGAACTCCTTGGTGCGCTGCGGGGAGAGCGACCCCGCCACGGTGACGCCGGCCTCGCGCATCTGCTTGAGGCGGGCGGTGATCAGCTCGGCCTTGATCGGCTCGGCGTAGATCTCCTGCATCCTGCGGGTCGCAGCCTGGCCCCGCAGCTCGCCGACCTCCGCGAGCAGGTCGGTCGGGTCGTCGTACCGGGTCCACAGCCCCTCGAGGTCGAGCACGCCGAGGCCGCCGAACTGACCGACCGCGACCGCCGTGGCCGGGGACATCACCGAGTCCATCGGGGCGGCGACGATCGGGATCTCGAACCGGTAGGCGTCGATCTGCCAGGCCGTGGACACCTCTTCGGGGTCGCGGGTGCGGCGGCTCGGGACGATCGCGATGTCGTCGAAGGAGTAGGCGCGGCGGCCGCGCTTGGCACGGCCGATCTCGATCTCGGTCACGTCGGGACTCTACCTGTCGTGGCTGGGGTGCTGGCTGTGACGGCGGGCGGGGCGCGGAGTCAGCGGGAGCTGTAGTTGGGCGCCTCGACGACCATCTGCACGTCGTGCGGGTGGCTTTCCTTCAGGCCGGCCGAGGTGATCCGGACGAACTGGCCGCGCTCCTGCAGCTCGGGCACGGTGCGCGCGCCGACGTAGAACATCGACTGGTGCAGGCCGCCGATCAGCTGGTGGGCGACGTTGGCGAGCGGGCCGCGGTAGGCGACCTGGCCCTCGATGCCCTCGGCGACGATCTTGTCGTCGCTGGACACGTCGGCCTGGAAGTAGCGGTCCTTGGAGAACGACTTCTTCCCGCGCGAGGCCATCGCCCCGATCGAGCCCATCCCGCGATAGGCCTTGTACTGCTTGCCGTTGACGAAGATCAGGTCGCCGGGGCTCTCCTCGCAGCCGGCCAGCAGCGAGCCGATCATCACCGAGTCGGCGCCGGCGACCAGTGCCTTGGCGATGTCGCCGGAGTACTGAAGGCCGCCGTCGGCGATCACCGGCACCCCGGCCGGCTTGGTCGCCAGCGAGGCTTCGTAGACCGCGGTGATCTGGGGGACGCCGACACCGGCGACGATCCGCGTGGTGCAGATCGAGCCCGGCCCGACCCCGACCTTGACGGCGTCGGCACCGGCGTCGACGAGGGCCTGAGCGCCGGCCCGGGTGGCGACGTTGCCGCCGATCACCTGCACGTGGCGGGTGCCCGGGTCCTTCTTCAGCCGGGCGATCATCTCCAGCAACAGCCGCGCGTGACCGTTGGCCACGTCGGCGACCAGGACGTCGACGCCGGCCTCGACCAGCGTGGTGGCCCGCTCCCAGGCGTCACCGAAGTAGCCGATCGCGGCGCCGACCAAAAGCCGGCCGACGGAGTCCTGGGAGGCGTTGGGGTACTGCTCGCCGCGGACGAAGTCCTTGACCGTGATCAGCCCGGCGAGCTTGCCGTGCTCGTCGACCAGCGGCAGCCGCTCGAGCTTGTGCTTGCGGAGCAGCGCGGTCGCGTCGTCCCGGCTGATCCCGACCGGTGCGGTGATCAGCGGCATCTTGGTCATCACGTCGCCGACCCGGGTGGTCGCCCACTCCGCTGCCGGCAGGAAGCGCAGGTCGCGGTTGGTGATGATCCCGATGAGGGTGTTGTCCTCCTCGATCACCGGCAGGCCGGAGACGCGGTACTCCCCGCAGCGCTCGTCGAACTCCTCCAGGGTCGCCTTCGCGCCGATCGTCACCGGGTTGGGGATCATCCCGGTCTGGGTCCGCTTCACCAGGTCGACCTGGTAGGCCTGGTCCTCGATCGACAGGTTGCGGTGCAGGATGCCGATGCCGCCCTGGCGAGCCATGGCGATCGCCATCCGCGACTCGGTCACGGTGTCCATCGCGCTGGAGACCAGCGGGATCTTGATCTCCAGGTCGCGGGTCAGCCGGGTGGTGGTGTCGACCTCGCTGGGGATCACGTCCGTCTCACCCGGCAGGAGCAGGACGTCGTCGTAGGTCAGCCCGAGGGCTGCGAACTTGTCGGGGAGGCCGGCGGGGTTGAGGTTCATGAGACCTTCCGGAGCAGGGGGGAGGCTGACCTCCAGTCTACCGAGGCGAGCCGCCCCTGCTCCGGGCGGTCCAACGGCGCTCCGGCGTACGACGGGCGCGGTGCTCGTCGTACGCCGGCGGCCGGTCGTAGTGCTCAGACCCGGCGGGAACGGACCGTGAGGTGACCGCTGTCGGCGGGGTTGCCGTAGGCGATCCCGACCCGTCGGCCGACCACGTCGACAGACAGCCGCGACGGTGAGTAGCCGACGCTGCCCTGGACCGTGGAGAGCCGCCCGCGGCTGCCCTGCAGAGTCAGGTGGTAGATGCCGTTGCCCGCGCAGCCGTAGAACCACCAGCAGGCAGGCGCGCCGCGGAGCGAGAACGCGACGTGGGTCCGGTCGCCGAGCGCCGCCACGCCCACGGTCTCGGCCTTGAACCTGGTGCGGACGACCCGCTTCTCGTTGTAGACGCTGAGCTTCGGCACCGCGCCCGCGGACCACGCCGCCGAGAGCCGGCCGGTCGGGCTCACAGCCAGGTCGAAGTCCTGGATCCCGGACGCACCGACGACCTTCTTGAACGCCCCCGTGCCCTTGCGCGCCAGCACGGTGAGCCCGCCCTGCGCGGTACGCGCGGCCACCGCGACCGTGCCACCGCCGGCCGCGATGCGAACCTCGCGCACGCCGGTGACGCCGAGGCGCTCCGGACGCCCACCGACGAGCTGGTAGGTCAGCCGGTTGCCGACCTCGTAGGCCAGGTGCAGCTTCCCGGTGCGGCGGTCACCGGCGAGGTCGACGTAGTAGAAGCCCGAGGAGCCCGCGGGAAGCCGGCGGACGACCTGAGGCGTCCGGCCGACCTGGGTGAGGTACAGCTGGGGGCAGTACTCGATGAAGCGTCCCGAGGACGGCTTCGTGGCGCCCCAGGCCACCACCGGGCGGCCCTTGCGGTCCATCGCCAGGCCCACCGATCCCTCGGTCTGCGAGGAGTCCAGCTGCCAGCTGCCGCCAGGGCCGTAGTAGTAGACGCCCTGGTGGAAGACGCCCCGGCCCGCGGTGTGGGTGCGGCCCCTGGCGTCGTAGCGCAGCCGGACGTCGTTGAAGTTGTCCTGCTTGCCGACCACCTGGCCGGTCCAGTTCCCGCGCCCTCCGGCGCGGGTCGCCTTGCCGCGGATCTTCTTCGGCGGGAAGGGCGCCGGCGTGCAGGCATCACCCGGGGTGCCCGTGCCCGGGTCACCCGTGCCGGGGTCGCCCGTGCCCGGGTCGCCCGTGCCCGGGTCGCCGCCGCCGGCGTCTCCGGCCTCGATATCGACGCTGAAGAGCGCCTGCAGGGCTGGCTTGTCGGAGTAGGTGAGCGTGCCGGACTGGTGGTTGTCGGAGCGGACCGCGGCGACGTCGCCTGAGGACCCGGCGCCGAGCACGTCCACCTCGGAACCGGCCCAGGCGCTCGAGACCCGCAGTGCGAGGTACTGCCCGGCCTGGACCGGCAGGTTGACCGGCAGCTCGGTGACCCGGTCGGGGTCGGTGGAAACCGGCAGGGAGCCGGCGGCACCGACCCGCACCACGGTGTAGCTGCTCCCGCTGCGGGTCAGCACCACCACCGCTACGTCGCTGCTCATCAGGGCACCGCCACTCGCCACCGCGCCGTGACGCACGCGCAGCTTCTTCGCGGTGCCGGTCGCGGTGACCAGGGTTCGCCCGGGGCCTTCGGACTGAAGCACGTTGCAGGTCTGGGCGCCGCAGTCCTGGGTCGGCGGTCCTGAGGCGCTCAGGTCGGCTCCGACGGTCACCGTCGTCGCGGCGGTGGCCGGGGACAGGGGCACGCCCGCGAGGGGCAGCGTGGCAACGACGAGCGCCAGTGCCCCGAGCAGCCTGGCACCAAGACGGCGACGGACGGTCATGATCGGCAGACTAGGTCGGCTCGAGACCGTTGGCCCCGTTTTTACCCAGTTGCCCCGCGCCCGCGGCGGCGGTCGTCGTCGCCGCACTCCCCTCGCGTTCTGGACGCAACGCCGGCGTCATGCCGCGTGTTCAGCGTCCATAACCCCGCGTTACTTGGGGTGGAGAGGATGCCGGAACGGCGAACGCCGCCCCCGCCCCGTGGGGGCGCGAGCGGCGTTCGGACGTGCGTGCGAGCCGTCAGTGACCGTGGCCGTGGCCGTGGCCGGCTCCGGCGGCGGCAGCAGCCTCG
>JBMOMG010000027.1:0-3968 GCA_049323155.1 Actinomycetota bacterium | reverse complement strand
AGCACCGGGTTCATCGCCGGCTCGGGTGTGACCCGGGCGGCCAGTGCCTGGACCCACTGTGCCCGGCCGATCTCGGCGGTCGTGCCGTCGGCGGCGGCGCAGACCATCGAGTTGTTCGACATGTTCTGGGCCTTGTACGGCGCCACCTTGACGCCGCGTCGGGCGAAGGCGCGGCACAGGCCGGTGGTGACGACCGACTTGCCCGCGTCCGAGGTCGTCCCGGCGACGAGCAGACCGCTCACAGCTGCGCCTCCCGAGCCCGCAGCACATAGACGTCCATCACCCAGCCGGCCGTTGTCTTCGCACGCTCGCGGGCCGCTTCGATCGACGGCAGCACGTCGGCGACCCGCCCCGCGGCGAGCTCCTCGGAGTCGGTGCCGAGGTTGGCCCCCCACCAGATCGACCAGTCGTCGAGCCCGGCCAGGTCGAGGGTGCCGGTGAGCATGACGCACAGGTTGGTCTGGCCGTCCGCGAGGTCCTTGCGGAGCCGGCGGCCGGTGGTGATGTGGACGGGCTGCCCGACCGGGTGCAGCACGATCCGGTGACGGGCGGCCAACAACTGCGGTGCGCTGATCCCCGGGAGGACGTCGTACTCCAGCGACAACCGCTCGACGAGCCGGTCGACGACCCGGAGCGTCGAGTCGTAGAGCGACGGGTCGCCCCAGACGAGGAACGCCGCGGTGCCGCCCCGCTCACGCAGGACCTGCTCGTAGGCCGCCACCCGAGCCTCGTGCCACTCCTGGACCGCCTTGGCATAGTCGGCCGGATCCGCCCGATCCCGCTCGGGATCGGGGACCGCGACCACCTCGACGCCATGCTGGGCCGCGATGCCCCGGCGGACCGAGAGCAGGCTGTCGTCCTCGCGCTTCTCGGCGGCGAGCACGTAGTCACACGACCGGAGCGCGTCGGCCACCTCGGGGGTGACGTGCTGCGGCCCCATCCCAACGCCGAGAACGCGGACCCTCATCGTGCGCTCACTCGCGGTCCTCGAGGTCACCCTCGACCTCGAGGTACACCTGCTGCATCGCGGCCAGGATCTCGGCGTCGGGCTCGGCCCACAGGCCACGCTCGGCGGCCTCGTGGAGTCGCTCGACGATGCCGCGCAGCGCCCACGGGTTCGACCTGCGCAGGAACTCCTGGTTGGTCTCGTCGAGGACGTACTCCTGGGCCAGCTTGTCGTACATCCAGTCGTGCACCACGCCGGCGGTGGCGTCGAAGCCGAACAGGTAGTCGATGGTCGCGGCCAGCTCGAAGGCACCCTTGTAGCCGTGGCGCTGCATGGCGGCGATCCAGCGCGGGTTGACGACCCGGGCACGGAAAACGCGGGCGGTCTCCTCCGACAGGGTGCGGGTGCGGATCGCGTCCGGGGAGGTGGAGTCGCCGACGTACGCCTTCGGATCGGCACCGGTCAGCGCACGGACCGTGGCCACCATGCCGCCGTGGTACTGGAAGTAGTCGTCGGAGTCGGCGATGTCGTGCTCGGCGGAGTCGACGTTCTTGGCGGCGACCTTGATGCGGCGGTAGTTGGCGCGCATGTCGTCAGCGGCCGGTGCGCCGTCGAGGTCGCGGCCGTAGGCGAAGCCGCCCCAGGCGGTGTAGACCTCGGCGAGGTCATTGTCATCGCGCCATGTGCCGGACTCGATGACCTGCAGGATGCCGGCGCCGTACGACCCGGGCTTGGAGCCGAAGATCCGGGTCCGGGCGCGCCGGGCGTCGCCGTGCTCGGCCAGGTCGGCGGCATAGTTGGCGCGCACGTAGTTCGCCTCGGCCGGCTCGTCGAGGTCGGCCACCATCCGCACAGCGTCGTCGAGCATCGCCACGACGTGGGGGAACGCGTCGCGGAAGAAACCCGAGATCCGGACGGTGACATCGATGCGCGGGCGGCCGAGCTCCTCCAGCGGGACGACGACCAGTTCACGGACCCGGCGCGACTCGGCGTCCCACTCAGGACGCACACCGAGCAGGGCCAGGACCTCGGCGACGTCGTCCCCGGAGGTCCGCATCGCGCTGGTGCCCCACACCGACAGCCCGACCGACGTGGGGTAGGTGCCGGTCTCTTCGAGGTACTTCTGCACCAGCGAGTCCGCCATCGCCTGGCCGGTCTGCCAGGCCAGCCTGCTCGGGACGGCCCGCGGGTCGACGGTGTAGAAGTTGCGGCCCGTCGGCAGCACATTGACCAGACCCCGTAGGGGAGAGCCGGAGGGCCCGGCCGGCACGAACCCGCCGGCGAGGGCATGCAGGACCGCGTCAAGCTCGCCGGTCGTCCCTGCCAGACGGGGGACGACCTGCTCGGCCGCGAACCTCAGCACCTGCTGGACCTCCGGCGCGTCATGCAGCGTTGCGGCGACCGTCGGGTCCCAGTCGGCTCCCTCCATTGCCTCGACCAGCGCCCGAGCCCGCGCCTCCGTCTCGTCGACCGCCTGGAGATCGGCGCCATCCTTGAGACCGAGCGCAGCGCGCAGGCCGGGGACCGCGTTGCCGACCCCGCCCCACACCTGCGCGGCGCGCAAGATCGACAGCACCAGATTCACCCGGGCCTCGCCCGTCGGCGCCGCACCCAGGACGTGGAGACCGTCGCGGATCTGCGCGTCCTTGATCTCACACAGCCAGCCGTCGACGTGGAGCAGGAAGTCGTCGAACTCCTCGTCGTCCGGACGCTCCTCCAGGCCGAGATCACGGTGCAACTGGGCGGCGTGCATGAGCTGCCAGATCTCACCCCGGATGGCCGCCAGCTTGGCGGGATCCATCGCGGAGATCTTGTCGTACTCCTCGAGCAGACCCTCCAGCCGCGCGATGTCGCCGTAGGACTCCGCACGCGCCATCGGCGGCACCAGGTGGTCCACGATCGTCGCGTGCGCGCGGCGCTTGGCCTGCGCGCCCTCGCCCGGGTCGTTGACCAGGAACGGGTAGATCAGCGGCAGGTTCGCGATCGCGGCGTCGGGCCCGCAGGCGGGAGACAGGGCCGCGTTCTTGCCCGGGAGCCACTCCATCGAGCCGTGCTTGCCCAGGTGCACCACCGCGTGCGCCCCGAACCCGCCGGCCTCGACGTCTGCACCGAGCCAGCGGTAGGCCGCGAGGTAGTGGTGGCTCGGTGCCAGGTCCGGATCGTGATAGATCGCGACAGGGTTCTCGCCGAAGCCGCGCGGAGGCTGGATCAGGATCACCACGTTGCCGGCCTGCAAGGTGGCGAGCACGATCTCGCCCTCGTCGTTCACGAACAGGCTGCCGGGCGACTCGCCCCACGCCTCGACCATGGCATCGCGCAGCCGCCCCGGCAGGTCGGCCGTCCAGGCGTCATACGTCGCCTTGCCGATGCGCACGTGGGCGTCGGTGAGCTGGGCGCTGGTCAGCCACTCCTCGTCCTGCCCGCCGGCCGCGATCAGCGCGTGCATCAACGCGTCGCCGGCCTCGGTCTCGTCGGCGACGTCGAGGAGTGGCAGCACCGGGTTGTCGGCCCCGAGGTCGTACCCCTCCTCTCGCAACCGGCGCAGCAGCCTGATAGCGGAGACGGGGGTGTCCAGTCCGACGGCGTTCCCCACCCGCGCATGCTTGGTGGGGTAGGCGCTCAGCATCAGCGCGATCCGCTTCTCGCTGTTGGGCACCCGCCGCAGGACGGCGTGGTTGACCGCGATACCAGCGACCCGCGCGCAACGCTCGGCGTCGGCAACGTACGACGGCAGGCCGTCGGCGTCGATCTCCTTGAACGAGAACGGGGCGGTCGTGATTCGGCCGTCGAACTCCGGGATGGCGATCTGGCTGGCGTAGTCGAGCGGGCTGATCCCGTCGTCGGAGGCCTCCCACTCGGCCCGGCTGTTGGTCAGGCACAGACCCTGCAACACCGGGATGTCGAGGGCCGCCATCCGCTCCACGTCCCACGCCTCGTCGTCACCGCCGGCACTGGCCGTCGCGGGAACGCTGCCACCGGCCGCGAGCACCGTCACGACAACCGCGTCGAGCGTCCCGAGCGC
>JBMOMG010000026.1:0-52999 GCA_049323155.1 Actinomycetota bacterium | reverse complement strand
CCTCGTCGTCGTCGGGCAGCTCGATGGTCTCGGCGAGGTACGGCTCGCCGAGGACGTCGGGCTCGTGCACGGGGTTCTGCTGGGGCATGCGGTGATTCTCGCCCATGGCGCCAACCCTGCGCGTCGTACCCCGGCGGCGCAGGGCGGGGCCCGGGCCGGGCAGGCGAGTAGGCTTCGAGGGAAACGCTGTCGCAACCGGAGGACTTTCGTGGCCCGTAGCAACGCCGCCCCGCTCGCAGACAACGACACTCCCTGCGCGGAGCAGAACTGCCGGATCACGAGCGCGCTGCTGGTCGACTCCCGCGGCTGGATCCTGATGCAGGAGCGCGACGAGCACGCGCTGGTCTCACCCAACCAGTGGGGACTGGTCGGTGGTCACCTCGAGGACGGGGAGTCCTGGGAGGTCGCGCTCCACCGGGAGCTGGAGGAGGAGACCGGCCTGCGCGAGGAGGGCCTCGAGCTCTGGTTCGACGAGATCGTGCAGCACTCGCCGAAGGTGTCCTCCCACCTCGCCGACCGCTGGCAGATCTGGGTCGCCCGCACCGAGGCGACCGACGAGGACATCCGCCTCGGGGAGGGGCGACGCATCATGTTCGTCGACCCGGATCGGATCCGCTCCGGCGAGCTCGACCTGGCGATGTCCGCCAGGCACGTGCTCCCGCTCTTCCTCGACTCGCCGACCTACCGGGAGCTCAGTGCTGGTAGGTCCCGTGGATGATCGCTCGACCCAGCGTCTTGAACGCGAGGTTGAACGACACCACCGCCGGTGACGCGTCGGAGTCCACGCCCAGGGACTCTTCACCCACGGCGTGCACGACGAAGTAGTACCGGTGCACCTGGTCGCCCTGCGGCGGGGCCGCACCCATGAACCCCTTCTCCCCACCGTCGTTGCGGCAGTGGAACGCCTTGCCGGGCAGTGGTCCCGCGGCGGCACCCGCGTCGAGAGTGCGTACGTCGGCGGGGAGGTCGACCAGCACCCAGTGCCAGAACCCTGACGGGGTCGGCGCGTCGGGGTCGAAGCAGGTCACGACGAAGCTCTTGGTGCCCTCGGGCACGTCGGACCAGCTGAGCTGAGGAGAGGTGTTCCCCTTGGCAGCGACCTGGTCGTCCTTCAGGGGCCGGCCGTCGTGCACGTCGGTGCTCGTCACCGTGAAGGACGGGACAGCGGGAAGGAGCTCGTAGGGGTCCGGGCTGACCGGTCGGTCCAGGCTCATCCATACCTCCTGATCTAGGCGTGCTGTGACACTAGTCCGCGCCTTGGTCGTCTGCCAGGGGACGCGCGACCCTCGCGAGAATGGGACGCATGACTTCCGAGCAGACGCTGGCCGCCCTCGTTGCGGCCGTCGTACCCCTCGATCCCCGGTCGATGTCCGACGCGCGGGAGCGGCAGGCGCAGCTGGCCAAGCCGGCCGGAGCGCTCGGCGTGCTCGAGGAGGCCTCGGTGCGGCTCTGCGGTATCCAACGGGCCTGCCCGCCTCGCCGTCTGGCGCGACCCGCGGTTGCGGTGTTCGCCGGCGACCACGGTGTGCACGCGCAGGGGGTGAGCCCCTGGCCGCAGGACGTGACCGCCGCGATGGTGGCGAACTTCCGCGCCGGCGGGGCCGCGGTCAACGTCCTCGCCCGCCAGGCCGGGGCAGATGTGGTCGTCGTCGACATGGGCGTGGCCGCGGACCTGGAGTCGGGTCCGGATCTGCTCGACCACAAGATCAGACGGGGTACGTCGGACCTGACGGTCGGCGCGGCGATGAGCCGGGACGAGGCCGTCCGTGGCCTCCTGGCCGGGGCGGCCGTGGCGGACCTGCTCGTCGAGCGTGGGCACGACGTCCTGCTCACCGGGGACATGGGGATCGCGAACACGACGCCGTCGGCGGCGCTGGTGGCCGCCTTCACCGGAGCGGCACCGGCCGAGGTCACGGGGCGCGGGACAGGCATCGACGACGCCGTGCACGCGCGCAAGGTGAAGGTGGTGGAGTCCGCGCTGGCGTCGCGTCCGGTGAGCGACGACCCGGTGCGGACGCTGGCCTCGATGGGTGGCTTCGAGCACGCCGGGATCGCCGGGTTCGTCCTCGGCGCCGCCGCACGGGGTGTGCCGGTGATCCTCGACGGGGTGATCGCCGGGTCGGCGGCGCTGGTCGCGCAGGCGCTGGCTCCCGAGGCGATCGACTACTGCTTCGCCGGGCATCGCAGCGCGGAGCCCGGGCACGCGGTCGCCCTGGCGCAGCTCGGCCTCCGGCCCCTGGTCGACCTCGACCTGCGGCTGGGGGAGGGCACCGGGGCGGTGCTGGCGTTGCCGCTGGTCGAGGCGGCCGGCACGGTCCTGCGGGAGATGGCCACCTTCGACTCCGCCGGCGTCGCCCGGAAGCAGGTGGAGGCCCATGAGTGACCTCGAGCACCCGCCGTATCCCGCCGGCCTCCGGCTGGCCGGCCGGCGCGTGGTGGTCGTCGGCGGCGGTCGGGTCGCCCAGCGCCGGGTGCCCGCGCTGCTCGCGGTAGGCGCCCGGGTGGAAGTGGTCTCCCCGGCTGTGACGCCCGCGATCGAGGGACTCGTCGGAGCCGGCGAGCTGGTCTGGCACGAACGCGGCTTCCACGCAGCCGACCTCGACGACGCGTGGTACGTCATCGCGGCGACCGACGTCCCGGAGGTCAACCAGGCGGTGAGCGCGGCCGCCGAGGAGCGCCGGATCTTCTGCGTCCGCAGCGACGACGCCGCGGCAGCGTCCGCCTGGACCCCTGCGGTCGGCCGCCACGCCGGTGTCACCGTGGCGGTGCTGGGGAACCGCCAGCCGCAGCGCTCCGCCGCGGTGCGCGACGAGATCGTCTCGGCGTTGCGTGACGGCCTGATCGACGCCGATGCCCACCGCGACCGCACGCCCGGGGTGGTCCTCGTCGGCGGGGGACCCGGCCACCCCGAGCTGGTCACCGTGGCCGCCCGTCGGGCGCTGAGCGAGGCCGACGTGGTGGTCGCCGACCGCCTCGCTCCCCGGGAGCTGCTCAGCGAGCTGGCTCCGGACGTGGAGCTGGTCGACGTCGCCAAGCTGCCCCGGGGCCGTTCGGCGTCCCAGGAGGAGATCAACCGGGTGATCGTCGAGCGCGCCTTGCAGGGCAAGCGGGTGGTTCGCTTCAAGGGCGGAGACCCGTTCGTGTTCGGCCGCGGCTTCGAGGAGGCGATCGCCTGCGCCGAGGCGGGCGTGCCCTGCACGGTTCTGCCCGGGGTCACCAGCGCGATCTCGGTCCCCGCCGCAGCCGGGATCCCCGTGACGCACCGCGGGGTGGCCCACGAGTTCACCGTCGTGTCGGGGCACCTGCCGCCGGACCATGACGGATCGCTGGTGGACTGGGACGCCCTCGCCCGGATGCGCGGGACGGTGGTCCTGCTGATGGCGGTGCAGAACCTCGCGGCCATCGCCGAGCGGCTCCTCGGAGGAGGGCGGTCCGCGGACACGCCGGTGGCGGTCGTCGCCGAGGGCACGATGCCGGGGGAGCGCACCGTGCTGTCCACGCTCGGCGCCGTGGCCGAGGACGTGGTGCGCGAGGAGGTCAGGCCGCCTGCGATCGTGGTCGTCGGCGAGGTGGTCGCAGTGGCCAACCCGGAAAGGTATCGATGGCGCGGCTGATCGAGGTGACCGACCCCGACGACCCGCGGCTCGCCGACTACCGCGACCTGCGCGACGTCGAGCTCCGCAAGCATCTCGAGGCCGAGCACGGGTTGTTCCTGGCCGAGGGGGAGAAGGTGGTCCGGCGCGCCGTCGAGGCCGGCTTCCCGGCCCGGTCGTTCCTGATGGCGCCGCGCTGGCTCGCCGGCCTCGGTGACGTGCTCGAGCGCAGCGACGCGCCGTGCTACGTGGTCAGCGAGGATCTTGCCGAGCAGGTCACCGGCTTCCATGTCCACCGGGGCGCGCTGGCGTCCCTGGAGCGCTCGCCGCTGCCGACGGTCTCGGAGGTGCTACGGGACGCCCGCACCGTCGTCGTGCTGGAGGACGTCGTCGACCACACCAATGTCGGCGCGATCTTCCGCTCCGCCGCAGCTCTCGGGGTGGACGCCGTCGTGCTGTCCCCGCGATGCGCGGACCCGCTCTACCGCCGCTCGATCAAGGTCGCGATGGGCGCGGTCTTCACGGTCCCGTACGCCCGGTTGGAGGAGTGGTACGACGCCCCCGCGGAGCTGTCCCGGGCGGGGTTCACGACCGTCGCGCTGACCCCGGCAGCCGATGCCGTGGCGATCGAGGACGCCGTGCGTGGCCTCGACAAGGTGGCCCTGCTGCTGGGCTCGGAGGGGCCGGGGTTGTCGCGGCGGTGGATGGAGACCGCCGAGCGATGCGCGGTGATCCCGATGGCCGCGGGGATCGACTCGCTCAACGTGGCGGCCGCGACCGCGGTCGCCTGCTACGTCACGGCTCGGCGGTGACCACGACCGGCCACTCCGGCGGGAACCGGTCGGCAAGCTCGTCGGCGGCCTTGAACAGCTTCTTCCGGCCTCGCTTGTTGAGCCGGTCGCCGAACACGGTGCCCTGGCAGTGGTCGGTCTCGTGCTGCAGGCATCGCGCGAGCAGGCCGGTCCCGCTGTAGGAGACCGGGTCACCGGCGAGGTCCTGGCCCTGCACCCGGGCGTAGTCGGGCCGGGCCAGCTTGACGAATGCGCCGGGCAGCGACAGGCAGCCCTCCTCGTCGTCGTCGAGCCGGCGCTCGCGGCCCTCGGGCAGGAACAGCTCGGGGTTGCACACGACGCCTGTGTGGTGCACGCCGTCGGCGTCGGGACAGTCGAAGACGAAGATCGACCGGTCGACCCCGATCTGGCACGCGGCGAGGCCGACCCCCTCGGCGGCGTACATCGTCGCCACCATGTCCGCGGCGAGCGCGCGCAGGTCCTCGTCGAAGTCCGTGACCGGCTCCTGCATCCGGTGCATCACGTGCTCGCCCCACCGCGTGATCGGCCGGATCCGGCCGCCTTCGGGAAGGGGAGTGCTGTCCGCGGCGTACTCAGGCATGGGCCTCATCCTAGGGTGCGCTCACCCGGCACAGGCGGCGTGACCGGCGCCACCGAAACTTAGTGTGGCGCAACGTGTAACTCGCAGTTACAGTTGCCGCATGTCGATGACACGTACACCCCGCGACGCCGCGCGGAGCCGGCACGGTGTGCCGGCCGCGGACCGGCAGGACCCGATCGGCTTCGCCGTCTCCATGCTGAACCGCCTGGCCCAGACCGACGTCCTCGACCGGCTCGGGCTGCGCAAGCAGACCGAGCGGGTGGTCTTCGAGACCACCCGGGCCGGGTTCCGCACGGTGGGCGCGGTCAGCCGGTCCTTCAAGCGGAAGGGCAGGCCCGGTGCCGCCCCGGTGCGGGTGCCGGCCGCCGCGCAGAAGGGCCTGTTCGACCTCACCCCGACCGAGGACGAGCAGATGCTGGTCGACGTGGTCGGTGAGTTCGCCGCTGAGATGGTCCGGCCTGCGGCAGCCGAGGCCAACGACGCGTGCGCCGCCCCCGAGGAGGTGCTGAAGGCCGGCCTCGAGATCGGTCTGCCGATCCTCGGCGTGCCCGAGGAGCTCGGCGGGATCTCCACCGAGCGGTCGGCGATGGCCGGCACGCTGGTCGCGGAGGCCCTCGGGAAGGGCGACATGGGCCTGGCCGTCGCCTGTCTCGCGCCCGGTGCGGTCGCGACCGCGCTGTCGCTGTGGGGCACCGAGGAGCAGCAACAGACCTACCTGCCTGCGTTCGCCGGCGACGAGGTCCCTGCTGCCGCGCTCGCGCTGACCGAGCCTCGCCCGCTGTTCGACGCGATGGCGCCGCAGACCACCGCGACCCGCGACGGGGACGGTTTCGTCCTCGAGGGTGTGAAGTCGCTGGTCCCGCGCGCGGCGGAGGCGGAGCTGTTCGTCGTCGGCGCCATGCTGGAGGGCAAGCCCGCGCTGTTCCTGGTCGAGTCCTCGACCGCGGGCCTCGAGATCGAGTCCGAGCCGTCGATGGGCGTGCGGGCAGCCGGCCTGGGCCGGGTGGTGCTCAACGGTGCCCGCGTCGACGCGATCGCCCTGCTCGGGGACACCGACGGCGAGGCGTACGCCGAGGCCGTGCGGCTGTCCCGGCTCGGCTGGTGCGCCCTGGCCATCGGCACCGGCCAGGCGGTGCTGGACTATGTGGTCCCTTACGTCAACGAGCGCGAGGCGTTCGGTGAGCCGATCAGCCACCGCCAGTCCGTCGCGTTCATGGTCGCCAACATCGCGATCGAGCTCCAGGCCATGCGCCTGGTGACCTACCGGGCGGCCTCACGTGCCGCGCAGGGCAAGCCGTTCGAGCGCGAGGTCGCGCTCGCCCGCAAGCTCTGCGCCGAGCGCGGCATGCAGATCGGCAACGACGGCGTCCAGCTGCTCGGTGGGCACGGCTTCGTCAAGGAGCACCCGGTGGAACGGTGGTACCGCGACCTGCGCGCCATCGCCGTCATGGAAGGAGGCGTCCTCGTCTGAGGACGGGGCGAGACCATGATCAACCTCGAGACCCCCAAGAAGTTCCGGCCGCTGATCGGCCAGGCTCACCAGGTCGCGATGAACCTGCTGCGACCCAACTCCCGCAAGTACGACGAGCTCGAGCACGAGTATCCCAAGGAGCTCGACATGCTCGCGGCGATGATCGACGGGCTCAGCGAGTCGGGTGCGGCGAGCGGCGCCGGTGCCTCCGGCGTACGACGCTCGGAGGAGTCCGCCGACGAGGCCGCCGCCGGCACCAAGAACGGCTCCAACCTGGCCTCCGTGCTCTCCATCATGGAGATGTGCTGGGGCGACGTCGGGTTGCTGCTGTCGATGCCCCGACAGGGCCTCGGCAACTCGGCGATCGCCTCGGTGGCCGACGAGGAGCAGCTCGAGCGGTTCGACGGCGTGTGGGCGAGCATGGCGATCACCGAGCCGGGCGTCGGCTCGGACTCGGCCAACATCTCCACCACCGCGGTGCTCGACGGTGACCACTACGTCCTCAACGGCGAGAAGATCTTCGTCACCGCCGGCGACCGCAGCGACGCCGTGGTCGTCTGGGCGACCCTCGACAAGAGCCTCGGCCGGGCGGCGATCAAGTCGTTCGTGGTCCCCAAGGGCACGCCGGGGATGACCGTGGAGCGGCTCGAGCACAAGCTCGGGATCCGCGCCTCCGACACCGCCACGATCCGGTTCGAGGACTGCCGGGTGCCGAAGGAGAACCTCCTCGGCAGCCCGGAGATCGACGTCAAGCAGGGCTTCGCGGGCGCGATGGCGACCTTCGACAACACCCGCCCGCTCGTCGCGTCGATGGCGGTCGGCTGCGCACGCGCCTCGCTGGAGCTGACCCGGGAGCTGCTCGAGCAGGCCGGCGTCGAGATCGACTACGACCGGCCCGCCCACACCCAGTCGGCCGCGGCGGCAGCCTTCCTGCAGATGGAGGCCGACTGGGAGGGGGCGTACCTGCTCACGCTCCAGGCCGCCTGGATGGCCGACAACCGCAAGCCGAACTCCCTGGAGGCCTCGATGGCGAAGGCCAAGGCCGGGAGGGTCGGCAGCGACATCACGCTGCGGTGCGTCGAGCTCGCCGGCAGCGTCGGCTACAGCGAGCACGAGCTGCTCGAGAAGTGGGCGCGCGACTCCAAGATCCTCGACATCTTCGAGGGCACCCAGCAGATCCAGCAGCTGATCGTGGCTCGCCGGCTCCTCGGGAAGACCTCGGCCGAGCTCAAGTAGCACTCGTTCGTAGAAGGCGGCGGATCGGGGAACTGTGCCGGCATGAAGCTCTATGCCGACGCCCCGGTCCGCCGATCGCTGCAGCTGGCGGGCGACCTGCTCTTCGTCGTCTGGGTGTACGCCTGGGTGCGCACCGCGCTGGCCGTCCGAGAGGCGACGTTGTCGTTGGGCCGGCCCGGGAGGGAGATCTCCGAGGCCGGCACGGGCCTGGCGGGCCAGCTGCGCGACGCCGGGCGCGCCGTCGGTGACCTGCCCCTGGTCGGTGACCAGGTGAGCCGGCCGTTCGACGGCGCCGGTGGGGCCGCCGACCGGATCGCGGCCGCGGGCGAGGCGCCGGTGGCTGCGGTGGAGACGCTGGCGTTCTGGCTCGGGCTGGCGATCGGTGCGATCCCGGTGCTCCTGGCGCTGGCGGTGCACCTGCCCCTGCGCTGGCGGTTCGTCCGCGAGGCGACCGCCGGGCGCAGGTTCGTCGACGCGGCCGAGGACCTCGACCTCTTCGCGTTGCGTGCGATCAGCCGCCAGCCGCTGCACCGGCTCGCCCCGATCAGCGACGACCCAGCGGGTGCCTGGCGGCGCGGTGACCCCGACGTCGTACGGCGGCTCGCTGCGCTCGAGCTCCGCGACAGCGGACTCTCCGTGCCGAAAGACACCGGGTCGAGGCGGCTGTCCGCCTAGTCTGGAGGCAGCAGCCTTCCGACGAGGAGGTCGAGATGCGCGAGGTCGAGGTCCGTCCGGTCCCGCTCGAGCGACTGGCGCAGCTGCTCACCCCTGCGCGCGCCGAGCGCCTGATGCTCTACGCGCAGCGGGCCCGGGAGCAGCTCGGGCCACGCACGGTGTGGAACATCAACGCCACCAGCAAGGGTGGTGGCGTGGCCGAGATGCTGCAGTTCATGCTCGCCTACGGACGCGGTGCCCAGGTCGACACGCGCTGGCTGGTCCTCGACGGCGACCACGAGTTCTTCTCGATCACCAAGCGCCTGCACAACTTCCTGCACGGCTCGCCCGGTGACGGAGGCGGGCTGGGGCAGCCGGAGCGCGACCACTTCGCCCGGGTGCTGGCGTTCAACCTCCCCATGGCCGAGCAGGTCGTGGACCCGGGTGACATCGTGATCCTGCACGACCCTCAGACCGCCGGGCTGGTCGACGGTCTGCGGGCGCGCGGCGCCCACGTCGTGTGGCGCTGTCACATCGGACGCGACGTCCGCGACGCCCTCACCGACGTGGGCTGGGAGTTTCTCCGCGGCTTCGTCGAGTCCGCGGACGGCTTCATCTTCTCCCGTCGGGAGTACGTCCCGCCGTGGGTGCCGCCGGAGAAGCTCGTCGTCATCGCGCCATCGATCGACCCGTTCAGCGCGAAGAACCTGCCGCTGGCCACACCCCGCGTGCGGTCCACCCTGGCGCAGGCAGGACTGGTCGAGGGCACCCCGGTCGCCGACCAGCTGGGCTTCACGCGTCGCGGTGGGGACATCGGCCAGGTCCGGCCGCACCAAGGCCTGATCCACGGCGACGGCGCGGTGCCCGCGAACGCTCGGCTCGTGGTCCAGGTGAGCCGCTGGGACCGGCTCAAGGACATGCCGGGCGTGCTCGAAGGCTTCGTGGACCGGCTGGACTCGCTGCCTGCCGACACGCATCTCGCGCTCGTCGGCCCGGCGACCTCGGGCGTCTCCGACGACCCGGAGGGTGCCGCCGTGCTCGACGAGTGCGTCAGCCTCTGGGACCGCCTCCCGACGCAGGGCCAGCAGCGCGTGCACCTGGTCACGCTGCCGATGGACGACGTCGACGAGAACGCCCATCTGGTGAACGCCATCCAGACCCACGCCACGGTGGTGGTCCAGAAGAGCCTCGTCGAGGGTTTCGGTCTGACCGTGACCGAGGCGATGTGGAAGGGGCGACCGGTGATCGCGTCGGCGGTGGGCGGCATCCGGGACCAGATCGACGACGGCGTCCACGGCCTGCTGGTCGAGGACCCGCACGACCTCGAGGCGTACGGACGGGCCCTGGAGCAGCTGCTCTCCGACGACGCGCTGGCGGCGAAGCTCGGCCAGGCAGCGCGTGAGCGGGTCCAGGACCAGTTTCTCGGCGACCGTCACCTGATCCAGTACGCCGAGCTGTTCGCCCGGCTCCTGGCGTGAAGGGCGTACGTCGCTGCACGGGCGCCGGAGCGGCCGCACCCTGTAGAGTGCTCTCCTCGTGCGCTTCCTCAACGACTCCGTTCCGCCGTACGAGCTGACCTACGACGACGCGTTCATGGTGCCGCGGCACTCGGACGTGTCCTCCCGGTACGACGTCGACCTGACCAGCAACGACGGCACCGGCACCACGATCCCGCTCGTGGTCGCGAACATGACCGCGATCTCCGGGCGGCGGATGGCCGAGACCGTGGCACGCCGTGGTGGTCTCGCGGTGATCCCGCAGGACATCCCGATCGCGGTCGTGGCCGACGTGGTCGCCTGGGTCAAGGCACGGCACCCGGTCTTCGAGACCCCGATCGTGCTCGACCCGCACCAGACCGTCGGTGAGGCGCTGGCCCTGCTGCCGAAGCGGGCGCACCGGGCCGCCGTGGTGCTCGACGGCGGGCGGCCGGTCGGGGTGGTGACCGAGGACGACTGCCTCGGCGTGGACCGGTTCACCCAGGTCCACGACGTGATGGCCCACTCGCTGGTCACCCTGCCGGACACCGTGGACGCCCGGTCCGCGTTCGACCGGCTCGACCAGGCGCGGGTCAGGCTGGCTCCGGTGCTCGACGATGCCGGACAGCTCCGGGGCATCCTGACCCGCACCGGGGCACTGCGCTCCACGCTCTACTCGCCCGCGCTCGACGCTCAGGGCCGGCTTCGGGTCGCGGCCGCGATCGGGGTCAACGGTGACGTCCGGGCCAAGGCCGAGGCGCTGCTCGCCACCGGGATCGACGCGCTCGTCGTCGACACCGCGCACGGCCAGCAGGGCCGGATGCTCGAGGCCCTCGCCGCGGTGCGGTCGGTGGCGCCCGAGGTCCCCGTCGTCGCCGGGAACGTGGTGACCGCCGAGGGTGTTCGCGACCTGGTGTCCGCCGGCGCCGACATCGTCAAGGTCGGCGTCGGGCCGGGGGCGATGTGCACGACCCGGATGATGACCGGTGTGGGGCGGCCGCAGCTGTCGGCGGTGATCGAGTGCGCCGCGGCCGCCCGGGAGCTCGGCAAGCACGTGTGGGCCGACGGCGGCGTCCGGCACCCCCGTGACGTGGCACTTGCGTTGGCCGCCGGAGCCTCCCAGGTGATGGTCGGCTCGTGGTTCGCCGGCACCTACGAGTCGCCGGGGGACCTGCACGTCGCGGCGGACGGCCGTGCCTACAAGGAGAGCTTCGGGATGGCGTCGGCGAGAGCGGTCGCGAGCCGGACGAGCTCGGAGACGTCGTTCGACCGGGCGCGCAAGGCTCTCTACGAGGAGGGGATCTCCTCCTCCCGGATGTACCTCGATCCCGCCCGTCCGGGCGTGGAGGACCTGATCGACCACGTGTTCGCCGGGGTGCGGTCGGCCTGCACCTACGCCGGTGCCGCCGACCTGGAGGAGTTCCACGACCGGGCGACCATCGGGGTGCAGTCCGCGGCGGGGTTCCAGGAGGGCCGACCGCTGCCTGCCGGCTGGTAGTCAGTGGTGCGCGGCCAGCCGGTGGTCGGTGCCGTGCCGGACCAGGGCAGCAACGTAGCTGGCCAGCACGAACGACGCGGTCGCCCACCACACCAGGCCCTGCCAGGCGGCGGGGTAGAAGACACCGGCGACGTAGTGGCCGATGAAGCTGCCGTCGTACGGCTCACCACCGTCGAGACCGATCAGGTACTTCTGCAGCACGGTCAGCGGGCAGCCGAGCTGACCGGCGACTCCCACCGCGCCCCAGAACGAGGTCACCAGGTGCGGCCAGAGCCAGTGCAGGCTACGGAGCCCGAGAAGACCACCGAACAGCACGTACAGCAGGTAGGTCAGGTGGACAACGACCACTGCCTGCGCCGCGACGCCTGCCATACCTCGACGCTAGGAGGGCGAAGGGCCGGGTTGGTAGGGCCGGGAGTCCCCTCTAGGCTTCGCCCGTGACCCCCGACCAGATCATCGTGGTGGCCGCCACCCGGGCCGAGGCCGCCTGCGTGCCCGACGGACTGCGCGTCGTCGTGACCGGGATCGGCAAGACCGCAGCGGCCGTGGCCACCACGCGCGCCCTCGTCGGCGCCGACACGGCGCGCACCCTGGTCGTCAACATCGGTACGGCGGGCGCGCTCCGGCCCGGCCTGGAGGGTCTCCACCTGCCGGGGGTCGTCCTCAACCACGACATGAACGCCGAGGCCGTGCGCGCTCTCGGCTACGACCCCGAGGAACGGCTTGCCGTCGAAGGCGGCGACGCCACCGTGCTGGCCTCGGGGGACGTGTTCGTCACCGACCCGGCCGTTCGCGACACGCTTGCCGGCCGGGCCGACCTGGTGGACATGGAGGGCTATGCGGTGGCCTATGCGTGCCGGCGGCTGGGCGTCCCGGTGCGGCTGGTCAAGCACGTCTCCGACAACGCCGACGAGTCGGCGCTGGACTGGCCCGACGTGGTCGCGGCGAGCGCGGCAGTGCTGGGCGAGTGGCTGAGCCGCAACGCGGCTTGAGAATCGCGGGGCACCCGCTCGGGCGGCCGTCAGGTCACCGGCGGCGGCGACCGCGCGGTGACGGCCGCCCCTTCGCCGCCGGCCTCGGCTTCGGCTGCCTCCGGGTCGCCGTGGACTTCTGCTTGGTCTCCTTGGCCGCCGGCTCGGTGGCTCCGCGCGAGCTGTGCGCCGTCCGCCCGCGCACCACGCCGACGAAGGTCTCGACCCGCGGGTCTTCGAGGTCCTTGCGCCAGGCGAGACCGATCCGGCTCGGGGCGGCGTCCGTGACCGGCCGGTGGACGACGTCCTTGCGGTTGTGCAGGCGGGCCACCGACATCGGCAGCACGACGACCCCGACCCCCGCGGCCACGGTCTCCACGGCCTCCTCGGCGGTCAACGGCGGAACCTCGTGGACGATCTCACCGGTGAGGTCGGCGAGCGTCACGTCCTCGGCCGCCTCGACGAAGTGGTCCTTGGGTACGACGACCACCGGCACCTCGGAGTACAGCGGGATCACGTGCATCGTCTCGTCGTCGACCGGCAGCCGCACGAAGCACATGTCAGCGCGATCGTCGTACAGCACCGCGAGCTGGTCGCCGTCGTCGACCGGGGCGAGGTCGAGCTCGCCGGGCGGCATCCGCTCGGCCCAGCGCCGCGCCCACTTGTCGGGGGTGACGCCGGCGACGAAGCCGACCCGAAGCGGACGGTCGGGTGGGGGTGATGCCGGTTCGTCGCTCACCCCGGCAGGCTAGCCGAGCCACCTGCGAGACTGGCCGCATGACGCCGGTGTTCCGTGCCCCGATGCGGTCGCGTCGCGACGACGTGGATCCGGGCCTGGCCGTCGAGCGGGCGCTCACCCTGGGCGTCGTCGGGGTCGGCGGGCGGCTGCCCCGGCTCCCGAGGGACCTGCGCGACGCACTCGGGCTGAGCGAGGAGGCGCACGACCTCAGGGTGGCCCGTCGGCTGGAGCGGTTCGCGGCGGCCCCCGGCGGCGCGTTCGTGTGGACCCGCGACGGGGAGGGTCTGTTCCACCTGGGACGGGTCGCGGGGGAGTGGCGCTACGACGACGACCCTGCTGCCCTGGAGGCCGACCTGGTGAACGTGCGCGACTGCACCTGGCTGAAACAGCCCGTGGCGCCGGCGGAGGTGCCGGCAGCGGTGCTGCACACCTTCGCCCGGGGCGGACGGAACTTCCAGCAGACGCACGACCCCGACGTGGGCACGCAGTCGCACGAGGTGTGGTCTGCTTGGATTGCGGTGTGACCGAGCAAGACGCGACCACGGAGCTCAGCCGGCTGCGCAGCAGCATCGACAACCTCGACGCCGCCCTCGTGCACCTGCTCGCCGAGCGGTTCAAGTGCACGCAGCAGGTGGGCCAGCTCAAGGCCCGGTCCGGCATGCCTCCGGCCGACCCGTCCCGAGAGGCCTACCAGATCGAGCGCCTGCGGGCACTCGCGGACGAGTCGGGGCTCGACCCCAGGTTCGCGGAGAAGTTCTTGAACCTCATCATCGACGAGGTGATCCGCAACCACGAGTCGATCAAGCGGGAGCACCAGGACTGACCTCGCGTCAGACGGGGACGGTCACGAGGCGATCTTCTTCGTGGTGTCGAGCACTGCCTTGCGGATGTCCTTGAAGGCGGTCTGCAGGCTGTCGCGGACGGCGTTGAGACCTTCGGTCGCGGCCGAGGCGTTGCCCTCGACCTGCGTCCGGGCGTCGATCACCCGGTCGCGGACCCGGTCGATCAGCGGCTGGACCCGGTCCGAGACCTCCATCGACGCCAGGTGCAGCTGCACCTCGAGGTCGTCGACCCGGCCGCGCCACCGGTCCAGCTCCGCCTCCGCCAGCTGCTTCCTGAGCTCCGCCTGCTTGGCCTGGAGCTTCTCCATCTGTGTCTCGAGCTGCTTGATGCGGTCCTCGGTCGTCATGCCTCCAGGCTGGCACCGGTCGGGGCGGCGCGGCCAGAGCCCAAGGTCCCGGCTCGGCGCGTGCTGGGAGCGGCGGCACGACGCTCCAGGGCTCGTGCGCGGACCAGGGCGATGTCGTCGTCGCTGAAGACGCCGTGGACCCCGGAGATCGCGGCCAGCCGCATCCCGTGCTTGAGCCCGAGCTCGTAGATCTCCTTGACCTTCTCCCACTCGATGTGCCGCCCGACGGTGAAGCTCTCGTAGCGTCCCTCCAGAGCGAGGACCACGGTCTCGGCCATGCAGGCGTAGACCACGCCGCGAGGTAGGCCGATGTCGCGCATGTGCACGTCCCCGGGCAGCTCGATCTCGCCGGACTCCACCACCAGCACGTCCGGCCGCTTGGCCACGTCCTCGGCCGAGAGGTCGAGTGGACGCGCGACGTCGGTGATCACGCAACCGGGCTTGACCGCCATGATGTCCAGGACCCGCTTGCCGGCGCCCGAGGTGGCGGTGACGATCACGTCCATCTCGGGCAGGTGCTCGTCGGGGCTGGCTGCCACGTGGATGGTCGCGCGGTGCTCCCCGCGCTCGATCTCGTGCTTGAGCGCGAGCAGCTTGGCCGACTCGGGCGACACCAGCCAGAGCTCGTCGCTGGCGAGCGCGAGCAGGCGGGCACAGACCGAGCCGATCGACCCGGTGGCGCCGACCACCATCGCCTTGCCCTTCAGCCGGCCCTGCTCGTCCCGCTCGACCAGGCCGAGCCGCTCGACGGCCTCGTGCGCCGCCCACAGCGCACCGGAGGCGCTGTAGCTGTTGCCGGTCGTGATCGGTAGCGGCGCCTTCCGGGCCACCGTCACGCCGGCGTCCCCGACGACCTTGGTGAAGGCGCCCAGGCCCATCACCTGGGCGCCGAGCTTGCGTGCGGTCTCGGCGGCGGTGAGCAGCTTGGCGTAGGTGAACTCCGGGCTGTGTGCCATCAGCTCCTTCGGGGTGCCGCCCACGGTGATCAGCCACCCCTCGGCCTCGGCCCCGGTGGGGGACTTGATCCCGGTCACGTGGCTGTAGGTGAACGGCGGTGCGTAGGCCACGGCCTTCTCGACGGCGTCGACGGCGACGCCGGGGGCGAGCCTGGTGAAGGTGGCCAGCGGTTCGACGTTGTTGAAGAACTTCTGGGACAGCGGGTGGATCACGAAGGCGAACCGGCTCTTGCGGCGGAAGCCGTTGGGGCGCAGCACCCGCGGCTCGAGCCCGGCGGAGTCGATCATCTCGAGCAGGTCGTCACTGGTCAGCGGGCCCGCATCGGACACCAGCGCGAGCATCATCGCCTCCAGCACGGCCGTGTCCACGGTGACGCGGAACGGCTGGGGGACGACGTCGAGGACCAGGTCCACCCCCCGTGCCGCGAGGTCGGCCAGCTGTGCGTCCGAGATCGCGGAGCTGATCAGCGTCTTCCCGGCGAGATCCTCGAGGCCGAGGCCGGCGAGCTCGTCGTACGACGCCACGAGCACGTCGCAGCTGCGCGCCGCCTTGCGGGCCAGGGCGTTCGAGGCGTGCACGACCGGGGCAGCCAGCTGCTCCCGCAGGGCTGCCGGCAGCACCCGGATCGGGAGCGTCCCGAGCCGAGCGGCCAGGCCCAGGACCGGGCTGGACTCGAGGGTCTGGGGAATGTCGAGGCGCAGCAGCGGGTCGGCGAACTCCAGGTTCCCGGTGAACTCACGCAGCAGCCGCACGGTCTGGGCGTGCTCGCTACCGAGGACGACCGTGCGGGCGTTGTCGAAGTAGCCGGGCATCTCGGCCTGGAGGTGCCGGACCGCCCACTCCTGCAGCACCTCGCCGAGGGCCTGGCCTTCAGTCGTGGGGACGTGGGTCCGCCGGTCGCGGACCTCCTTGAGCGAACCGGTGCCGCAGGTGAGGGCGAGCGCGTCGGCCTGACCGGCCCACTGCGCGACGAGCCTCGCCGCGACCTGCTTGTCGCCCTGTGCGGCCGTGCGCACGATCCGGAACCGCCGGTTGAGGAACGTGACGTTCTCGTCGTAGTCACGGTCGCAACCGGCGAGACTCACATCGGCGACGAGCAGGCGGGACCGGGCCGGCATCTCAGACCATCGCCTTCGCGTCGATCTCCGGGTGCTCGGCCATGAAGTCGAGCAGCCTGGGGGCGTACTCGTCGAAGCGCGGGCAGGCCAGCCCAGTGCCGGCCAGGTCCTCGGTCGTGTGGGCCGTCGAGTAGGTGGTCGGCGAGGCGAGGTAGTCCAGCGCCTCGGCTGGCAGCCCGAGCAGCCGCTCCATGCCGGGCACCCCCATGGCCGACCGGCTGATGCCCAGCGGCAGAGGCAGCCAGACGACTCGTCTGCCCAGGTGCCGCGCGAACGTCGTCACGAGCTGCCTGATCGTCGGTGGCGCCGGGTCGGTGAGCGCGTAGGTGCGGCCCAGCGACCGGTCCAGCACCGACAGCTCGTCCATCGCGTCGACGACGAAGTCCCGGGGTACGACGGACATGGTGACCGCGTCGAGGGACGCGACCCGCGGGACGAGTGCCACGCCGAGCTGCCGCCGCAGGAACGTCGCGAGGAAGTAGGGGCCGTCGTACTTCTGGGTCTCTCCCGTGCGGGAGTCGCCGACCACGATGCCCGGCCGGTAGATCGTGGCGGGCAGGCCGTCGGCCATCGCCTTGCGCACGAGGAGCTCGGCCTCGAACTTGGTCTCCTCGTAGTGGTTGCGGAACTCCTGTCCCACGTCGAGGGCGTCCTCGGTGAACTCCCCGGCATACCGGCCGCTGACGTAGCAGGTGCTGACGTACTGCAGGCGCCCGAGGTTCGGCAGCGAGCGGCACAGCTCGAGGACCCTGGCCGTGCCGTCCACGTTCACCCGCCAGGCGACCTCCGGTGCGACGGCCAGGTCGTACACCGCGGCGAGGTGCCACACCTCGACCACCTGGTCCAGCACGTCCCGGTGGTCCGCGGCGACACCGAGTCCGGGGCGCGTGATGTCGCCGGTGAGGAGGTCCACGCGCCCGCCGAGGTCGGGGTGTTCGGCCTCGAGCTCCTCGAGGCGTTCCCGCGCCCTGGCGAGATGCCTGTCCTGCACCAGGCACAGTGCCCGGTCACCCGGGCGACGGGTGAGCAGCCGGGGGAGCAGGGCCGAGCCCAGGAACCCGGGAAATCCGGTGATGAGCAGTTCAGGCACGCCGGCTACCTCCACGTCGCGGTCCTATGGTTGGGACGATGCTCCGCGCAGGGGGGACCGCGGGAGGGCCGAAGGCCCCTGTATGACGAGCCGTTGGATGGGTAGTTGTGGAGGCACACACCACGCACAGAGAGGCTCCACCGTGGCAAGCACCGAGAACCTGGACGTCGTCGACCTCCTGAAGGCCCAGCACGAGCACATCCGCGCGCTCTTCACCGCTGTCGGTCAGGCCCGCAGCCACGACACGAAGCAGGCCGCCTTCGAGGAGCTGCGCCGGTTCCTCGCGGTGCACGAGGCGGCCGAGGAGCTGATCACGCACCCCACTGCGCGCACCGCGGAGGGCGGCAACGTCGTCGTCGACGCGCGCCTGGAGGAGGAGACCGAGGCGAAGAAGATGCTGGCCGAGCTCGACGGCATGGACGTCGAGGACGCCGGCTTCGCCGACAAGTTCGCCGCGCTGAAGACCGCCGTGCTCGACCACGCCGACGCCGAGGAGCGCGAGGAGTTCCCGCTGCTGCGGGCCGACCGCGACGCCAAGACCCTCGAGCGGATGGCGGCCGCGGTGCGTGCCGCGGAGGCGATCGCGCCGACGCATCCGCACCCCTCCGTGGGCAGCTCGATGACCACCAACCTGATGGCCGGCCCGCTGGCGTCGCTGGTCGACCGCACGCGCGACGCCGTCCGCGCGGTGCTCGACCGGGCCTGAGGGCGACCGGGCAGCCGCCGGACACAAGGGTGCTCCGATGCCGTCAGGGGAGCAGACGTGGTGCGCAGCGGACGCCTGACCGGCCCCGGGCCGGAGTGGGAGGAGCTGCCGGAGCGCGTCCGGCGGCGGCTGATAGCAACCGAGGTCGCTCGTTCGGCAGTCGTCGCCGTGGCGGTCGTGGTGGGCTACTTCCTCGTCCCGCTGTCCGGCCGGCTGTCGCTGGGCGGCGTGGTCTGGATCGCGGCGGCGCTGGTTGCGATCGCAGGTTTGCTCGCCTGGCAGGTTCGTGGGGTGCGGACGTCGCCGTATCCCGCAGCCACGGCGGTCGGCGGCCTGATGGTCACGGTCCCGCTGTTTCTCGCGGCGTTCGCGGCGGTCTACTACGCCATGGGGCGAGGCGAGCCGGCGAGCTGGTCCGAACCGCTGACCAAGCTGGACGCGTTCTACCTGGCGGTGACCGTCTTCGCGACGGTTGGCTTCGGCGACATCAGCGCGCAGAGCCAGGCGGCGCGGGGTGCGATCACACTCCAGATGCTCGGCGGTCTCGTGCTCGTCGGCGTGATCGCGCGCATCGTGGTCGGTGCCGTCCAGGAGCGCCGACGCGCCATGGGACGCGGCCAGGGGTCCTGACCCGCCGGCGGGAGAGGAGAGGAAACCCGGGCCGCTCCGCAAACGACAAAGACCCCAGGTCATCCCTGGGGTCTCGTTGTGTCCGAGGGGGGACTTGAACCCCCACGCCCGATAAAGGGCACTAGCACCTCAAGCTAGCGCGTCTACCTATTCCGCCACCCGGACAAGGGTGTCGCGTCCGCAACCGGTGTTTCGTTGCGAGCGCGGCGGTAACTGTAGCAAAGAACAGCGACAGAACTCGCATCGGCCCGGCCAGGGCCGGCCTGTAAGGATGGACCCATGACAGCTTCGCCCGAATCCGGTGCCACCCCCCGCGGCTACGACCCCGCGGCCGAGGTCGTGGACATCTGCCGTGACCTGATCCGGATCGACACGACGAACTTCGGCGACGGCAGCGGACCCGGGGAGCGCAAGGCCGCCGAGCACGTCGCGGCGCTGCTGTCCGAGGTCGGCATCGAGCCCGAGATCCACGAGTCCGAGCCCGGTCGTGCCTCGGTGGTCGCGCCGTGGGGCGGGCACGGAGCGGGTGCGAGCCGAGACCCGCTCCTGCTGCACGGGCACCTGGACGTCGTACCCGCCGACGCCGACGACTGGCAGGTCCACCCGTTCTCCGGGGAGATCCAGGACGGCTACGTGTGGGGCCGGGGCGCGGTGGACATGAAGGACTTCGACGCGATGCTGCTCAGTGTGGTCCGGGCCCGTCAGCGGGCGGGCGCGGCGCCGGAGCGGCCGATGGTGCTGTGCTTCACCGCCGACGAGGAGGCCGGCGGGCACAAGGGGGCGGAGTACCTCGTGCAGAACCACGCGGACCTGCTCGCCGACTGCACCGAGGCGATCGGCGAGGTCGGCGGCTTCAGTACGACGGTCCGCGGCCGGCGTCTCTACCTCATCGAGACCGCCGAGAAGGGCATGGCCTGGATGCGGCTGACCGCCAAGGGCAACGCCGGCCACGGCTCCATGCGCCACCCCGACAACGCGGTCACCGAGCTGGCCGCGGCGGTGGCGCGGATCGGCCGCCACGAGTGGCCGGTGCGGCTGACCCCCGCAATGCAGGTGCTGCTCTCGGCGGTCGGTGAGCTCGCCGGGGTGGAGGCGACACCGGACACCGCCGAGGAGCTGGTCGAGGAGTTCGGGTCCGCGGCGCGGATGCTCGGCGCGGTGATCCGGCACTCGACGAACCCGACCATGCTGGAGGCCGGCTACAAGGTCAACGTGGTGCCGTTGGAGGCCACCGCCCACGTCGACGGACGTTTCCTGCCCGGTTACGAGGACGAGTTCTTCGACACGCTCGCCGACCTGGTGGGTGACCGGATCTCCATCGACTGGGTGAGCAAGCAGCACGCGCTGGAGACCACCTTCGACGGTGAGCTCGTCGACGCGATCACGGCCTCGATCCTTGACGAGGACCCGGAGGCGAAGGTTGCGCCGTACCTCATGTCCGGCGGCACCGACGCCAAGCACTGGAAGAAGCTGGGGATCCGCTCGTTCGGCTTCGCGCCGCTGCGGCTGCCCGCCGACCTCGACTTCACCGCGCTGTTCCACGGCGTCGACGAGCGGGTGCCGGTGGACGCGCTGGAGTTCGGTGCCCGGGTGTTCGACCGGTTCCTGGACCGTGCCTAGAACAGGGGCCTAGAACATCAGGTAGGGCATCCGCTGCTGGCGGATGATCTTGCGCCGCAGCACGACCCGCCGGGTGCCGTCGGGCGACAGTCGCACGCGGTCGAGCTCCCAGCCCTCGCGCTCGGCCCGCTCGGTGAGCATGCGGGTGACCGCGTTGCGCGAGAAGTCGCGGGAGATCGTGAACCGGTCGAACTCGTACTCCACGCCCGGGTTGAGCGCGCGGCGCCGCGGCGTCGTGTCGATAGGTGCACCGGACATGTGGTCATGGTGCCACGCGCGGCAAGTGCACCGTGGACGACCCGCTCAGGTGGTGGGCGCGGACACGTCCTCGAGCGCGACGACGATTTCGTCGGGAAGGACGAGCTCCTCGACCGTGAGGGCGCCGCGCAGCTGCGCCGCCGTGCGGGCACCGACGATCGGCGCGGTCACGCCCGGCCTGTCGCGTACCCAGGTCAGCGCCACCTCCAGCGGCGACCAGCTCAGCCCGTCCGCGGCACGGGCGACCGCCTCGACGATCCGCGCGTGCATGTCGGTCAGATAGGAGCCGACGAAGTTCGAGAAGTGCGGGGACGCGGCGCGAGAGTCGGCCGGTGTCCCGGTGCGGTACTTGCCCGTCAGCACCCCTCGACCCAGGGGCGACCACGGCAGGATGCCGAGGCCGAGGTGCTCCGCTGCCGGGATGATCTCGGCCTCGGCGGTGCGGTTGAGCAGGGAGTACTCCACCTGGTTGGAGGCCAGCGTGGCGCGGCCCGGCACGGCCTTCTGCCACGTCGCGGCCTGGGCGCTCTGCCAGCCGGAGTAGTTCGACACCCCGACGTAGGCGGCGCGGCCGGTGGTGACGGCGTAGTCGAGCGCGGACAGCGTCTCCTCCAGAGGTACGTCGTCCACCCAGCTGTGCACCTGCCACAGGTCGACGTGGTCGACGCCGAGGCGCTTGAGCGAGGCGTCGAGGGTGGAGATCAGGTAGCCGCGCGAGGCGTTGGCCTCCCGGGTGCCGCGGACCCGGCTGATGCCGGCCTTCGTGGCCAGCACGATGTCGTCGCGGTCCACCACGTCACCGATGAACGAGCCGATCAGCTCCTCCGACGCCCCATCGCCATAGCCGGCCGCGGTGTCCACGAGCGTCCCGCCCGCGGTGGTGAAGGCGATCAGCTGGTCGCGGGCCTCGTGCTCGTCGGTGTCGCGCCCCCAGGTGAGCGTCCCGAGGCCGAGCCTCGAGACGCGCAGGCCGGTGCGGCCCAGGTACCTCTGCTGCATGGCGCACACGCTATCGGCGCAGGACGCGCCGCGCCCGTACGCCCCGCCGCGGAGCTCCCCCGAGACCCCGTCCCATCTTCCCGACGCCTTGTCGGTAAGATGGTGACACGGTGTCGGCAAGACTTGGACGGAGCCGGGATGTTCCTAGCCCTGCGTGAACTGTGGTTCGCGCGTTACCGGTTCGCGCTGATGGGCGGGGTGGTGGCCCTGATCGCGGTGCTGATGGTGCTGCTGTCCGGGCTCTCCGTCGGCTTGGTCAACGACGGCGTCTCCGGGCTACAGCGGCTGCCCGTGGACGCATTCGCCTTCGACGAGGGCACCAAGGAGGACTCCGCGTTCTCGCGGAGCATCGTGGACGAGACGCAGGTGGCGGCCTGGGCCGAACGCGGTGACGTCGCCGAGGCGGCCCCGTTCGGCAACCTGCTGGTCAACGCCCGCAGCAGCCGCGACGTGCCGATCGACCTGGCTCTGTTCGGCGTCGAGCCCGGGTCCTTCCTCGCTCCTGACGTCACGGAGGGCACAGGACTCGTCGCACCCGACGCTCTCGTGGTGTCCCAGACTGCGATCGACGCGGGTCTCCGGATCGGTGACACCGTGACGATCGACCGGATCGGCACCACCCTTCGCGTGGTCGGCACCACCGGTGACCAGCGGACCTACGGCCACGTCGACGTCGGCTACCTGGACCTCGCGGCGTGGCAACGGCTGCACGCGGGCGCCGGGCCCGGAGATCCGGTCCGTCCCGAAGCGTTCGAGGAGGCGACCGCGGTGGCGCTCCGGGCCGCGCCCGGCACGTCTATCGATCTCGCCGCCGGTGACGCGGCGGCCGGCACCACGGCGCTCACCTTGGACGAGTCCTTCGGTGCCTCGCCCGGCTACACCGCGGAGACCTCGACGCTGATGATGATCCAGGCCTTCCTCTACGCCATCTCGGCTCTTGTCGTCGGCGCGTTCTTCACCGTCTGGACCATCCAACGGCGTCACGAGCTCGCGGTCCTCCGGGCGATGGGCGCCTCCACGGTCTACCTGATGCGAGACGGGCTGGCTCAGTCCGCGGTCGTGCTGCTCCTGGCCACGGCGGTAGGCGTGCTGATCGGCGTCGTCGGCGGCGGCCTGATCGGCGGCACCGTCCCGTTCGCGATCGACGCCGGCTCCGTGGGGCTCGCAGCGTTCGCCCTGGTCGTGCTCGGCCTGCTGGGCTCCGGCGCAGCCATCGTCCGGATCGCCCGGGTCAACCCGATCGACGCCCTGGGAGGCAACCGATGACCACGCCGACCGGACTCCTCCTCGAGGACGTCACCCTCACGCTCGGTGACGGGGACAGCACCGTCACCGCCCTGGACCACGTCTCGATGGACGTCGAGCCGGGCCGGCTCGTCGCCGTCGTCGGGCCTTCGGGGTCGGGCAAGTCCAGCCTGCTCGCCGTCGCGGGAGCGATGGCCACCCCCGACAGCGGGCGCGTGGCGGTCGCCGGGCGGGAGCTCACCGGCCTGACGAACCGGGAGCGGACCCGGTTCCGCCGGGAGCACCTGGGCTTCGTCTTCCAGTCCGGCAACCTGGTGCCCGCGCTCACCGCGGTCGACCAGCTCTCCCTGGTCAGGCACATCAGCGGCAGGCGGTCCGCGGCCCGGGACCCGCACGCCCTGCTCGCCGAGGTCGGGATGGCCGAGAAGGCCCGCCGCCGTCCGCACGAGCTCTCCGGCGGCGAGCGGCAACGGGTCGGCATCGCCCGCGCACTGATGATTCGTCCGACGGTCCTGCTCGTCGACGAGCCCACCGCCGCACTGGACCGCGAGCGCAGCCACCAGGTGGTCGAGCTCCTGGCCAGGGAGGCCCGGGTCAACGGGGTGGCTGCGGTGATGGTCACCCACGACCACGACGTGCTGCGGCACTGCGACCGCGTGCTGGAGATGGTCGATGGAAGACTGTCCGCGACCTAGTCGAGAGGGGGACCGGTGCCCAGGATCCAGGCAGCCACGGTGGCCGAGCACCGAGCCGCGCAGCGACGGGCGCTGCTCGATGCGGCGCGCAGCCTGCTCACCGAGTCCCCGGACCGAGCGCCGAGCATGGCGGAGGTGGCATCACGGGCCGGGCTCTCCCGTTCTGGTGTCTACCAGTACTTCGGCTCGCGCGACGACCTGCTCGACGCGGTGGCCGAGGACGCGTTCCCCCGGTGGTCGGCCATGGTCACCGAACAGATGGAACACGCGGGCCGGCCCGGAGAGCGGGTCCTGGCGTACGTCGACGCCAACCTCCGTCTCGTGGCCGAGGGCGAGCACTCCCTGGCCCGCGCCCTCGTGGCGTCGGCCCCGGCAGACCGGCTCGCCGAGCGGAGCAGGGTGATGCACGAGCAGCTGCTCACCCCGATGCGGCAGGCGCTGCGCGAGCTGGGCGCCGCCGACCCCGACGCCACCGCCGAGCTCATCAACGCCGTCGTCTTCGCCGCGACGAGGATGATCGAGTCCGGGCACGACCAGGCCGCCGCGCGGGAGCGGGCCCGGGAACTGCTCTCGCCCTACCTTCTTGCGTAGTCTTGTGCGCCGCCGCACCCGTACCGACCAGGAGTGACCCGTGCTCGACTTCCTCAAGGCAGCCGTGCTCGGCGTGCTCCAGGGCCTGACCGAGTTCCTGCCGATCTCCAGCAGCGCCCATTTGCGGATCTTCCCTGAGCTGTTCGGCTGGGGCGACCCCGGCGCGGCGTTCACCGCCGTCGTCCAGATCGGCACCGAGCTGGCGGTGCTGATCTACTTCCGCAAGGACATCTGGCGGATCGCGACCGCGTGGGTGCGCTCGCTCTACGACCCCTCGTGGCGCGGCAACTTCGACGCCCGGATGGGCTGGTTCGTCATCATCGGCTCGCTGCCGATCGTGCTCCTCGGCGTGACGCTGAAGGACATCATCGAGCAGGACTTCCGCAACCTGTGGATCATCGGCACGACCCTGGTAGTGCTGGGGGTGATCCTCGGGATCGCCGACCGGGTCGGCGGCAACGAGCGCGCGATCACCCGGATGAACGTCAAGCACGCGGTCTACCTCGGCCTCGCCCAGGCCGCCGCGCTGGTGCCCGGGGTGTCCCGGTCCGGCGCCACGATCAGCATGGGCCGGTTCCTGGGCTACGAGCGCGAGGCGGCCACCCGGTTCGCGTTCCTGCTCGCCATCCCGGCGGTGGTCGGCGCGGGGCTCTTCGAGCTGCCCGAGATCCCGCACGGGGAGAACACCCTGGGGGTCTGGCCCACCGCGTTCGCGACCGTGGTCTCCTTCGTCGTCGGCTACGCCGCGATCGCGTGGCTGCTGCGCTACGTGAGCACCCGGTCCTACCTGCCGTTCGTGGTCTACCGGATCGCGCTCGGCGGCTTCACGCTGACCATGCTGTCCCTCGGCGTCCTGGCGGCCTGAGGACACTCAGCCGACGATCGCCGTCGCCACCAGGAAGTAGATCACCAGCGAGAGCAGGTCCTGGACCACGGTGGCGAGCGGCCCGCTTCCGAAGGCAGGGTCGCGGCCCAGCCGGCCCATCAGCCAGGGCAGGGTCATCGCGACGACGGTCGCCACACCGCACGCAGCGACCAGGGACAGGCTGAGTGCGACGGCGAGTGCCGGTGAGCCCATGACCAGCCACACCGCCGGCAGCGTGGCCGCCGCGAGGAGCAGGCCCACCAGCAGCCCGGTGAGGGTCTCGAGCCGGAAGACTTTCCGGATCGGCACGCCGACCGACAGCCCACGGATCACGAGAGCCTCGGTCTGGGTGCCGACGGCGTCGGCCATGTAGACGATGCCCGGCATGAAGAACGCGAGCTGGACCTCGGTGGCCAGGTCGGCCTCGAAGCCGCGGACCAGGACGGCCGCGGCCGCCGAGCCGGCCAGCCCGAGTCCGAGCCAGGGCAGCCGGTGCCACAACCGGGCCAGGATCGGCTCCTCCATCGCGTGCCGGGCCTGGGCCGAGGAGCTCAGGAAGCCGCCGAGCCGGGCGAGGTCCTGGTCGTGCCCGGCGAGCAGCACGGCCAGCAGCCGGGCGGGTGGGACGAGACCGCGGAAGGTGCCGTCCGGAGCCACCACGGCCAGGCTGGACTCGCCGTGCCGGGCGGCCTTCCAGGCGGCCGCCTCCTGGTTGAGCCCAGGTGCGACCACCGGCGGATCGGGGTCCATCAGGTCCCGGGCGAGCACGGACGCGTCGGCGGCGAGCACCAGCTCGACCGGGATCAGTCCGAGCAGCCGGTGCGACGCCGCACCGCCCAGCTCCACCACCGCGACGTCCGCCGCGGAGCCGAAGTGGCCGCCGACGAGCATCTGCTGGAGCTCGCCCGCCGGCGTCGCCGGGTCGCACAGAGGAACGTCGGTGACGACGTAGCTGTCCACCGAGCCCGGCAGCAGCGGTTCCGGTGAGCTCGGTAGCGGGACGGGCTGCAGTGTCACGACCCCATCGTCGCAGCGTGTGGCTACAGCCAGCCGGACTTCTTGAACAGTCGGTACAGCCCGACCGATGCGACCACCATCACCCCGAGGGCGGCGAAGTACCCGTAGCGCCAGCCGAGCTCGGGCATGTACTCGAAGTTCATCCCGTAGACGCCGGCGATCAGCGTGCTCACCGCTGCGATCGCCACCCAGGCGGAGATCCGGCGCATGTCCTCGTTCTGCTGCAGGCCGATCCGGGCGAGCTGGGCCTGGAACGCCGTCGAGAGCAGGCTGTCGAGGGTCTCGATCACCTCGTGGACCCGGACCAGGTGGTCGTGGACGTCGCGGAAGAACGGCGAGGACTCGGCCGGCACTCCGGGGATCTGTCCGGTCGCCAACCTGTTCATCGGGTCCTTGAGCGGTGAGACCCCGCGGCGCATCTCCGCGATCTCGCGCTTGAGCACGTAGATGCGCACCGAGTCGTCGCTGCGCGCGGGGGAGAACACCGACGCTTCGACCTCGTCGACGTCGACCTCCAGGGCCCCAGCCACCTCCTCGTAGCCGTCCACCACCCGGTCGCAGATCGCATAGATCACCGAGGAAGGCCCGTGGCTGAGCAGCTCGGTGCGCTGTTCGAGGTCCTGCCGGGCCGAGTGCAGCTCGGTGCCCTCGCCGTGCCGGACGCTGATGACGTAGTCGGGGCCGAGGAACAGGTTGATCTCGCCGGTCTCCACGGCGTCGAGCTCATCGACGTACCAGAGGGTCTTGAGGACCAGGAAGAGGCCGTCGTCGTAGCGCTCGAGCTTGGGCCGCTGGTGGGCGTGGAGAGCGTCCTCCACCGCGAGCGGGTGCAGCCCGAACAGCTCGGTCACCCGGTCGAGCTCGGCCTCGTCCGGCTCGTGAAGGCCGACCCAGACGAAGTCGCCGTTGCCGTGGCGGGCGTCGCGCACCGCCCCGAGGTCGTCGCTGCTCACCTCGAGCGGGACCCGCACACCGTCGCGGTACAACGCGCAGTCGACGATCATGGCGCTCAGGCTACGGCCTCTAGAGTCGGATCCATGGCAACGCTGATCCTTGCCCGGCACGGCCGTACGACGGCCAACGCGACCGGCGTGCTCGCCGGACGGAGCCGGGGCGTGCGTCTCGACGACCACGGTGTCGAGCAGGCCAGGGCGGCGGGGGAACGGCTGGCGGGGCTGGCCCTCACCGCGATCGTGACCAGCCCGCTGGAGCGGTGTCGGCAGACGGCGCGCGAGATGAGGCGCTTCCAGACCGACGCGCCGCCCGTGTCCGCCGAGCGCCGGCTGCTGGAGTGCGACTACGGCAGCTGGACCGGCAAGGAGATCAAGGTCCTGGCCGAGGAGCCGCTGTGGAGCAGCATCCAGGCGCACCCGTCGGCGGTGACCTTCCCCGACGGCGAGTCGATGGCGCAGATGATGGCCCGCAGCGTCGCCGCGGTGCGGGAGTGGGACGCCCGGATCGAGGCCGAGCACGGTGCCGACGCAGTCTGGCTCGCGGTGAGCCACGGTGACGTGATCAAGGCGATCCTCGCCGACGCCCTCGGCATGCACCTCGACCTGTTCCAGCGGATCAGCGTCGACCCGGCCTCGCTGTCGGTGATCCGCTACACGCCGATGCGTCCGTTCGTGATCTCGATGAACTCCGTCGCCGGTGACCTGAGCGGACTGAGGCCGCCGACCGACGCCGCGCTCGGCGGTGGCGCCGGGAGCGTGACCCCGTAAGGTCGGGAGCATGGCCCCTGTCATCCACTCCTACGACCCCCCGGAGCGCTTCGTGGCGGGCACGGTCGGCGAGCCCGGTCAGCGCACCTTCTTCCTGCAGGCCCGCTCCGGCACCCGGGTCACCAGCGTCGCGCTGGAGAAGCAGCAGGTCTCGGTGCTGGCGGCCCGGATCGAGGAGCTGCTCGACGAGGTGCTGTCCTCCGGCGCCGCCGAAGGCACCGTCCCGGCGATGGCTCCGCGGGAGCTGGAGGACCAGGAGCCGCTCGAGCAGCCCATCGAGGAGGAGTTCCGGGCGGGGACGATGACCCTGTCCTGGGACGCCGACGCGGAGCGGATCGTGCTCGAGGTTTTCCCGTTCACCGAGGAGTCGGTGGTCTCGCCGGACCAGCCCGAGGAGGAGATCGAGGAACCCGAGCCGGAGGAGCTGCTCGTCGTACGCCTCCCCGCGGGCGCCGCACGCGCGTTCAGCAAGCGGGCCAAGGCCGTGGTCGCCGCGGGTCGTCAGCCCTGCCCGTTCTGCGGTGGGCCGATGGACCCGCAGGGACACCTGTGCCCCCGCGCCAACGGCTTCCGCCGCACCGGCGGGTGACCGGCGGCGACGAGCGCGCCGTCGTCCTCGGCGGTGAGCTCGAGGTCGTCGGGCGGGTGCTGCCGGCGTCGAACGTGACGCTGCTGGCCTCCGCCACCCTCGGCGAGCACAGCGTCCGCTGCGTCTACAAGCCGGTCTCCGGGGAGCGGCCGCTGTGGGACTTCCCCGACGGGACCCTCGCCGGCCGCGAGGTCGCGGCGTACCTGGTCTCGGAGGCGTTGGGCTGGAGCATCGTGCCGCTCACCGTCGAGCGCGAAGGCCCACTCGGCCCCGGCATGGTGCAGGTGTGGCGCGACCCCGATCCGGAGCAGGACCCGGTCGACATCGTGCCCGACGGGCAGGTCCCGACGGGCTACCTGCAGGTCCTCGACGCCGTCGACGGCGAGGGCCGCCCGGTCTCGCTGGTCCACGAGAACACCCCGGCCCTGCGCCGGATGGCGCTCTTCGATGCGGTCGTGAACAACGCAGACCGCAAGGGCGGCCACGTCCTCGCGATGCCCGACGGGCACCGGTACGGCGTCGACCACGGCGTCTGCTTCCACGTCGAACCGAAGCTTCGGACGGTGCTGTGGGGGTGGGCGACCCTGCCTCTCACCGACGAGGAGCGGGCCGTGCTGGCCGGCCTGGCCGAGACCCTCGCCACGTCGGGCCACGCGTTGCCCGAAGCGCTGCAGAGGCTGCTCTCGGCCGCAGAGGTCGAGGCCGTGGCGACGCGCGTGGACGACCTCCTCGCGCACGGCCGGATGCCGCTGCCGTCGGGGGAGTGGCCGGCAATCCCGTGGCCGGCCTTCTGAGACCGGTTGGTTAGGCTTTCGGGCATGCGTGCATGGCAGAGCCCGGAGGTCCCCTCACTCGAGCAGTTCGGCCCCGGCCCTGCCGTGTCGGTCCACAACACGGCCTCGGGCCAGGTCGAGCCGACCCGCCCCGACGGCACGGCTCGCATGTACGTCTGCGGGATCACGCCGTACGACGCCACCCACATGGGGCACGCCGCGACCTACGTCGCCTTCGACCTGCTCAACCGCGCCTGGCGCGACGCCGGGCACGAGGTCCGTTACGTGCAGAACGTCACCGACGTCGACGACCCGCTGCTCGAGCGGGCCCGCGACACGGGGGCCGACTGGCAGGCGTTGGCCGAGGAGCAGACCGAGCTGTTCCGCGCCGACATGGAGGCGCTCCGCTCACTCGCTCCGGACGCCTACGTCGGCGCGGTGGAGTCCATCCCGCTCGCGGTCGAGCTGGTCAAGCGCCTGCGCGAGCGGGGTGTGGTGTACGACGTCGACGGTGACCTGTACTTCTCGGTCCACGCCGACCCGACCTTCGGGCAGGTCTCGGGCCTGGACGAGCAGCAGATGCTCGAGATCTTCCCCGACCGCGGCGGCGACCCGGACCGGCCCGGCAAGAAGCACCCCCTCGACTGCCTGCTCTGGCAGACCGAGCGTCCCGGTGAGCCCGCCTGGGACTCCGAGCTCGGCCGGGGCCGACCCGGCTGGCACATCGAGTGCTCCTCGATCGCCCTGGAGCACCTCGGCGAGGCCTTCGACGTCCAGGGCGGCGGCAGCGACCTGGTCTTCCCGCACCACGAGATGAGTGCAGCCGAAGCCCAGACGGCAACCGGCGGCGCCCGGTTCGCCCAGCTCTACATGCACGCCGGGATGGTCGCCTACGAGGGCGAGAAGATGTCGAAGTCCAAGGGCAACCTGGTCTTCGTGTCGCGGCTGCGCGAGGCCGGCACCGACCCGATGGCGATCCGGCTCGCGCTACTCGCGCACCACTACCGCAGCGACTGGGAGTGGACCCACCAGGACATCGAGCTCGCGGAGAGCCGGCTGGCGCTGTGGCGCGAGGCGGTCGTGCGGGCCACCGTGTCCGGTGTCGGGCAGCTGGTGGCCGACGTACGCCGGCACCTCGCCGACGACCTCGACGCACCCGCGGCGCTCGAGGCCGTGGACAGCTGGGCCCGGGCCTGCCGGCCGTCCCAGGGCGACGGCAGCGGCCAGGACGCGGTGCGGGCGCTGCTCGACGCCCGCCTGGGCATCCGGATCTGAGGCCTGCCGGTCGGGGCTACTGGTCGCCGGTCTCGCGGCGCTTGAGGTAGCGCTCGAACTCGCGGGCGATCGCCTCGCCGCTGGCTTCCGGCAGCTCCGCGGTGTCCCGGGTCTCCTCGAGGGCGCGCACGTAGTCGGCGATCTCCTCGTCCTCCTCGGCGAGCTCGTCGACGCCGCGTTCCCAGGCGCGCGCCTCCTCGGGCAGGTCGGCCAACGGGATCGAGATCTCGAGGAGCTCCTCGAGCCGGCCGACGAGTGCGAGCGTCGCCTTCGGGCACGGCGGCTGGGCGACATAGTGGGGGACGGCCGCCCAGAACGACACCGCCGGCAGGTCGAGCTGGACGCAGGCGTCCTGGAACACCCCGACGATGCCGGTGGGCCCCTCGTAGTTGGACTGCTCGAGCTTCAGGCGGTCGACCAGCTCCGGCTCCGTCGCGGTGCCGCTCACCGGGACCGGCCGGGTGTGCGGGGTGTCGGCCAGGAGCGCTCCGAGCGTGACCACCAGCTCGGTGCCCAGCTCGTCGGCGGCCGCGAGCAGCTCCGCGCAGAACTGGCGCCAGCGCATGTTGGGCTCGATCCCCCGGAGCAGGATCACGTCGCGTTGCGAGCCCGGCGGCCGTGCCACCGAGATCTGGGTTGAGGGCCAGGTGATCTTGCGCATCCCTGCATCGTCGGTGCCGACGACCGGGCGGTTCATCTGGAAGTCGTAGAAGTCCTCGGGGTCGATGGCCGCAACCACCCGGGCGTCCCACACCTTGATCAGGTGGTCCACCACCGCCGAGGCGGCGTCCGCCGCGTCGTTCCAGCCCTCGAACGCCGCGATCAGGACGGGCGACTCGAGGTCGGGTACCTCTTCGAGCTCGATCACCCCACCAGCCTATGCGCAGGTGTCAGCATCCGGGACGTGCCGGGCGGGTTTCGGACCGGGTCCTAGGGTTGAGTACGGGTGCGCGCCTGTGCCCGACCGACCCCGAGGAGTTTCGTGACCCTGTCCCCGCACGTCCGGCCCGACGCCACGGAGGAGCTCAGCGCTGCACTCCGCGACCGGATCCTGGTGCTCGACGGGGCAATGGGGACGATGATCCAGCGACACCGCCTCGAGGAGGCCGACTACCGCGGTGAGCGGTTCGCGGACTGGCCCAGCGACCTCCGCGGCAACAACGACCTGCTCAGCCTCACCCGGCCGGACCTGGTCGAGGCCATCCACGAGGAGTACCTCCGCGTCGGTGCCGACATCGTCGAGACCAACACCTTCAACGCGCAGCGGATCTCCCTGGCCGACTACGGCATGGAGGAGCTCGCCTACGAGATGAACCACGCGGCGGCCCAGCTGGCGCGGGCGGCCTGCGACAGGATCAACGGCCAGGACCCGGCCCGGCCACGGTACGTCGCCGGGGCGCTCGGCCCGACGAACCGCACCGCCTCGATCTCCCCGGACGTCAACGACCCCGGCAAGCGCAACGTCACCTTCGACGCGCTGGTCGCCGCCTACAAGGAGCAGGCCGAAGGCCTCGTCGACGGCGGCGCGGACCTGCTGCTGATCGAGACCATCTTCGACACGCTCAACGCCAAGGCGGCGATCTTCGCCCTCGAAACCCTGTTCGAGGAGCGCGGGCGCCGGTGGCCGGTGGTCATCTCCGGCACCATCACCGACGCCTCGGGACGCACCCTCTCTGGTCAGGTCACCGAGGCGTTCTGGAACTCGGTGCGCCACGCCCGGCCGCTCGCGGTGGGCCTCAACTGTGCCCTCGGTGCCAAGGAGATGCGGCCCTATCTCGCGGAGCTGTCCCGGATCGCCGACTGCTTCGTCTCGGCCTACCCCAACGCGGGTCTGCCCAACGCGTTCGGTGAGTACGACGAGGCCGCCGAGGAGACCGCCGCCGTCGTGGGGGAGTTCGCCGAGGCCGGCCTGGTGAACCTCGTCGGGGGTTGTTGCGGCACCACACCCCAGCACGTCGAGGCGGTCGCCGCCGTCGTCCAGGGCAGGAGCCCGCGGGTGCCCGTCGAGACCGAGCCCGCCTGCCGGCTGTCGGGGCTGGAGCCGCTCAACATCACCGCGGACTCGCTGTTCGTCAACGTCGGCGAGCGCACCAACATCACCGGTTCGGCGCGGTTCCGACGGCTGATCAAGGAGGGTGACTACCCGGCCGCGCTCGCCGTCGCCCGGCAGCAGGTCGAGGCCGGGGCCCAGATCATCGACGTCAACATGGACGAAGGCATGATCGACGGCGTCGAGGCGATGGACCGGTTCCTGAAGCTGATCGCCGGCGAGCCCGACATCTCCCGGGTTCCGGTGATGATCGACTCCTCCAAGTGGGAGGTGATCGAGGCGGGCCTGAAGTGTGTCCAGGGCAAGCCGGTGGTCAACTCCATCTCGATGAAGGAGGGGGAGCGCCCCTTCGTCGAGCAGGCCCGGCTGTGCCGCAAGTACGGCGCCGCGGTCGTGGTGATGGCCTTCGACGAGGACGGCCAGGCCGACACCTTGGAACGCCGCAAGGCGATCTGTGCGCGGGCCTACGAGCTGCTGACCGAGGAGGTCGGCCTCGATCCCGCGGACATCATCTTCGACCCCAACATCTTCGCGATCGCCACCGGCATCGAGGAGCACGCCAACTACGGCGTCGACTTCATCGAGGCCACCCGCTGGATCAAGCAGAACCTGCCCGGCGCGCTGGTCTCCGGCGGGGTGTCGAACGTTTCGTTCTCGTTCCGCGGCAACAACCCGGTGCGCGAGGCGATCCACGCGGTGTTCCTCTACCACGCGATCCGCGCCGGGATGGACATGGGCATCGTGAACGCCGGTGCGCTCGCGGTCTACGACGAGATCGACCCCGAGCTGAGGGAACGCGTCGAGGACGTCGTGCTCAACCGGCGCGCCGACGCAACCGAGCGGCTGCTCGCCATCGCCGAGGACTTCCAGGGCGAGGGACGCCAAGTGCAGGGCGCCGACGACACGTGGCGCGAACTGCCGGTGGAGGAGCGGATCACCCACGCGCTGGTCAAGGGCATCGACGACTTCGCGGAGTCGGACACCGAGGAGCTCCGGCTCGAGATCGCCGCGCGCGGTGGCGAGCCGATCGAGGTGATCGAGGGCCCGCTGATGGCAGGCATGAACGTGGTCGGCGACCTGTTCGGCTCGGGCAAGATGTTCCTGCCACAGGTGGTGAAGTCGGCTCGCGTGATGAAGAAGGCCGTCGCGCACCTGATCCCGCACATCGAGGCCGGCCAGCGACCCGAGGACGCCGGTCGCAGCAACGGCAAGATCGTGATGGCGACCGTCAAGGGCGACGTGCACGACATCGGCAAGAACATCGTCGGCGTCGTGCTGCAGTGCAACAACTACGAGGTCGTCGACCTCGGGGTGATGGTCCCCGCGCAGAAGATCCTCGACACGGCGCGCGAGATCGGTGCCGACATCATCGGCGTCTCCGGCCTGATCACCCCGTCGCTGGACGAGATGGTCAACCTCGCCGCCGAGATGGAGCGTCAGGGGTTCACCGTCCCGCTGCTGGTCGGTGGCGCCACGACGTCGAAGGCGCACACCGCGGTGAAGGTGTCCCCGCGCTACCACGGCCCCGTGGTCTGGGTGAAGGACGCCTCACGGTCGGTGCCGGTCGCGTCCGCGCTGCTGTCGGACCAGCAGCGGCCGGGCCTGCTCGCCGACGTCGAGGCCGACTACGACTCGATCCGCCGCCGGCACGCCGAGAAGCGCCAGGACCGGCCGATCGTCCGCCTCGCCGACGCCCGTGCGAACCGGACGCCGATCGAGTGGTCCGGCTACGAGCCGCCGCGCCCGGCGGTGCTCGAGGGCGACGAGCCCTTCGTCCGGGCCTACGACGACTACCCGCTCGGCGAGCTGCGCGACTACATCGACTGGCAGCCGTTCTTCAACGCCTGGGAGATGAAGGGCAGCTTCCCCGACATCCTTAACAACCCCGCCTCCGGAGAGGCCGCCCGCAGGTTGTACGACGACGCGCAGGTGATGCTCGATCGGATCGTCGAGGGCGGCTGGCTGACCGCGCGGGCCGTGGTCGGGCTGTTCCCGGCGAACGCCGTGGACCACGACAGCATCGAGGTGTACACCGACGAGTCGCGGACCGCCGTACGCACGCGCTTGGAGCACCTGCGCCAGCAGGGCAAGCACCGCGAGGGAGTGCCGAACCGGTCGCTCGCCGACTACGTCGCGCCCAAGGAGACCGGCCTGCGTGACTACGTCGGCGGGTTCGCGGTCACGGCCGGGCACGGGTCGGCGGAGAAGATCGCGGAGTTCAAGGAGCAGCTCGACGACTACAGCGCGATCCTGCTGGAGTCGCTGGCCGACCGGCTCGCGGAGGCCTTCGCGGAGCGGATGCACGAGCGGGTGCGCCGCGAGCTGTGGGGCTACGCAGCCGACGAGCACCTCGACAACGACGCGCTGATCAAGGAGCGCTACCAGGGGATCCGGCCCGCCCCCGGATACCCCGCCTGCCCCGACCACACCGAGAAGCAGGTGCTCTGGGACCTGCTCGGCGTGCACGAGGCGACCGGGATCGAGCTCACCGACTCGATGGCGATGTGGCCAGGTGCAGCCGTCAGCGGCTGGTACTTCTCCCACCCGCAGTCGCAGTACTTCGTGGTCGGCCGGATCGGCCAGGACCAGGTGGAGGACTACGCCCGCCGCAAGGGCTGGACCCTCAAGCAGGCCGAGCGCTGGCTGTCCCCGAACCTCGGCTACGAGCCCGAGGACTGAGGTGGTCCCGGATCTCGCTGCCGTGCTCTGGGACATGGACGGCACGCTGGTCGACACCGAGCCGTACTGGATCGAGTCGGAGTTCGAGCTCGTGGAGGCCCACGGCGGCACCTGGAGCACCGAGCACGCGCTCAACCTCGTGGGCAACGACCTGATCGAGTCGGGTCGCTACATCCGCGAGCACGGCGGCATCGCCCTGGAGCCGGCGGTGATCGTCGAGGAGCTGCTCGACCGGGTCGTGGCGCGGGTCGAGCAGCAGGTGCCGTGGCGGCCGGGCGCCGTGGAGCTTCTTGCCGACCTGCGCGCCAACGGCGTGCGCTGCGCCCTGGTCACCATGTCCTACCGCCGGTTCGTCGCCCCGATCCTCGCCGGCCTGCCCGAGGGCAGCTTCGAGGTGATCGTCACCGGCGACGCGGTCACGCAGGGCAAGCCACACCCCGAGCCCTACCAGAAGGCCGCCGCGATCCTGGGCGTCGATCCTGGTCGCACGCTGGCCATCGAGGACTCCAACACCGGAGCCCGGTCGGCCGAGGCGGCAGGGTGCACCGTGCTGGTGGTGCCCAACCACGTCCCGGTGCTGCCGGGGGACCGGAGGATCTTCCGCTCCGAGCTGACCGGTTTGACGCATTCGACGCTGCCGGCGCTGCTTCCACGCTGATTGTTGCGCGATCGCGACCTTTGACGGCGGTTTCCGGGGTGCCCGGCGGGTCGGCGGAGGAGTAGTGTCCACGCGATCCGCCCTGACATCCGTGTGGGGGCACGCAACAGTGAGGTGGCATGTTGAAGACCAGATTCAAGAGAGGTCGCGCCCTGACGACGGTGGCACTGGCCAGTGCAGCCCTCGTCCTGAGCGGCTGCGCCGAGAGCGAGCGCGACGGTGGCGACGCGGGTGAGTCGAACCAGGAGCAGACCGGCGGCACGTTCGTCTTCGCCGGCTCCGCAGAGCCTGAGCTCCTCGACCCGGCGTTCGCCTCCGACGGTGAGACGTTCCGCGTCGCGCGCCAGATCTTCGAAGGCCTGGTGGGCACCGAGCCCGGGACCGCGGACCCCGCCCCGCTGCTGGCCAAGGAGTGGGAGGTCAGCGAGGACGGCCTGACCTACGACTTCACCCTCCAGACCGGTGTGAAGTTCCACGACGGCACGGACTTCAACGCCGAGGCGGTCTGCTTCAACTTCGACCGGTGGTACAACTTCCCCGAGTCGGTGCAGTCCGACGACTTCGCCTACTACTACGGCAAGCTCTTCCGTGGCTTCGCCGAGGGTCCGAAGGCCGGGCAGGGCATCTACGACTCCTGCACCGCCGACGGCGACGACAAGGTGACCATCAAGCTCAACAGCCCGTTCGCCGGCTTCATCGCCGCGCTGTCGCTGCCCGCGCTGTCCATGCAGAGCCCCACGGCCCTGCAGGAGTACCAGGACGACGCGGCGCCGAACGTCAACACCACCGAGTACTCCACCGCGCACCCGACCGGCACCGGCCCGTTCCAGTTCGAGTCCTGGGACCGCGGCAACCAGGTGAGCCTGACCCGCTTCGACGACTACTGGGGCGAGAAGGCCAAGGTGGACACGGTCCGGGTCGTCGCCATCACCGACGCGAAGGCACGCGCAACCGCGGTCCAGAACGGCGAGGTGGACGGTGCCGACCTGATCGGTCCCGCCGACATCGCACCGCTGGAGGACGCCGGGATGCAGATCGAGGCCCGGCCGCCGTTCACGGTCCTGTACCTGGGCATGAACCAGAAGACCAAGCCCCTCGACAACATCGAGGTCCGCAAGGCGATCGCCCACGCGATCGACAAGGAGGCCGTGGCCGCGGCGTCGCTGCCGGAGGGCGCGGAGCTGGCCATCAACTTCATGCCCGACTCGGTCAACGGGTGGACCGAGGACGTGACCACCTACGAGTACGACCCGGAGAAGGCCCGGCAGATGCTCGAGGACGCCGGTGCCGCCGGTGCGACGATCGACTTCAACTACCCCACCGACGTCAGCCGTCCGTACATGCCGTCCCCGGCTGACACCTTCAACGTGCTGCGCTCGCAGCTCGAGGAGGTCGGCCTGAAGATCCGTCCCGTCGCCGACGTCTGGTCGCCCGACTACCTCGACCGCGTCACCGGGTCGGCCGACCACGGGCTGCACCTGCTCGGATGGACCGGCGACTACAACGACTCCGACAACTTCGTGGGCGTCTTCTTCGGCACCGAGACCGACGAGTTCGGGTTCAACAACAAGGAGCTGTTCGACAAGATCAGCCAGGCCCGAGGCATCCCGACGGTCGAGGAGCAGACCCCGCTCTACGAAGAGATCAACCGCGACATTGCCGACTTCGTCCCCGGCGTCCCGCTGGCTCACCCCGCTCCCACGCTGGCCTTCGGTCCGGACGTGGACGGCTTCGTGGCCAGCCCCGTCAACGACGAGGTCTTCAACACCGTCACGGTCGACTGACGCCCGGTCGTCGGCTGATCTGATCACCGTCGTACGGCGGTAGCAAAGGTTCGTCATCGATGCTGCGCTTTGTCCTCCGGCGTCTGGCACTCCTCGTGCCGGTGCTCGCCGGACTGTCTGTCCTGCTCTTCGCCTGGGTCCGGGCCCTGCCCGGTGACCCGGCACGGGCGCTGCTCGGGCAACGAGCGACGCCGGAGGGCATCGCGCGCGTCAACGAGCTGTACGGGTTCGACGAACCGATCCTGCAGCAGTACCTCACCTACGTCGGCGCCCTGGTGCGCGGCGACTTCGGCCGCTCCATCACCAGCGGCCGGCCGGTTCTCGAGCTCTTCGTGGAGAAGTTCCCGGCGACCGTCGAGCTCGGCATGTCCGCGCTGCTGCTCGCCGTCGTCGTGGGAGTGCCTCTCGGTTACTACGCGGCCAGGCACCAGGGCCGGTTCGTCGACACGTTCATCGTGTCGGGCTCCCTTCTGGGCGTGGTGACCCCGGTGTTCTTCCTGGCGATCCTGCTCAAGCTGGTCTTCGCCAACTGGCTTGGCTGGTTGCCGACCTCGTTGCGCCAGGACCCCCGGATGGACGCCACCCACGTCACGAACTTCTACGTGCTCGACGGCATCCTCACCCGGGAGTGGGACGCCGCCTGGGACGCCATGGTGCACCTCGTGCTTCCCGCACTGGCACTTGCCACGATCCCGCTGGCCATCATCGTCCGGATCACGCGGGCATCGGTCGCCGAGGTGATCAACGAGGACTACGTCCGCACCGCCGAGGCCAAGGGCCTGGCGCAGGCAGTGATCAGTCGTCGGCACGTCCTGCGCAACGCGCTGCTCCCCGTGGTCACCACGATCGGTCTCCAGGCGGGCTTGCTGTTCTCCGGGGCGGTCCTCACCGAGACCGTGTTCAGCTTCCAGGGCATCGGACAGGAGCTGTTCCGGGCCATCGGCGGTCGTGACTATCCCGTCCTGCAGGGCTTCATCTTGTGCATCGCCCTGCTCTACGCCCTGATCAACCTCCTCGTGGACGTGTTGTACGGGGTCATCGATCCGAGGGTGCGTGTCTCATGACGATCCCGCTTCCCCCCGCACAGGGGCCGATCACCGGCAACGACCCGCTCGGTCCCGAGTCCGGCGCCTACGAGGACGACGAGCGCGGGCTGAGCCTGTGGCGAGGTGCCTGGCAGCGCCTTCGCCGCAACCCGACCGCGATCGTGGGCGCCGTCATCGTCGCGGCGTTCGTCGTGATCGCGATCATCGCGCCCTGGCTGACCCCCTACGAGCCCGGCTCTGCGCAGTGGTCGGGCCAGGTCACGCCGACCAGCGTGCCCGGCCCCTCTTCGGACCACTGGCTGGGGCTCGACCGGTTCGGCTCCGACCTCTACACGCAGATGCTGTTCGGCGCCCGGCAGTCCCTGGTGTACGGCGTCGTCTGCACCGCGATCGGGCTGACCGTCGGTGCCCTGCTCGGCATCCTCGCCGGCGGCATCGGCGGCTGGGTGGACACGGCAGTGATGCGGCTGGTCGACATCATGCTGTCCATCCCGAGCCTGCTCCTCGCGGTCAGCATCGCGGCAGTGCTCGGACAGAACGCCTACTCGGTGATGATCGCGATCGGGACCGCACAGGTGCCGATCTTCGCCAGGTTGCTGCGGGGCTCGATGCTCTCGCAGGCCAAGAGCGACTACGTCGTCGCCGCGACCGCACTGGGCATCAAGCGGCGCCGGGTCATCCTCGGCCACGTCCTGCCGAACTCCGTCGGGCCCACCATCGTGCAGGCGACCCTGAACCTGGCCACCGCCATCATCGAGGTCGCCGCCCTGTCCTTCCTCGGCCTCGGCGAGTCCGACCCGGCGATCGCCGAGTGGGGCCGGATGCTCGTGGCGGCACAGGACCGCTTCGAGGCCGCCCCCCAGCTCGCACTGCTTCCCGGTGGAGCCATCGCGATCACCGCGCTCGGCTTCACCCTCTTCGGTGAGGCACTCCGTGAGGCCCTCGACCCCCGAACGAGGCGATGACCATGACCGTTGACTTCCTCGGCGACTCCCGACCGGGTGAGACACCCGCCGCACGAGGCGTGCTCAACGACGACGGCACGCTGCTGTCGGTGCGGGACCTGGCGGTCACCTTCGGCCTCCGCGGCCAGCGTGAGGTCCGCGCCGTGGACGAGGTCTCCTTCGACATCCGACCCGGTGAGCACATCGGGTTGGTGGGCGAGTCCGGCAGCGGCAAGTCGGTCACCTCGCTGGCGATCATGGGGCTGCTGCCCAAGCGTGGCGTGCGCACCGCCGGTGAGGTCCGCTACGCGGGCGAGAACATCCTGGACTGGTCGACCCGGAAGATGTCGGCCCTGCGCGGCCGCGACATCGCGATGGTCTTCCAGGACCCGATGACCTCGCTGAACCCGGTCGTGCCGATCGGCACCCAGGTCACCGAGGTGCTCCGTCGGCACTTCGACATGAGCAAGTCCGATGCGATGACGCGCGCAGGTGACCTCCTCGTGAAGGTCGGCATCCCCGACCCGCAACGACGCCTGAAGGAGTACCCCCACCAGCTCTCCGGCGGCATGCGCCAGCGGATGCTCATCGCGATCGCCCTGGCCTGCGAGCCGCGCCTGCTCATCGCCGATGAGCCGACCACGGCGCTCGACGTGACCATCCAGGCCCAGATCCTCGAGCTGCTCAAGGAGCTCGTCGCCGACACCGGTGCCGCGCTGCTGATGATCACCCACGACCTCGGTGTCGTCGCCGGCCTGTGCGACAAGGTGAACGTCATGTACTCCGGACGGATCGTGGAGTCCGCCGACAGACGCGCCCTCTTCGGACGCCCCCGACACCCCTACACCGGGGGACTGCTCGAGAGCGTCCCGCGGCTCGACACGCCGCGCGGTGCCCCGTTGCGCCCGATCCCCGGGTCTCCCACCAACGTCCTGCCCTGGTCGCGAGGCTGCGCGTTCGCGCCCCGGTGCCGCAACCGCGTGGACCAGTGCACCGAGGAGACCCCGCAGCTGCTGCCCGCGGGAGACCGTGACCTGCGGTGCTTCAACCCCCTGACCGAAGACGACCGAGCGGAGGCCGGGACCTCGTGACCGTGCAGAACGCCGAGACCACCAGCGCCGGCGACGAGCCCGCCGACGACGTCCTCGTCTCGGTGCGGGGGCTCAAGGTCCACTTCCCGATCCGAGGGGGTGCCCTCCTCGGGCGGACCACCGGGTACGTCTACGCCGTCGACGGGGTGGACCTCGAGATCAAGCGAGGCACCACGCTGGGCCTGGTCGGGGAGTCGGGCTGCGGCAAGTCGACGTTGGGCCGGGCCCTGCTCCGGCTGGTTCCCGTCACCGAGGGAAGCGTGTGGATCGACGGGGTCGACGTGGCGACCCTGAAGGGCGAGGACCTGCGACGCCAGCGACAGAACATGCAGATGGTGTTCCAGGATCCCCTCGCCAGTCTCAACCCCCGGCAGAGCATCGAGACCATCCTCACCGAGCCGCTGCGTGCGCACGGGATCGAGTTCGACGCCGAGACGAAGGTGCGCGAGCTGCTGGAGAAGGTCGGCCTGCCCGCGTCGGCCGCCAGGAAGTACCCCCACGAGTTCTCCGGCGGTCAGCGGCAGCGGATCGGGATCGCCCGGGCGATCGCGATGGAGCCGGCCTTCGTCATCGCCGACGAGCCAGTCTCGGCTCTCGACGTGTCGATCCAGGCGCAGGTGCTGAACCTGCTCGAGCAGCTCCAGGACGAGCTCGGGCTCACCTACCTCGTGATCGCCCACGACCTGGCTGTGGTGCGGCACGTGTCCGACGAGGTCGCCGTGATGTACCTCGGTGGCATCGTCGAGCAGGCGGCCTCCGAGGAGCTCTACGACCACCCGCTGCACCCGTACACGAAGGCGTTGATGTCCGCGGTCCCCGTGCCGGACCCGGTCGTCGAGGCCTCCCGCGAACGCATCCTGTTGACGGGTGACCTGCCGTCCCCCTCGGATCCGCCGTCGGGCTGCCGGTTCCACACCCGGTGCCCGTTCCGCCAGGAGACCCGCTGCGACACGGAGCGGCCTGCCCTGCGCGAGCTGCGGCCGGGCCACCGGGTGGCGTGCCACTGGGCCGAGGAGATCGAGGCGGGCAAGATCGCCCCGCACGAGACCACGCCGGCGGAGTCCGGACTCAGCTTCGACTGAGCTCGAGGGTCGTCGCGGCCGACGAGTCCGACGTGGGCAGGCCCGGTGGTGTGCCTCCGAACTCCGGGCACAGCGCCTGGTGGGCACACCAACCGCAGAGCGCGCTGCGCCGGGGCCGCCAGTCACCGGACTCGTGCGCGCGGTCGATCGCCTTCCACAGCGCCTCGAGCTTGCGCTCAGTGGCACGCAGGTCGGCCTCGTCCGGGGTGTAGCGCAGGAGCTCGCCGCTCCCGAGGTAGATCAGCTGGAGCATTGCCGGCACGACGCCCCTGGTGCGCCAGAGCACCAGCGCGTAGAACTTCATCTGGAACAGTGCCTTGGCCTCGAACGCCGGGTGCGGGGCCTTGCCGGTCTTGTAGTCGACGACCCGGATCTCGCCGGTCGGCGCGACGTCCACGCGGTCGATGAACCCGCGGAGCAGCAGCTTGGAGTCCAACAGGGTCTCGACGTACAGCTCCCGCTCCGCCGGCTCGAGCCGGGTGGGGTCCTCCAGCGCGAAGTAGCGGTCGAGCGACTCGCGGCACGAGGCGAGCCAGGGACCGATCTCGGGCCCGTCGGCGGCGAACACCTCCGCGATCCCCGGCTCGGCCTCGAGCACCGCCTCCCAGGCCGGCTGGACCAGGGCGCCGGCCCGCTCGGGGGTGCGATGCGGTGCGGGCAGGTCGAACAGGTCCTCGAGGACCTTGTGCACGACGGTGCCGCGCACGGCTTCGGGAGAGGGCGGCTCGGGCAGCCGGTCGACGGTGCGGAACCGGTAGAGCAGGGGACAGGTCATGAAGTCGCCGGCCCGGCTCGGCGACAGCGAGCCGACGACGTCGATGCCGTCAACCACGGTCCTGGTCTCCACGTCCTGCGTCATGGCCAGAACACTAGGCGAGCCCGCCGACATTTCGGTGGAGGGACCAAGGTGGTGCCGGCTCGATAGCCTGGAGCCGTGAGCCAGCAGACGCAGAGCCCCGGCAGCCCGCCCGCGCGGAGACAGCCCCCCGGCACGTGGCGGATCGGGCAGATCGGTGGCGTCGACGTGCTGGTCCGCTCGTCCTGGCTCCTGGTCGCGCTGCTGATCGCCGTACTCCTCGCACCACGGGTGGAGGAGGTCCAGCCCGGTCTGGGCGGCTGGCGCTACGTCGCGGGGCTCGCGTTCGCCGTGCTGCTCTACCTCTCGGTCCTGCTGCACGAGATGTCGCACGCGCTGATGGCCAAGCACTACGGGCTGCCGGTCCGGTCGATCACCCTGCACTTCCTCGGTGGTGTCACCGAGATCGAGGGCGAGCCGGACACCCCCGGCCGCGAGTTCGGGGTGTCCGTGGTCGGGCCGCTGACCTCGATCGCCGTCGGCATGGTCTTCTTCGCGCTCGCCTTCGTCACTCCTGGTGGCCTGCTGCTCATGGCGGTGCAGGCCCTCGCCGGTGCGAACCTCCTCGTCGGGATCCTCAACCTCGTCCCCGGCCTGCCCCTCGACGGTGGGCGCGTGCTGCGCGCCGCGGTCTGGAAGCTCACCCGCAGCCCCCACCAGGGCACGATCGTCGCCGGCTGGGCGGGACGGGTGGTCGCCGCCCTGGTGCTCCTCTACCCCCTGCTGCAGCCGGTGCTCTTCAACCGGCCGCCGGACCTCATCGACTACCTGCTCGCGTTCGTGATCGCGACCTTCCTCTGGGGCGGCGCGTCGGCGGCCATCATGTCGGCGAAGGTGCGGCGCAAGCTGCCCGCCCTTCAGGCGCGCACGCTCGCCCGGCGCGCGGTGGCGGTGCCGCACGACCTCCCGGTCTCCGAGGCGGTACGCCGGGCGCAGGAGCAGCAGGCGGGCAGCATCGTGGTGCTCGACAGGGACGGTCGTCCCGGCGGGATCGTGAACGAGGCCGCCCTGCTCGCCACCCCCGAGGAGCGCCGGCCCTGGCTGGGCGTGGAGGCGATCTCACGGACCCTCGAGCCGGGGCTCCTGCTGTCCGCCGACCTCGGCGGCGAGCCGCTCGTGCGCGCGATGCAGCGCACCCCGGCCACCGAGTACCTCCTCGTCGAGCCCGACGGCAGTGTGTACGGCGTCCTGGTCAGCGACGACGTCGACCGCGCCTTCGCGGCCACGCGCTGAGCCCCGATATCCTGCTGCCCATGCCTTCCCACCCCGCCTCGGACGACGCTGCCCTGCCCACCGACGACGTCGCCCCCGAGACCTGGTCGGGGGTCCACCGGGGTCCCCTGCGCGAGGGGGAGTGGGTCCGCCTGACCGACACCAAGGGCCGTCGCCACAACATCTGCCTCGAGGCCGGCAAGAAGTTCTTCACCAACCGCGGCTCGCTGGACCACGACGACCTGATCGGCCGGCCCGAGGGCTTCAGCATCACCTCGTCCGCCGGAGGCGAGTACCTCGTCTTCCGGCCCCTGCTCAACGAGTTCGTGGTGTCCATGCCTCGGGGTGCGGCCGTGGTCTATCCGAAGGACGCCGCCCAGATCGTCGCCATGGCCGACATCTTCCCCGGGGCCCGGGTCGTCGAAGCCGGGGCCGGCTCCGGCGCGCTCACGTGCTCGCTCCTCAGGGCGGTGGGCCCGCACGGCGTCGTGTCGTCGTACGAACGCCGCGAGGAGTTCGCCGAGGTGGCCCGCAAGAACGTCACCCAGTTCTTCAGCGGTCAGCACCCTGCCTGGCGGCTGACCGTGGGAGACCTCGTGGAGGCACTGCCGGCGGGGGAGAGCCCCGGCTCGGTGGACCGGGTGGTCCTCGACATGCTCGCGCCCTGGGAGTGTGTCGACGTCGTCGCCGATGCACTGACGCCGGGCGGACTCGTGTGTGCGTACGTGGCCACCACGACGCAGCTCGGCCGGGTCGTGGAAACCCTACGCGCCCACGGCGGGTTCACCGAGCCCCAGCCGTGGGAGACGCTGGTGCGCGACTGGCACGTGGAGGGCCTGGCGATCCGACCGGGACACAAGATGATCGGCCACACCGGCTTCCTGGTCACCGCGCGGCGGATGGCACCAGGGGAGAAGGCACCGGCCAAGAAGCGCCGCCCGGCCCCGGGGGCCTACGGCACCGACTACCAGGGCCCGCGGCCCTCGGGCCTGCCGCCGACGGTGGTCGAGGAGCCGTTCGACGCCTGAGCCACCGACGGATCCGGCAAAGGTAAAGACACTCCGCCGATATCCTCTTCACAAACTTGTCACCACGGGTAGGGTCGCAATTCGAAGGCCATGCTCCCGGAGGTGATGGGCTTGTCAGCATCAGACAGTGGTTCGGGCCGTTGGCCGGCGCGCTCGCCCGAGGAGCTGAAGGCGCAGGTGAGCTTCCTCGAGGAGGAGGTCGCCGACCTCCGCCGCCGGCTCGCGGAGTCCCCCGGGCACTCGCGCGCGATCGAGCAGCGGCTGGCCGACACCCAGCGCTCGCTGGCCGCGGTCACCGCGCAGAACGAACGTCTCGCCCAGACGCTCCGTGAGGCGCGCGACCAGATCATGACGCTCAAGGAGGAGGTCGACCGGCTCGCGCAGCCGCCCGCCGGTTTCGGCACCTTCCTGAGCCGCAACGACGACGACACCGTCGACGTGTTCACCGGGGGCCGCAAGCTCCGCGTGAACGTCAGCCCGACCGTCGAGCTCGACGAGCTCCGCCGCGGGCAGGAGGTCATGCTCAACGAGGCCCTCAACGTCGTCGCCGCCCTCGACTACGAAGAGGTCGGCGAGGTCGTCATGCTCAAGGAGATCCTCGCCGACGGCGACCGGGTCCTGGTCATCGCCAACGCCGACGAGGAGCGGGTGGTGCGGATCGCCGAGCCACTGCGCGACCTCACCCTGCGGGCCGGGGACTCGTTGCTGCTCGACGCACGCTCCGGCTACGTCTACGAGCGGGTGCCCAAGTCCGAGGTCGAGGAGCTCGTTCTCGAAGAGGTCCCCGACATCGACTACGAGAACATCGGTGGTCTGAAGGGTCAGATCGACCAGATCCGCGACGCGGTGGAGCTGCCGTACCTCTACCCCGACCTCTTCAAGGAGCACCAGCTCAAGCCGCCGAAGGGCGTGCTCCTCTACGGTCCGCCCGGATGCGGCAAGACGCTGATCGCCAAGGCCGTGGCCAACTCGTTGGCCAAGAAGGTGGCTGCCAAGACCGGCCAGGAGGGCAAGTCCTACTTCCTGAACATCAAGGGCCCCGAGCTGCTCAACAAGTACGTCGGCGAGACCGAGCGGCACATCCGCCTGGTCTTCCAGCGGGCCCGGGAGAAGGCGAGCGGCGGGACGCCGGTCATCGTGTTCTTCGACGAGATGGACTCCCTGTTCCGCACCCGCGGGTCCGGCGTCTCCTCCGACGTCGAGAACACCATCGTGCCGCAGCTGTTGTCGGAGATCGACGGTGTGGAGGGGCTCGAGAACGTCATCGTGATCGGCGCCTCCAACCGCGAGGACATGATCGACCCGGCGATCCTGCGGCCGGGCCGGCTGGACGTGAAGATCAAGATCGAGCGCCCCGACGCCGAGTCCGCCCGCGACATCTTCTCCAAGTACCTCACCCCCGAGCTCCCGCTCCACGCCGACGACCTCGCCGAGTTCGGCGGGGACCGCGAGGCGTGCGTCGGCGGGATGATCCGGGCGACGGTCGAGCGGATGTACGACGAGACCGAGGAGAACCGCTTCCTCGAGGTCACCTACGCCAACGGCGACAAGGAGGTCCTGTACTTCAAGGACTTCAACTCCGGCGCGATGATCCAGAACATCGTCGACCGGGCCAAGAAGATGGCGATCAAGGACCTCTTGGACAACGACCAGAAGGGTCTGCGGGTGCAGCACCTGCTCCAGGCCTGCGTGGACGAGTTCAAGGAGAACGAGGACCTGCCCAACACCACGAACCCGGACGACTGGGCGCGGATCTCGGGCAAGAAGGGCGAGCGGATCGTGTTCATCCGCACGCTCATCACCGGCAAGCAGGGCACCGAGCCCGGCCGGTCCATCGACACCGTGTCGAACACCGGACAGTACCTCTGATCCACAGAGACCGCGGACGCGACGAAGGGGGCGGGACCTGGCTGGTCCCGCCCCCTTCGGCATCCCCCCGGCTACTGCGCCTGCAGCGTGCGTAACTGACCTACAGGCGCGTCCTGGTCATCGACGAGATCGTTGCGAAGGCGCTGCTCCACCCAGCGGACCAGCCAGGGGCCGGCCATGCCGAAGGTGGCGCGGCCCTGGCAGACGCCATGGGTCAGCGCGCGCGACAGCTCGGTGAGCCCGGCTCCGCTCTCCCGGGACCAGCGCAGCAGGACGCCCAGCGCTTCGTAGGAGGTGATGCCGTAGCGGAACATCAGTGCGCCCTTGGCCTGCTCCACGAGCAGCGCCTGCGGCTCCAGCACGGCCGGCACGGTGCTCATGCGCACCTGGCCAGCGGCAGGGCGACGGCGCACTCGAGCGTGGCGGCGGCGCGGTTCGCGATCGCGGTGGGTCGCAGCAGCATCGCCCGCGACACCCGTGCGCGCAGGATCCGCAGCAGTCGGGGGTCCTCGTGGATCTCGTCGAGGAGGGTGCGAGCGGCGGTCTCGGCCTGCCAGCCGTCGGCCATGGCCACCTTCAGGAGCACCGCGCAAGCCTGGTCGGCGCGGCTGCGCTGGCGGGGCCGGGAATGTGCCGCAGCAAGAGTCGTCATCGAGGACAACCTCCGGAGGAACATCTAGTGTGCCACCGGAGTCTGGGGTGGCTTCTCCCGGATGCGGGAGAGCGAACAGGAAGACGGTAAGCAGGCGTCCCGGCCGCTGCAACCAAATCGTTGGCCCGACGTCGAAGACGAGGCGGAGCCCGGCACGATTGCGCCCGGAATGTCCGCATATGGCCTTCACCGGCCGTCACCCGCGCGGACTACATCGGGAGCGTGAGCTCACCCTCGACGACCTGTCTCGACACCTCGTGGATGACCAGGTGGTTGCTGCGAGCGTACTTGCGGAGTGCTGTGAAGGCCGCGTCGGGGGTCACCCCGTGACGAGCCGCCAGGAACCCTTTCGCCTGCTCGATCAGCACGCGTGACCGCAACGCGGTGGTCAGCTGCGCCACCTGGCGCTCGGCTGTCTCGTGGGCCTCGCGCCGGACGCTGCACCGCAGGTTGCAGATGACACCCCGGACGTCGGGGTCGTCGAGGAGGTTCGTCACCGCGGCCTCCGCCCAGACCCAGCCGGTCTCGGTCAACAGCCGGATCTCGAGCGCCGGGTGCGCGCCGGGATGCGCGACCACCTCCTCCATGAACGTGGCCAGCGCGGGTCGCTCGTCGGGGTGCAGGAGGGGCAGGATGCTCGTGCCGACGACCGACTCGGTCCACCCGAACAGCTGCTCGACGGCCGGGCTGGCGTAGGTGATCACCGCGTCCGAGCGCAGCACGAGGGCCGCGTCGGTGGACCTCTCCAGCAGGGGCTCGAGCACCTTTCCCAGGTTGGTGGTGGTGCCCGCCACGGCGACCAGCGCGCCGTCGCGGTAGATCCCGCGGATGCTTCCCAGCGCCGTGAAGACCGTGCCGTCCTTGCGACGTACCGGCACCGCGCCCGACCAGGTCGTGCCGTCCTTCAGGGCCCGCGCGATGTCCTCGGCGCGAGTCTCGGACAGGTTCGGCATGGTGAGCTCGCTCGCCTTGCGGCCCACCGCCTCCTGCGCCGTCCACTCGAAGAGCTGCTCCGCGGCCGGGTTCCAGGCGATCACGACCCCGCTCATGTCGGCCACGACCACCGCGCGGCCGAGCGCATCCAGGATCTCCTGCGCTGTGATCGCCGGCTGGTGTTCGGTCGCCATCATGTCCTCCAAGGGTCCGGCGGAGGAGATCGGATGCACCTTCGATCCTACGTGTCGGAGTGCCCGCGTAGGCTCAGAACATGAGCGTCCGACGCGTGATGGGCACCGAGACGGAGTTCGGCATCTCGGTCGCCGGCCAGCCCTCCGCCAACCCCATGGTGGCGTCCTCCCAGGTGGTCAACGCCTACGCGGGCTCCAAGCTGCGTGCCCGCCGGGCACGCTGGGACTTCGAGGAGGAGTCGCCGCTGCGCGACGCCCGCGGCTTCGACATGTCCCGAGAGGCCGCCGACGCCTCGCAGCTGACCGACGAGGACCTCGGTCTGGCCAACGTGATCCTGACCAACGGCGCCCGGCTGTACGTCGACCACGCACACCCGGAGTACTCCACCCCGGAGTGCACCAACCCGCGCGACGTCGTGCTGTGGGACAAGGCGGGGGAGCAGGTCATGCTCGACGCCGCTCGGTTCGCGGCCGCGGTGCCCGGGGCGCCGGCGATCCTGCTCTACAAGAACAACACCGACAACAAGGGCGCCTCGTACGGCGCTCACGAGAACTACCTGATGAGCCGGCGGACCCCCTTCGGCGACATCGTGCGGCATCTCACCCCCTTCTTCGTCAGCCGTCAGGTGGTGACCGGCGCGGGACGGGTCGGGATCGGCCAGGACGGGCGCGACCACGGCTTCCAGGTCAGCCAGCGCGCTGACTACTTCGAGGTCGAGGTCGGGCTCGAGACCACGCTGAAGCGTCCGATCATCAACACCCGCGACGAGCCGCACGCAGACCCCGACAAGTACCGCCGCCTGCACGTGATCATCGGCGACGCGAACCTCTCCGAGATCTCCGCCTACCTCAAGGTCGGCACGACGGCCCTGGTCCTGGCCATGATCGAGGACGGGTTCATCAGCCGCGAGCTGACCGTCGAGCAGCCGGTGCGGTCGCTGCGGGCGGTCTCCCACGACCCGTCGCTCACGCACCTGCTGACCCTCCACGACGGGCGCACGCTGACCGCCGTACAGCTGCAGATGGAGTACCTGGACCTCGCTCGGAAGTACGTCGAGGACAGGCAGGGCAGCGACGCCGACCCACAGACCCTCGACGTGCTCGCGCGCTGGGAGTCGGTGCTGACCCGGCTCGAGACCGATCCGATGCTCTGCGCCCGTGAGCTGGACTGGGTCGCCAAGCTGAAGCTGCTCAACTCCTACCGCGACCGCGACGGCCTGGACTGGGACGACGCGAAGCTGCACCTGGTGGACCTGCAGTACTCCGACATCCGGCCCGACAAGGGGCTGTACCACCGGCTGGTGAACCTGGACCGGATCGACCGCCTGCTCACCGACGAGGAGATCACCTCGGCCATGCACCGGCCGCCCGAGGACACCCGCGCCTACTTCCGGGGACGCTGCCTGGAGAAGTATGCCGACCAGATCGCGGCCGCCTCGTGGGACTCGGTGATCTTCGACCTGCCCGGCCGCGAGTCACTGCAGCGGGTGCCGACGATCGACCCGCTGCGCGGCACGCGCAACCACGTCGGTGACCTTCTGGACCGTTGTGACACTGCTGAGACCTTGTTCGCCGCCCTGACTGGGTAGGGTCGTCCTTGCCGGGGCGGTGTCGCCCCCCGAGCAGAGGAGGATCGCCATGGCACAGGAGCAGAAGCAGCCGAAGAAGTCCTCGACATCGGAGGACACGGCCGAGGTCGCGCCCAGCGAGGACGTCGCCGAGCGCAAGGAGCAGCTCGACGAGGACATCGACGCGATCCTCGACGAGATCGACGACGTGCTCGAGTCGAACGCCGAGGACTTCGTGAAGTCGTTCATCCAGAAGGGTGGAGAGTAGCCACAACATGAGTCACCCACGACAGGTCGACGCCCGCCTGCCCTCCGCCTACCTGGCGCCCGGGTCCTCCTCCTTCGCGGAGTTCCTGGGCCAACAGGCGCCCGAGCTGCTCCCGGCGAACCGGAGCCTTCCGGCCGGCAGCGCCGCCGAGCTGGCTCCGCACGGCACCACCATCGTCGCGGCCACCTTCGACGGCGGTGTCGTGATGGCCGGCGACCGCCGCGCGACGATGGGCAACATCATCGCCCAGCGCGACATCGAGAAGGTCTTCCCGGCCGACGAGTTCTCCGCCGTGGGCATCGCCGGCAGCGCCGGACTGGCCGTGGAGCTGGTCCGGTTGTTCCAGACCGAGCTGGAGCACTACGAGAAGATCGAGGGCTCGACGCTGTCGATGGACGGCAAGGCGAACCGGCTCGCGGCACTGATCCGCTCCAACCTCGGCATGGCGATGCAGGGGCTGGCCGTCGTACCCCTCTTCGCCGGCTACGACCTGGAGTCCGGCCACGGACGGATCTTCTCCTACGACGTCACCGGCGGCCGCTACGAGGAGACCGACTTCCACGCCGTCGGGTCCGGCTCGCTGTTCGCGCGCGGGTCGCTGAAGAAGCTCTACCGCGACGGGCTCGACGCCGACGGCTGCGTCACCGCAGTCGTCCAGGCGCTGTACGACGCCGCGGACGACGACTCGGCCACAGGCGGACCGGACCTCACCCGGCGGATCTTCCCGGTGGTCGGACAGATCACCGCCGACGGGTACCGGCGGCTCTCCGACGAGGAGGTCGCGGCCATCGCCGACCGCGTGATCAACGCTCGGATGATCCGGCCGGACGGACCCGCCGCGCCGCTGACGTGACGGTCATGAGCCAGACCCGCTGATGAGAGTCCCGCCGATCGAGCCCGTCGAGATCCCTAGTCCAAGGAACACACCATGAGCATGCCGTTCTACGTCTCGCCCGAGCAGCTGATGAAGGACCGGGCGGACTTCGCGCGCAAGGGCATCGCCCGGGGCCGCAGCGTCGTCGTCGTTCAGTACGCCGACGGCATCGTGTTCGTCTCCGAGAACCCCTCGCAGGCCCTGCACAAGGTCAGCGAGATCTACGACCGGATCGCGTTCGCCGCCGTCGGGCGCTACAACGAGTTCGAGAACCTCCGGATCGCCGGCGTCCGGCTCGCCGACATGCGCGGTTACGCCTACGACCGGCGTGACGTGACCGGGCGGGGCCTGGCCAACGCCTACGCGCAGACCCTGGGCACGATCTTCTCCAGCGGCGGCGAGAAGCCCTACGAGGTCGAGATCTTCGTCGCCGAGGTCGCCGACACGCCCGAGCAGGACCAGATCTACCGGCTGACCTACGACGGTCAGGTCGCCGACGAGCACGGGTTCGCCGTCATGGGCGGCAACGCGGACGCCGTGGCCGCACAGCTGCGCGAGCACTACCGCGAGGGTGCCGCGCTGGAGGATGCGGTCCGGGTGGCCGTCGAGGCACTCGGCCGCGGACAGGGCGACGGTGAGCCACGGGTGATCGCCGCGGGTGACCTGGAGGTCGCGGTGCTGGACCGCACCCGCGCCCAGCAACGCAAGTTCAAGCGGCTGCACGCCGCCCAGCTCGGCGAGATCCTCGGCGCGCGGACCGGCGCCGAGACCGGCGCCCACGCAGCGGGGGAGTCCACCAACCCCGCGCAGGCCGGCTCCGATGCCGACTGACGAGGAACGGCAGTGGCGGCGCGTCGACGGCAAGACCGTCCACGACTGAACCACGCCGATCTGCTCTGAGCGGTGTCGCTCACGCAGCGCGGCGCAGCGGTGCCTCCTGCTGCTCGGGGCCTGGAGTGTCGACGCTGCGGTCCGACGCGCTGGCCGACTGCTCCGCGGCGCGCCTCTCCAGCGCGTAGGCGATCAGGGTCCCGCCGAAGACCACCGCCCCGATCACCAGGGCGAACGCGCCGAGCATGGCCATTGCCAGATACGGGCTCATCATGCTTCCTTCCTTCCCGGCGGAAGGCGGCCGCCGAGTACGACCGTCTTGCGCTACAGTCACTGTAGCGAAAAGATTCGGGAGCTCCAACCGAGCGGAGACGACCAATGAGTGGACAGGGCGACAGCGTGCGTGGCCGACCGCGTCGCGCCGAGACCGACGAGCGGATCGTCGCCGCGACCTTGGCGCTGATCCGCGAGCAGGGACCGGAGGCCGTCAACGTGGCCTCGGTCGCGGCACGCTCCGGCATCGCACGGACCACGATCTACCGGCGCTACCGCGACAGGAGCGACCTGCTGCAGGCCGCGCTGCAGCCTGCAGTCGAGCGCGGTGAGCCGCCGCAGGGAGCGTCGGTCCGGGACAAGCTCGCCTGGGTGCTCGCCCGGACCCAGGAGGTCCTCGCGGGCAGCATCGGCCGTGGGGGCGTCGCCGCGGTGGTGGCCGACAACGACCCCGACTTCAGCGCGGCCCTGCGCGGGGCCCTGCAGTCGGCGCTCGAGCCGATCCACGAGCAGATCCGCGACGACGTCGGGCAGGGCCGGCTCGCGTCCTACGTGGACGCCGACCTGACCGTCAACCTCGTGCTCGGTGCGTACCTGGCCGAGCTGGTGCGCTACGGCACCCCGCGGCCGGACTGGCTCGACCGCACCGCCGACCTGCTGGCCGCATCGCTCGGGGCACACGCGCCCGGCTGAACCGTGCCGTCGAACATGCAGCTGGGCGGACTCAACCGACGCGCTCC
>JBMOMG010000025.1:0-4156 GCA_049323155.1 Actinomycetota bacterium | reverse complement strand
TGCATGCGGCGTCGTCGGGGAACCACTGCTTGAACTCCTGGAACGTGCGCGGGTAGTCCACACCGCCGACCGGGCGCTGATTCTCCACAGCCACCGAGGCTACTGCACTCAAGCAGAGATGCAGGACGTATGTTCGGATGCATGGACGGGATGGACGCGCTGACCGGGCTGGACGCCGAGGGCGTCCTGGCTGAGGCCGAGCGCGTCCATGCGGACATGGTCGCTGCGGAGGCGGCGCGGTTCGCGCTGGCCGCGCACTGGGCCGACCTGCACTCGGGTGAGGCGTTGGCGGAGGAGCGGCGCCGAACGGGCGCTCGACCCCGCCCGGGCATGGAGCGCGCGAAGCGGGCGGGCGCGCATGGGACTCCGCTGGTCGCCGAGTTCGCGGCGATGGAGCTGGGCGCCCAGTTCGGCATGGGCTACGCCGCCGCGGCGTGCTTCCTGCGCGACGCCGTCAACGTGCGGCACCGCCATCCCCTGCTGTGGCAGGAGGTGGCCGGGCAGCGGGCGCGCGTGTGGCAGGCGCGCGCCGTGGCCCGGTTGTGTGCCGAGGCCGGCCTCGACCTCGACCAGGCCCGGGCCGTCGACGCGGCCACGACGCCCTACCTGGCGGCGCTGCCGTGGTCCCGGTTCGAGGAGCTGGTGCGCGGCCGGATCGTCGAGGCCGACCCGGAGGCAGCCGAGGCGAGGGCGGAGGCGGCCGCGTTGGCGCGGTTCGTGCGCACCGGTCAGTCCACCGAGCACGGTCTGAAGATCCTGGTGGCGCGGGCGACCGCAGGCGACGTGATCTTCTTCGTGGCGATGGTGGACCGGATCGCCACGGTCCTGCTCGAGCGCGGCGACACGGATCCGGTGGACGTCCGGCGGTCCAAGGCGATCGGGATCCTCGCCAACCCGGCACGGGCACTCGTGCTGCTCGAGGAGTCCGCCGCCGCAGCGGCTGAGGCTGGTGGCCGCTGTAGCGCCGATGATGAGGGCGACGACCTTCCCGAGGATGGTGCCGACGCCGGTGGTGCGGACGCCGGTGACGCAGCGGACGCCGGTGACGCAGCGGACGACGGGGACAACGGCGAAGGAGAACCTGCGGAAGCCGGGGGAGCCGAACCGAGGACGCCGCGGTGTCCGACCTGCCGCGGTGAGCGGGCCGTGGCCGGTGACCCGATCCCGTTCGTGAAGCCCGCCCGCGGTCTCGACCTCCGCCGAGGCGCGCTCGACGTGCTGGGTCGGGTCGACCCGAAGAAGCTGCTGCCTCCGGCCGTGCTCTACATCCATGCCAGCGAGGACACGATCCGCACTGGTCACGGCGTGGCCAGGATGGAGGGTGTCGGCGCGATCACCGCTACCCAGGTGCAGGACTTCCTCCGCGGCTGTCTGGTCCGGCCGGTCCGAGTTCTCGACGTGGCCGGGCAGCGACCGGTCGACGGTTACGAGGTGCCCGCGGAGACCGACGAGGCGCTGTTCCTGCGCAACCCGGCGTGCGTCTCGCCCTGGGGGACCAACATGTCGCGCGCGAAGGACACCGACCACACCGAGCCGTACGTCCCCCGGGCCAGGGGCGGTCCTCCGGGGCAGACGCACCTCGGCAACCTGGGTCTGCTGGCCCGCTTCCCACACCGCGTGAAGACTCACGGCCGTTGGAGCCTGCGACAACCCGCTCCGGGTGTGTTCCTGTGGCGCTCTCCCCATGGGTACTGGTTCCGGGTCGACCACTCCGGCACGCAGCCGCTGGGCAAGGAGCCGAAGTCCGGCCCACTGGTGGCACCAGCCGACCATCCCCGAGAGCGCGAGGAGGACTTCGTGCCGGTCGTGGACGAGGTGTGGGTGTCGCCGCTGGAGGTCGACCTCGCCGAGCTGGTGCTGCTGCACGGCGCCTGAGTGCTGACCGGTCACTCCCGACGTCCGGCCCGATCGGCCCCGTCATCGGCGAGGTCGGAGGACAATCGACAGCGAGGGCACCGGAGGTCGGAGGCGACATGACAGAGACCTTGCTGCTGGACGAGTTCCTTCCCACCTACGACCACGTCGTGGCGGTGTCGCAGGTGTTCCGCGCCGCACCTGAGGAGGTGTTCGAGGCCGCCGTCACCTTCGACCTGTACCAGCTTCCACTTGCCCGCGTGCTGATCGGTGCGCGTGCTCTGCCGGCTCGTGTCGCCGATGCCAGGGCGCGGCGCCGTGGCGAGACCGTGGCCCCCGAGCCGCCGACGTTCCGGGTTCGCGACCTGCCGGCCCACGGCTGGATCCTGCTCGGGGAGCGTCCCGGCGCCCAGCTCGTGTACGGCACCGTGACCAAGCCGTGGCGCGGCACCGGCGGCGAGCCGGCCGAACCGGTCACCGCGGACGGCTTCGCCGGGTTCGCCGAGCCCGGCTTCGCCAAGATGGCCGAGAGCACCCGGGTCACCCCGTACGGCGCTCGCGCGTGCATCCTCACCCTGGAGACCCGGGTCGCGGCGACGGACGAGGTCAGCCGTCGACGGTTCCTCCGCTACTGGCGAGCGACGGGGCCGTTCATCAGGCTGATCCGGCCCGCGGTGCTGAGGGCCCTCGACCGGCAGCTCCCGCAAGCCCCGGGTCCTCTCGGCGGCTGATGCGGGGTGGCAGGGCGCGGGAGTGCGACGCGCCCCGACGGCGTCGGATCAGACGATCGACCGGTCGTGGCCCTCCCAGTACGGCGCCCTCAGGTCCTTCTTGAGGATCTTGCCGGTCGGGTTGCGGGGAAGGGCCGGCACGACGTCGACGCTGCGGGGGCACTTGAAGTGGGCCAGCCGCTCACGGCAGTGCTCGATCAGCTCCTCCGAGGTCGCGGTCGTGTCGGGCTTGAGTCCGACCACGGCCTTCACAACCTCGCCCCACTGGTCGTCCGGGACGCCGATCACAGCGACCTCGGCAACCGCAGGGTGCTCGGAGAGGACCCGCTCGACCTCGGGGGAGTAGATGTTCTCGCCGCCGGAGATGATCATGTCCTTGAGCCGGTCCTCGACGTACACGAAGCCACCGTCGTCCATCCGGCCGATGTCACCGGTGCGGAACCAGCCGTCCTCGGTGATCACCTTCCGGGTCTCCTCGTCCTTGCCGAGGTAGCCCTTCATCAGCTGCGGGGTCCGGAACCACAGTTCTCCCGACGTCCCCCTCGGCACGTCCTGCCCGGTCGCCACGTCGACCACCCGGCACTCCGCCGCGGGCAGCACGGTGCCGGCGGAGAGCAGCCGCTCGGGGTGCGCAGAGTCCCGGTGCGCATCGGGGAGCAGGTGCGTGATCACGCCGGCCACCTCGGTCAGCCCGTAGACCTGCATGAAGTCGGTGTCCGGCCAGGCCTCCATCGCGGCGCGCAGCAGGGGAGTGGGCATCGGCGCGGCGCCGTAGGTGTAGCTCTTCAGGGCGCCGAACAGCTTGACCGCGTCGGGGCCACTCTGCAGCACCTGGGCCAGTACGGCGGGGACCAGGAAGGTGCGGTTGGCGCCGTTGAGGATGCCCCAGGCCAGCGAGGCACCGTCGGGGTCGCGGGTCATCACGCTGGGGACGCCGTCGAAGATCGAGAACAAGATGTACGACGAGCCGCCGACGTGGAACAGCGGCATCGCCACCAGCGACTTGTCACCCTCGTCGAAGCCCCAGCCCTCGTGGGCGTTGTCGGTGTGCCGGATCATGTTGCGGTGCGTCAGCATGACGCCCTTGGGTCGGCCCGTGGTGCCGGAGCTGTACATCACCAGGCAGACGTCGTCCGGCGCGGTCTCGTCGGGACGCTCCAGCGGCTCTGAAGCGGCCAGCCAGGCTTCGTACTCGTCACCCTCGGCCCCGTCCGGGGTGACCATGATGATCGTGTCGACCCCGGTGAGGCGGTCCCGGATCCCCTCGATCGTGGGCATCAGCTCCTGGCCCACGAAGAGCACCTTCGCCCCCGAGTCGTTGACCGCGTAGTCGACCTCGTCACCCGCGGAGCGCCAGTTGATGATCGCGTGGGCGGCGCCGATGGAGCCGGCCGCCAGGGTGATCTCGACACAGGCCGGGTGGTTCTTGTCGAGGAACGCCACCACGTCCCCGCGTCCGACGCCGAGCGCCTGAAGCCCACCGGCCGCACGACGTACCCGGTCGTTCCACTGTGACCACGTCCACCGACGTTCGCCGTACAGCACCGCCTCGCCGTCGGGGTTCTCCTTGG
>JBMOMG010000024.1:0-4220 GCA_049323155.1 Actinomycetota bacterium | reverse complement strand
TACAAACTAATTCGTCGACTTTTAACACACTGTTGAGTTCTCAAACATCACACGCGCACCACCCTCAACCCCGCATCACACGGAGCCTCGGCCTGGGGCAACCTGACCAAACTTACCGGAGCCGCTCCGGCCGATCAACTCGGCCTGACCCGCTCCGATCTCCCGTCCACAGCTTCCCGGCCGGCTTCGTCGCGCTCGAGGCGCGCTCGTGAACCACCCGAGAAGGTGTGTGTCAGAGGGAGTGGTCTCCGGAGCCGGGCGCCCGGCCTTCTGGCCTTGCGTCCCGCCGCTCTCGGCGACAGGAAGAACATTACGTATCCCTTGGCAGCAACGCAAATCCTGGTCTGGTGGGCCCGATCACGCTCGCCGGACGAGGTCTTCGGTGACCGCCCCGACGTGGTTGCAGCCGGCCAGGCGCATGGCTTCGACGAGCTCCTCGGCGAGCTCGTCCAGGAGCCGGCTGACCCCGTGAGCGCCGTCCACGGCGAGCGCCCAGAGCGGCGGCCTGCCGAGGAAGACACCCCGTGCGCCCAGCGCCATCGCCGTGAGGGCGTGCCGCCCGTTGCGGACTCCCCCGTCGACGTACACCTCCGCGTCGTCTCCGACCGCCGCGACCACGTCGGCGAGGCAGTCGGCCGGAGCCGCCGCGCGGTCGAGCTGCCGGCCTCCGTGGTTGGACACCCACACCGCCGCAGCGCCGGCGTCGACACACCGCCGGGCGTCGTTGGGCCGGAGGACCCCCTTGACCACCACGGGGAGCCCGGTGGTCTTGCGCAGCCAGTCGATGTCCTGGGGTCCGAGGTCCATCGCCTTCTCGTGCCCCGGGAGCTCGCCGTACCCCTCGGCGAAGTTCGCGCGCAGCCAGCCGGAGCGGGCGATGTCCCAGACGGTCTCCTGGCCGTCGTCGTACTTGGTGCCCACCACGGGCGTGTCCGCGGTGAGGACGATCGCAGAGGCTCCGGCCTCGACGGCTCGGTCCAGCAAAGGTCGGCACACCAGCCGGTCGGAGGGCACGTACATCTGGACCCACCAGCTCACCCCGGTGGCGGCCACGTCCTCGAACGTGGTGCCGGCGTTGCTCGAGAGCACCAGAAGCGTGTCGGCCGCGGCCGCAGCTCGAGCCATCGCGACCTCGCCGTCACGGTGCGCGGCGCGCTGCATCGTCGTCGGTGCGATGGCCAACGGCGAGCGGACCGGGGTGCCGAGCAGCTCGGTCGAACAGTCGACCTCGGTCACATCGCGCAGCACGGTGGGCAGGAACCGGAACCGCTCCCAGGAGGCCACGGCCTCGGCCACGCTCACCCCGTCGCGGGCGCCCTGCCGGATGTAGCGGTGTACCGGCTCGGGCAACACACCACGAGCGAGCTCCTCGAGCTGTTCGGCCCACCGCTCCTGCATCGCGTCCTCCTCAGGCCTCGGCGACCTCGACACCCGCCAGGTGCTTCTTGCCCCGCCTCAGCACCAGCCAGGTGCCGCCGATCAGGTCGTCGTCGCCCGGCACGAGCTCGGGGTCCTCGACACGGCGGTTGTTCAGGTAGGCCCCGCCCTCGCCGATGGTGCGCCGGGCTGCCCCCTTGCTCGCCGCCAGCCCCGACTCGACCAGCAGGTCGGTGATCGTCGGGATCCCGTCGACCCGCTTGACCTGGACGACGCCGGCCTCGCGCAGCGCAGCACCGAGGGTGTCCACGCCGAGCTCCCCGAGGTCGCCGCCGCCGAACAGCGCCGCGGACGCGGCCCTGATGCGCTCGGTCTCCTCGGCGCCGTGCACCAGGGTCGTCACGTCGTCGGCGAGTGCCCGCTGGGCGGCTCGCAGGAACGGCTTCTCCCGGGTCTGGGCCGCGAGCTCCTCGATCTCCTCGCGACTGCGGAAGGTGTAGTACTTGAGCAGGTCGATGACGTCCCGGTCGTCGCTGTTGAGCCAGAACTGGTAGAAGGCGTACGGCGACGTCATCGACGCGTCGAGCCAGACCGTCCCGGACTCGGTCTTGCCGAACTTCGTGCCGTCGGCCTTGGTGACCAGCGGCGTCGCGAGGGCGTTGACGCGCGCGCCCTCGACCCGCCGGATCAGGTCCACGCCCGCGGTGATGTTGCCCCACTGGTCGCTGCCACCGGTCTGCAGGGAGACCCCGAAGTCGCGGTGCAGGTTCAGGTAGTCCATCGACTGGAGCAGGACGTAGCTGAACTCGGTGTAGCTGATGCCGACCTCGAGCCGGCTCTTGACCACCTCGCGGGCGAGCATCTTGTTCACCGGGAAGTGCTTGCCGATGTCGCGCAGGAACTCGATCGTGGAGAGCCCCGCGGTCCAGTCGTAGTTGTTGACGACCTGGGCGGCGTTGCTCCCCTCGAAGGCCAGGAACCGCTCGAGCTGGGAGCGCACGTTGGCGCTCCACTGCTTGACGGTGTCGAGGCTGTTCATCTGCCTCTCCCCCGTCTCCTTGGGGTCACCGATCATCCCGGTGGCACCGCCGACGAGACCGTAGGGCTTGTGGCCGGCGTCCTGGAAGCGACGCAGCGTCAGGATCTGCAGCAGGTTGCCCATGTGCAGGCTGGGTGCGGTGGGGTCGAACCCGCAATAGAGCTTGACCATGCCCTCGTCCAGCTCGGCGCGCAGTGCGTCGAGGTCGGTCGAGTGCGCGATAAGTCCGCGCCACTCGAGCTCGTCGAGGATGTGCAGGTCAGAGGACAACTCGGGGCCTTTCGCTTCTCTCCTGGCGTACGGCGACCGCTCGGCCGCCGTACTCGTCGAGAACTAGCCTGCCTCATCGCGGCCGGCGACGGGGCATCCGGCCCCGCCGCGACCACCCCTCGGACCTGTGCCACCGACCGTTGCTCAGGCGGCGGTGATCAGCCCGTAGTGCCCGTCGTAGCGGATGTAGAGCACCCGGCCGCGCCCGGTGTCGGGGTCGATGAAGAACACGAACGGCTCACCGCTGAGGTCGAGCCGGGTCACCGCCTCGTTCTCCGTCAGGGTCGGCCCGGAGCCGGTCATCTCGACCAGGGCGGCGCTCTCGGCGCTGGGCACCGCCTCGCCGCGCAGCCCGAACCGCCCGTCGCCGTCGACGTACACGACGGCGTCCCGGCCCGTCTCGCTGTCGGTGAAGAGGTAGAAGTCGTGCCCGAGCAGACCCATCTCGTAGGCCGCCTCGTCCGGGGTCATCGGGGCCAGCGCGAACGTCTTGCGCCGCACGATCTCCCGGTCCTCCGGTCGACGGGGGAAGTGTGCCTCCCGCACCGTGGGCAGGTCGCCGTGGCGCCACTGGTGCTCGGTCGCCTCACCGATCCAGCGGTGCCGGGTGCGCTCGCGGTCCTGGAACTGCACGAGGTTCTTGCGCAGCTTCTCCTCGAGCAGGTCGGTGGCGCCCTTCATGTCCGAGGCGATGGCGTGTGCACGGACCTGGGTGCCGTTGACGTCGAGCGACGCCTCGGCGCGGGCGGGGCGCTCCAGCGCCGGGTCCTGCGCGAGGGTCAGCACCACGCGGGCGGCCAGGACCGGATGGTTCGCGTAGCCCGTGACGTGGTCGACCTTGGCGATCGCGTAGTCGACGTCGTTCTGCGCGACCGGCCCGCGGACCTGCGCCTCGACGTCGGCTGCGGGGACGGTCCCTCTACGCGTGGTCATCGATGCCTCCCTTGGTGGATCCGTTGAGCATGGCTGCGAGGGGGCGCGGCAGCACGGCACTGACGTGCGCCAGCTCGCCGTCGCCGATGTGCCGGCGCAGGACCCGGGCCGCCGCCTCGACCGAGTAGGCCGCCTCGGTCTCACCGGCGAGCCTCGCGTCCGTCGCGACCCGTGCCAGGAAGGTGTCGAGGTCGTGGTACCGCTGCGGCGTCGCGCTCGGCCGCCATCCCTCGTAGAACACCCCGCGCAGGAACTCGGGCAGCTGGGCGCCGAGCGCAGCCGTCTCCGGCACCGGGAGACGGTCCCTCAAGGTGTGGAGGAAGCCGCGGAGCACGCGCAGGGCGTAGCGCTGGTCACCGGGCCGTCCCAGCTCCTCGGCCAGCTCGTCGAGCCACCGGCGGGTCTTCTGAGCGCTCTCCTCGATGATCGAGACATCGGTTGTGGACACGATGGTCACCTCCAAGATGCCCCCGCAGTCCCACGCTAGGAGCCCCCGGCGGCAACGGCATGGGCCGATGGTCCCGCCGCCCGGCACAGGTGGCGGCCGGGGTCAGAGCTCGAGGTGCAGCGTGTCGTCGCGGACCCCCACCGAGGTGCCGAA
>JBMOMG010000023.1:0-4248 GCA_049323155.1 Actinomycetota bacterium | reverse complement strand
TGTCTTCGGCGTGCCCGCAGCCGACCTTCCCTCTCACTCATGGAGCAGCCCCAGCGATGTCACACGACGTCAACCCTGACCCCTTCTTCGTCTTCGACTTCCAGCCCCTCGACGACCCCGACGAGCATCCCGGCGACGGCGTCCACGCACAGCGGTGGAGCAGTACTGGGACGTCGAGCGGCTCTGCCGCGGCCCGGAGCCGGTGCCCGACTGGGTGGTCACCGACCGCGCCGCGATCGACACCGACCTCGGCGTTCTCAAGACCGGCAAGGAGGCCGACGTCTTCCTTCTTGAGCGTGCGGTGCCCACCGAGGACGACAGCGGTCCTGCCGTCCTGATGGCCGCCAAGCGCTACCGGTCCGAGGAGCACCGCTCCTTCCACCGCAGCAGCGCCTACACCGAGGGGCGCCGCACCCGCAACACCCGCGACGCCCGGGCGATCGCCAAGCGCACCGCGCACGGGCGTGCGGTCGCGGCCGGCCAGTGGGCGTGGGCGGAGTGGGAGGCGATGAAGCGGCTCTGGTCCGCCGGCGTGCCGGTCCCCTACCCGGTGCAGATCGACGGCACCGAGATCCTGATGGAGCTGGTCACCGTCGGCGACGAGGTGGCGCCCCGGCTCGCGCAGACCCGGCCGGAGCCCGACCTGCTGGTCTCCTACTTCGACCAGCTGCGCGACGCGATGGCGGTGCTCGCCGAGCACGGGATCGCACACGGTGACCTGTCGCCGTACAACATCCTCGCCGCCGGTGAGCGGCTGGTGATCATCGACCTGCCCCAGGCGGTGGACATCGTCGGCAACCCGACCGGAGCGGACTTCCTGATGCGCGACTGCCACAACGTCTGCACCTGGTTCGTCTCCCGTGGCCTGGAGGTCGACGAGCACGCGCTGTTCGCCGAGCTGCTGGCCGCGGCGTTCTGAAGCGCGGCTCAGGCCAGCTCGGGCAGCCGTTGGTCGCCGGCGAGCACACCGCGGAAGAGGTCGCCGCGCTCGGCGACCCGGTCCATGACGTCGCGGACGGTGAACCCGTCCGGGCGCAGAGCCGGGTCGTCGAGCTCGTCCCAGCTGATCGGTGCCGACACCGGGGCACCGGCCGCGGCGCGAGGACTGTAGGGCGCGACGAGCGTCTTGTTGATCGCGTTCTGGGTGTAGTCCAGCCGCGCCTTGCCTCCCCGCGAGCTCACCTCCCACTTCCAGCTGAGCAGCTCGGGCACCACCGCGCCGACCGTGCGCGAGAGCCGCTCCACCCACGCCCGGGTCTCGTCGGAGCCGGGTCCCCGCTCGATCGGCACCCAGATCTGGATCCCCCTGCTGCCGGTCACCTTCGGGTACGCCGTGACATCGAGGTGCTCGAACGCGGTCCGGTGCAGCCGGGCGAGCACGAGAACGTCCTCCCACGACGTGCTGGTGCCCGGGTCGAGGTCGACCAGGGCGTACGTCGGGCGGTGCGGCTGGTCGGTGCGCGAGGTCCAGGCGTGCCACTCCAGCGCACCGAACTGCGCTGCCCACACCAGCGCGGCGGGCTCGTCGAGCACGGCGTAGGTGGTCGTCTCTCCCGGGTCGGCGTCCGGGTTGTCCCACGCCCCCACCCACTCGGGGGCGTGCGCCGGCCGCTGCTTGTGCCAGAACCCCTTCGTCTGCGCCCCGTTGGGGTGGCGGCGCAGGTTGACCGCACGGCCCTCCAGGTAGGGCACCACCACCGGAGCGATGCAGGCGGCATAGCGGAGCAGTTCACGCTTGGTCACCGGCGCCTCACCGTCACGCCCGGGGAACAGCTCCTTGTCCAGGTTGGTGACCTTCAGGCTCCGGCCGAACACGTGCCAGGTCCCGTTGGCGCCCAGGTCGCCGAGCTCGGCCAGCGAGTCCTCGCCCGGCCCCTCGGGCCGGAGCGACACCGACGCCCTGTCGGCAGGCAGGTCGGACCGCCACGCACGCTCGGGGTCGGCGGCGACCTGCTCGTTGGTGCGGCCGCTGAGCACCGAATGCGGATGGGCGTCCGGGTCCCAGCCCTCGACCGCGTGCTCGTCGCGCTTGTGCACCAGCAGCCACTGCTCACGCTCACCGGGATCGCTGCGGCGGACCAGCGCGAACCGGCCGCGGAGCTTGTGCCCGAAGACGTCCACGTGCAGCTCTCCGGCCTCGACCGCCGCCCGCGGATCGTCGGTGCCGTGCGGCCGCCAGGTGCCGGTGTCCCACACGATCACGTCGCCTGCGCCGTACTGACCGCCGGGGATCACACCCTCGAAGTCGAAGTACTCCAGCGGGTGGTCCTCCACGTGGAAGGCGGTGCGCCGGGCGGACGGGTCGAGGGTGGGGCCTTTCGGCACGGCCCAGCTGACCAGCACCCCGTCGATCTCGAAGCGCAGGTCGTAGTGGTCGCTGGTGGCCCGGTGCCGTTGCACGACGAAGCGCGGGAGGCTCTCCTCGGCGTCGGCACGGCTCACGCCCGACTCGTTCCCTGCACGCGGCCGGCTCACACCTCACCGGTGTGGGCTAGGTTCGGCCGGGTGAGAGAGCAACGCGGACGCACCGTCGAGGTGGAGAGCCTGGAGGAGTTCGACGCACGGGTCGTCGCCGGTGCCTCGCGCATCGACGGCTGGCACCTGCGCGGGATCGACCTGCGCGAGCGTGGGCCCGCGCTGCGCCGGCTCGACCCGTGTGGCGCACTGTTCCTCGGCTGCCGCCTGCTCCCCGCCGACGAGGAGTCGCTGCGCGCCCGCGGCGCCTTGGTCTTCCCCGTCGTGCCCGACGTCCCCTTCGACGCCTACCGGGCGGGCCTTTACGCCCCCGGCGAGCTGTACGCCGGGCTCGAGGACTCCTACGAGCGGACCTTCGACGCCCGGGTCTACGCCTGGTCCCAGCAGCAGGACTCCGTCGACATCAGCCCCGCGCAGGCGTTGCACGACCACGCGATCGACGACGCGCTCCGTGGGCTGGTCCAGGGCCGCGACCTGGTCGGGATCATGGGTGGGCATGCGATGTCCCGGGGCAGCGCCGAGTATGCCGCCGCCGCACATCTCGCCCATGCGCTCGCGGCGGAGGGGCTGACCGTGGCCACCGGCGGAGGGCCGGGTGCGATGGAGGCGGCGAACCTCGGCGCGTACCTCTCGCACCGGTCACCTGCCGAGCTCGACGAGGCGCTCGCGATGCTCGCCGCCGTGCCGGCCTTCACGCCGTCGGTGCAGGACTGGGCCCGCGCCGCCTTCGAGGTGCTCGCCCGCTGGCCCGAGGGCACCCGCTCCTTCGGGATCCCGACCTGGCACTACGGTCACGAACCGCCCAACGCGTTCGCGACCGACATCGCCAAGTACTTCAAGAACGCGATCCGCGAGGACATCCTGCTGCACGTCGCGACGGCGGGTGTGGTGTTCCTCCAGGGGGCGGCGGGGACAGTGCAGGAGGTGTTCCAGGACGCGTGCGAGAACTACTACGCCGACGCCTCCTCGGTCGCACCCATGGTGCTCGTCGGACGGCATCACTGGACCGAGGTGCTGCCGGTGTGGCCGCTGCTGCAGGCGCTGTCGCGCGGGCGGCTGATGGAGCGACTGGTGCACCTCGTCGACGACGTGGCCGAGGTGCCCGCGCTGCTGGCAGCGGCCCGCCCGGCCGGCTAGGCCTTGCGGTACGCCGCGAGCGGGAACACCGGGTCGCCGGCCCGCGCCGACCCCCATGCACTGCGCCCGGTGAACGAGGTCTGACCGACGAAGTGCAGCCCCGCGCGGTGCAGCACCGCGGTGACCCGCTCGGCGTGGTCGCCGTTGGTACGACGGGCGCGGCCGTGTGCGAGGTCCTTGTCGACCGTGCTGACGAGGTGACCGCCCGGGCGGAGCACACGGGCAGCCTCCCCGAGCACGGCGTCGGCCACGGGGATCGGCAGCAGGTGCAGCAGCCACACCATCGTCACCACGTCCACCGAGCCGGCCGCGACCGGGAGCCGGTCCGCCGACGCCACGCACACCCGCTCGGGGAGCCGGCTCGCAGCGACCGCGAGCATGCCGCGGGAGAGGTCGGTGACGACGACGTCGAAGCCGCTGGCGGCGAGCTCCGCCGAGACGATCCCGGTGCCCCCGGCCACGTCGAGCAGCCGTCCGGGCGCCGGCACCAGCGAGGTGATCGCCTCCGCGGCGGCCCTGGCCCGGTGGAGGCCGCCCCGGCTCTCGTCGTACACCGCCGCCTCGGCGTCGTAGTAGGCGGTGCGCTCGGGGTTCACCCGGTCAGCCTAGAGCGCCCCGGGCGCCGTCGACGGCGCC